>JANNCT010000162.1:0-4576 GCA_031386895.1 Polaromonas sp.
CCACGTACACCGCTTGCGCGGCGATCAAGCCGATATACAGAGGCAGTTGCAGCCAGCGGCTGGCAAAAATAAAGTTCGGCAGTGGGCGAAGGGGCGGGTGTTTTTTAGGTTCAGATTCGTTCATGGTGAGCAAGTTTAAAAAGGATGGGTTTTGTAAGATTCAAGCCAGTCAGTGGTACGTAAGAGCTTTGCGTGACAGTAACATGTATTGCGTGACAAGTTAGCGATAGCCCCAGACCCAAACGGAGACAGACATGACCAACGCCACAACGAACATTGAATCACTGCTGGTTGAAAACCGCGTCTTTGCGCCCAGCGCAGCCACCGTGAAGGCCGCCAGAATTTCCGGCATGGACGCGTACAACGCACTCTGCGCTGAGGCGGGCACTGATTTCGAAGGATTTTGGGCGCGTTTGGCGCGTGAAAACCTGAGCTGGAAAAAACCGTTCACTGAGGTGCTGAACGAGTCAAAAGCGCCGTTCTATACCTGGTTTGCAGATGGCGAATTGAACGCATCGTTTAACTGCCTGGACCGCCATTTGGGCACGCCCACTGAGCACAAAAAAGCCATTATTTTTGAAGGCGACGATGGCACCGTTGTCAATGTCACCTACAAAGAGCTACACGCCAAAGTCAGCCAGTTTGCCAGCGCACTGAAGGCGATGGGCATTCAAAAAGGCGACCGCGTCGTCATCTACATGCCCATGACGGTCGAAGGCGTGGTGGCCATGCAGGCCTGCGCGCGAATTGGCGCTACGCACTCGGTGGTGTTTGGCGGCTTTTCAGCCAAAAGCTTGCAAGAACGCATTCAAGACGCCGGTGCGGTGGCTGTCATTACTGCCAACTACCAGCTGCGCGGCGGCAAAGAACTTCCGCTCAAAGCCATCGTCGATGAAGGCCTTGACTTGGGCGGCTGCGAGTCGATTAAAAACGTCATCGTCTACCAGCGCACCGCCACTGCCTGCAATATGGTGGCCGGGCGCGACAGCCTGATGCATGAAGTCACGGCCAAAGCCGCGCCCGTGTGCGAGCCTGAATTTGTCGGCGCTGAACACCCATTGTTTGTGCTGTACACGTCAGGCTCTACCGGCAAACCGAAGGGCGTGCAGCACAGCACGGGCGGTTATTTGCTGTGGGCCAAATTGACGATGGACTGGACGTTTGACCTGCAACCGTCTGACGTGTTTTGGTGTACCGCTGACATCGGCTGGATCACTGGTCACACTTACGTGGCATATGGCCCGTTGGCGGCGGGTGCAACGCAGGTGATTTTTGAAGGCGTTCCAACCTTCCCGAACGCTGGGCGCTTCTGGCAAATGATTGAGCGCCACAAGGTGTCGATTTTCTACACAGCGCCAACTGCAATACGCTCACTGATCAAAGCTGCTGAAGCCGATGAAAAAGTGCACCCTGACCGCTCAGACCTGACCAGCCTGCGCATCCTGGGTTCAGTGGGCGAGCCCATCAACCCCGAAGCCTGGATGTGGTACTACAAAAACGTCGGCGGCGAGCGCTGCCCGGTGCTGGACACCTTCTGGCAAACTGAAACTGGCGGCCACATGATCACGCCGCTGCCCGGTGCCACGCCGCTGGTTCCAGGCAGCTGCACGCTGCCGCTGCCCGGCATCATGGCGGCAATTGTGGACGAGACCGGTAACGAGTTGCCCAACGGCGCGGGCGGCATGCTGGTGGTCAAGCGCCCGTGGCCATCCATGATTCGCACCATTTGGGGCGACCCTGAGCGGTTTAAAAAGGCGTACTTCCCACCAGAAATGGGCGGCACGACCTACCTGGCGGGCGATGGCGCGGTACGTAACGCAGACAATGGCTATTTCCGCATCACCGGCCGAATTGACGACGTTTTGAACGTGTCAGGCCACCGCATGGGCACGATGGAGATTGAATCGGCTCTTGTGGCGCACACGGCGCTGGTGGCAGAAGCTGCCGTGGTGGGCCGGCCTGATGATTTGACAGGCGAGGCGATTGTGGCGTTTGTGGTGCTCAAGCGCTCGCGCCCCACCGGTGAAGAAGCCAAAGCCATAGCCAAAGAGCTGCGCGACTGGGTGGGCAAGCAAATCGGGCCGATTGCCAAACCAAAAGACATTCGCTTTGGCGACAACCTGCCCAAAACCCGGAGCGGCAAAATCATGCGCCGCTTGCTGCGCGGCATTGCCAAGGGAGAGGCGATCACGCAAGATACTTCGACCTTAGAAAACCCTGCCATTCTCGACCAGTTGTCTGAAAAGCAGTAACCTATTTTGCTATCAATTATGGAGCTGCTATCGCCCGTATTTATTGGGCTGTAGACCGAAATAGAAATAAAAAAGCCCGCTTCAGCGGGCTTTTTTACGCGTGGCGACATTCGCCTGCATTTACTTTTGCGTCATGATCCAGGTGGCTAGTTTAGTCGCTTCGTCTGGGCTGACTTGCGCGTTGGCTGGCATCGGCACTGGACCCCACACGCCGCCGCCGCCTTTGACAATCTTGCCGGCCAGTTTGGCTACGGCATCGGCTTGGCCAGCGTACTTGGCAGCTACGTCTTTGTAGGATGGGCCAACGACTTTTTTCTCTACCGCGTGGCAGGCCATGCAGTTTTTGGAGGTGGCCAAAGCAGCGTCCGCAAACACGGGTGCTGAGACGGTCATGCCGATGGTAAGTGCGGTGATGGCTAAAAATACATTTTTCATAATGCTGCCTCGTGAGGGGATAATGTTTTAAGGGCTTGTCAGAGTTACAAGCCTACAACGTGATTGTAGTGATGCTGGTTGACCTGTGCCGCAGTCCTCGCCAGTTACAAATTTGAACGCCAGGAGCGAAGTTATGGGTTTTTTACTGATCGGAATTGCCACGGGCCTGATGAAGTACCTGGAGTTTGGTCCGGTGGCGGCGTGGCCCTGGTATGTAGTGCTATCGCCGTTCGGGTTAGCTGTGGTGTGGTGGTGGTGGGCCGATGCGTCGGGCTACACCAAGCGGGTTGAAATTGAAAAGATGGAAGTCCGCAAGCAAGACCGAATTGAAAAGCAGAGGGTTGCCATGGGCATGTTGTCTGCCAAGCGAAAAGTCAAAAAATAGGCCACGACCCCGCTGGAAGTCGTAGCCAATTTAGGGTGCGATTTCAGTAATCGTCCAGCACAGCGCCTTTGCTGGCGCTTGATGCATTAAACGCAAACTTGGCCTGCACACCACGTATGTAGCGCGGCTTGGGTGCTACCCAGCCCACTTTGCGCTTGGCCAATTCGTCGTCGCTTATGTTGAGTTGCAACAGCAACTGCTTGGCATCAATAGTGACCGAATCGCCTTCTTGAATAAACGCAATGTTGCCGCCCGCAGCTGCTTCAGGCGCAACATGGCCAACCACCATGCCCCACGTGCCGCCTGAAAACCGGCCATCGGTAATCAGGCCGACGCTTTCGCCCAAACCAGCGCCAATCAACGCGCCAGTTGGGGCCAGCATTTCTGGCATGCCAGGACCACCTTTAGGCCCAAGGTAGCGCAGCACCATCACATCACCGGCTTTGATCTTGCCAGCCAAAATCGCGGCCAAGCCAGATTGTTCGTCATCAAAAACGCGCGCCGGGCCGGTCATCACCGGGTTTTTCAGGCCGGTGATTTTGGCGACAGCGCCTTCGGGCGACAAGTTGCCTTTCAAAATCGCCAGGTGGCCTTGCTTGTATATCGGCTTGTCGATTGGGCGAATCACGTCCTGGTCAGCACGCGGCACATCGGGGATGTCACTCAGCACTTCGGCAATCGTTTGCCCGCTAATCGTCAGGCAATCGCCGTGCAGCAAGCCAGCGGCCAGCAGCGTCTTCATCACTTGCGGAATACCGCCCGCTTTGTGCAAATCAACCGCCAGGTATTTGCCTGATGGTTTCAAATCGCACAGCACTGGGGTTTTAACGCGAATGCGCTCAAAATCATCAATCGTCCAGTCCACGCCCGCCGTGTGCGCAATCGCCAAAAAGTGCAGCACCGCGTTGGTGGAACCGCCCGTCGCCATGATGACCGCCACTGCGTTTTCAATCGCCTTTTTCGTCACGATGTCGCGCGGCTTGATGTCTTTTTTGACAGCTTCTATCAGCACACGGGCTGACTCGGCTGCCGAGTTCATTTTCTCGTCATGCGGGTTGGCCATGGTGCTGGAATAGGGCAGTGAAATACCCAACGCTTCAAACGAGCTTGACATGGTGTTGGCCGTGTACATTCCGCCGCAGCTGCCGGTGCCTGGCACGGCGCGGCGCTCGATTTGCAGCAGGTCTTCATCGCTCATGCGGCCTGCGGCGTTTTCACCCACGGCTTCAAACACGCTGACGATGTTCAGATCAACGCCTTTGTAGCTGCCCGGCAAAATGGTGCCGCCATACACATAAATAGCGGGCACATTGGCGCGCAGCATGCCCATCAGGCCGCCGGGCATGTTTTTGTCGCAACCGCCTACCACCAGCACGCCGTCCATCCATTGGCCTTGTACGCAGGTTTCAATGCAGTCGCTAATGACTTCACGGCTGACGAGCGAATACTTCATGCCCTCAGTACCCATCGCCATGCCGTCAGAAATCGTTGGCGTGCCAAACAC
>JANNCT010000120.1:0-1819 GCA_031386895.1 Polaromonas sp.
TTCCCAGTCGTCAGCAAGGCTGTTCATTCCAAAGGGTGCATCAAGGCAACGCTGGGTTCGGTCAACATCCCTATCGTTTGTGCAGGTGCGTTAGTGAATCCCGGTGATGTAGTGATTGCGGATATTGACGGCGTGGTGGTGTACCTGCTGCGATGGCGGGCGAAGTGGCCGATGCCGCAGAAAAACGCGAGAGCTTTGAAGGTGAAAAGCGCGCCCGGTTTGCGGCGGGTGAGTTGGGCCTGGACATGTACAACATGCGCGGCCCGCTGGAAAAAGCAGGCCTGAAATACATTGACTGAAACATCGATTGCAAAATGGAATTTACTAAAACTCCCGGCTGGCTGGATTGGTACACCGGGCCCTCCAAGCCAATATTCAAGTTACCACCCGGCGCGGTGGATGCACATTGCCACGTGTTTGGCCCAGGCGACATTTTTCCGTACGCGCCGGAACGCAAATACACGCCCTGCGATGCGTCCAAAGAGCAATTGTTTGCCCTGCGCGACCATTTGGGCTTCGATAAAAATGTGGTCGTGCAGGCCACCTGCCACGGCAGTGACAACCGCGCTCTGGTTGACGCGCTGAAGGCGTCGAACAACAAAGCGCGGGGCGTAGCCACGGTCAACCGCCATGTGACAGATGCAGAACTGCAAGACATGCACGCGGCGGGTGTGCTCGGCACACGCTTTAATTTCGTCAAACGCCTTGCCGACTTCACGCCGCGCGATGTGCTGCTGGAGATTGCCAACCGCATCGCGCCGATGGGCTGGCATGTGGTGGTGTACTTTGAGGCGGCGGACCTGCCCGAGCTTTACGACTTTTTCACTGCACTGCCAACGATCGTGGTGGTGGACCACATGGGCCGGCCTGATGTGACCAAGCCGGTGGACGGCCCGGAGTTTGAGTTGTTCATCAAGATGATGCGCGAGCGTGACAACATCTGGAGCAAAGTCAGCTGCCCCGAGCGCTTGAGTGTGAGCGGCCCGAAGGCGTTGAACGGTGAGCAACATGCTTACCAGGACGTTGTACCTTTCGCGAAACGGTTGGTCGAAACCTTTTCTGACCGCGTGCTGTGGGGTACCGACTGGCCGCACCCGAACTTGAAAGACCACATGCCTGATGATGGCCTGCTGGTGGACTTTATTCCGCAGATTGCAGCTACGCGCGAGTTGCAGCAAAAATTGCTGGTCGACAATCCAAATCGCCTTTATTGGAGCTGAGATGTCTCTGAATAAAAACTACCTTGACGTGCCGGGCACCACGATTTTTGATGCCGACGAAAGCCGCAAGGGCTACCACTTGAACCAGTTTTGCATGTCACTGATGAAGCACGAAAACCGTGAACGCTTCAAAACTGACCAGCGCGCATACCTTGATGAATGGCCGTTGACAGAGGACCAAAAGCAGGCTGTGCTGGCGGTAGATTTGAACCGCGCGATCTCGCTTGGTGGCAATATTTATTTTTTAGCCAAATTAGGTGCAACGCATGGCAAGAGCTTTCAGCAAATGGCGGGCAGCATGACTGGCATGACTGAGCTGGAATACCGGGACATGATGATTGGTGGCGGGCGTTCAGTTGAGGGCAACCGCGTGGTCGGTGAAGACGGAACCGCGCAGGCGCATCACCAGCCTCAAGGCAAATCTGCACAGAAAGCGGGTGCTTGAGATGGCGCGTATTACCGCCAGTGTTTTTACATCACACGTGCCAGCCATCGGCGCTGCGATGGATACAGGCAAGACCCATGAGCCGTATTGGGAGCCACTTTTTAAAGGCTACGAGTATTCCAAAAAATGGATGAAGGACAACACGCCCGACGTG
>JANNCT010000133.1:0-34140 GCA_031386895.1 Polaromonas sp.
TTGGTATAACCGGGCTCGGCTGCATTCGACGCTGGCCTATATAAGCCCGGTGCAGTTCGAGCAAAACTGGCTTGTCACTCAGCCCAAGCAAGCCAACTCATGATCTCGGTTATGGGATACGGATTCAACGGGCAAGGTCACTTTATGCAGAAGACAGATGTCAAACTGAGCGGGCTGCTGATGCGTTTTGCGTAGGTCAAGGAGGAGGGCTTCGCATCCGCTTTGGCGGATGCGTTCGCTGCGCGCCAATCGGCGATGCACGGCGGCAGCCGTGCAAAGCCCGGAGGATACGAAGCAAAACGGATCGGCAGCCCGCTCACGCACCGTCAAGTTGATCACAAGAGCTGCGGTACGCATCAAACCCCCAGCGGCAGCCGTGTGGTGTTTTTAACCTCCTCCATCACGGCGTAAGTGCGCGTCTCCCGCACGCCGGGCAACTGCCACAGCGCGCTGCCTGCAAACGCGCGGTAAGCCGCCATGTCGCGCATGCGGGTTTTCAGTAAGTAGTCAAACCCGCCTGCCACCATGTGGCATTCGGTGATTTCGGGGTACACCTGCACCGCCGCTTTAAACGCATCAAACACATTGGACGTGGTGCGGTCCAGCAGCACCTCCACAAATACCGTGAGCCCCAGGCCCAGTTTGACCGGGTTTAAATGCGCCTCATAACCCAGCAGATAGCCGTCGCGCGTCAGGCGCTGAAGGCGTGCCAGCGCGGCGGTGGGAGACAGCCCAACCGTCTCGGCCAGCTTCAAATTGCTGATGCGCCCGTCTTGCTGCAGCGCGTGCAAAATACGAATATCGAGGCGGTCAATGTCTGTTGTAGATGGCGTCATTTATAGTGATTAATTTGGTATTTCGCGATATTTTAGTGATTAATTTTATTAAATTGGTAAAACAATAGAGAAATCAAATACCGAAATCAACAAAAACCAACATCCACTAAACATGCCTAACCTGCCTATTCGCCCACAACGTTTACCCAACCCGTACCGCCCTGAAGCTGAAGTCGTTCGAGCCCATTTGCAGTCACTCGGTGATGCGCTGGATTGGGCAACAGCTGCTGCAACGGCCACGCCTTGGGTGGCCGCAGTGCGCGCCAGCCCGCCTCCTTTTTGGGCGATGGAAAGTCTGCTCAAGGAATACCCGATTTCCAGCGCTGAAGGCTTGGCGCTGATGCGATTGGCCGAGGCGCTGCTGCGCGTGCCTGACATCGACACAGCCATTGCTTTGACGGCCGACCAGCTTGGCCGCGCCGACTTTGCGGGCAGCGATGAAAAGTCTGCCAAAGCACTGGCGCGGTTGTCGTCAAGCGCAATTGGTTTGTCCAAGAAGTTTTTACCGGCAGCCGATGGCACTGGTGGCGCGCTGAGCAAGCTGGGCGCACGTGCCGTGGTGGCGGCGACACTGCGAGCCGTGCAGTTGCTGGGAAAGCAATTCGTACTGGGCCAGACTATTGCTGACGCGATGGCCGAAGCCACCAGCGCAAAAAAGAAACAAGGCAACGTGCGCGTTCCGACGCCGGGCCGCCCCAAGTCGGAACCGCCCCCACGGGGGGCAGCGCAGGACGCGGAGCGCCAAGCGTTTGGGCTTAGGTTCTCCTATGACATGCTTGGTGAAGGCGCGCGCACCGAGAAAGATGCGCAAGCCTACCTGACCAGCTACACCAATGCTATACATTCAATAGCTTCTAGCGCCCGTAAAGATTGGGCTACAGAGCTAAATGATGGTATTTCTATCAAATTGAGCGCGCTCAACCCGCGCTTTGAGCACACGCAGCACGCCCGCGTGATGGCCGAACTCGTGCCGCGCGTGTGGGGCCTGTGCGAGCTGGCCGCGCGCGCCAACATCAACCTGACGATTGACGCTGAAGAAGTTGATCGGCTAGAGCTGTCACTTGATGTGTTCGAGGCTTTGGCAGCACTGGTTGCCCAGCACCACCCCGCATGGCGTGGCTTTGGCCTGGCGCTGCAGGCCTACCAAACCCGGGCGCTTGACCTGGTGCAGCACATCATTGTGCTGGCGCGCAAATACAAACTAAGACTGATGTGCCGCCTGGTCAAAGGCGCGTACTGGGACGCAGAAATCAAACGCACCCAGGAACTTGGCCTGCCGCACTATCCGGTTTTCACCCACAAAAACCATACCGACGTTGCCTACCTGGCCTGCGCCAAAGCGCTGCTGGACGCGCCCGACGCGATTTACCCGCAGTTTGCCGGACACAACGCGGGCACGATTGCGGCTATTTTAAAAATGGCCACTTTGAGTGGAAGCGAGTTTGAACTGCAACGCCTGCACGGCATGGGAGAAGGTATTTTTCGGGAGGTGCTCAAAACGCCCGGCATCAGTTGCCGCATTTACGCGCCGGTCGGTTCGCACCGGGACTTGCTGGCCTACCTGGTACGACGACTGCTTGAAAATGGCGCCAACTCATCCTTCGTGCACCAGCTGGCCGATGGGTCGGTGGGCATGGACACGCTGCTAACGTCGCCGCTGGTGTTGCACCCAAAACCCTCCCTGCCCTTACCTGCTGACCTGTTTGGGCCGGCACGTGCAAACAGCGCCGGGCTGGACTTGAGTGTTGACAGCATGTGCCAGCCGCTGCGGATTGCCTATGCAGCCGCCAATGTTTCCCACGTCGCTGAATTTGATACCAAATTGGCCTCTGGCGCAATTAATACGGGCGCAAGCAGCTATCAAAAGTGGAGCGTTGTTCCAGTTGCCGAACGCGCCGCTATTTTGCGCAAAGCCGCTGACGCGATGCAGCGCGAGCTTCCCACACTGTGCGCCCTGCTGGTCAAAGAGGCCTTTAAAACCTGGGGCGACGCGATTGCCGAGGTGCGTGAAGCGATTGATTTTTTACGCTACTACGCAGGCGAGGCAGAACGCATCATGGCGCCCATCCATTTGCCGCAGGCGCATGGCGGCGCGGCCTTTGGCATCACGGGTGAAACCAATGTGCTGCAGCTCAAGGCACGCGGCGTGTGGCTGTGCATCAGCCCGTGGAACTTCCCGCTGGCTATTTTTGTGGGCCAGGTTGCAGCCGCGCTGGCCACCGGCAACGCCGTCATCGCCAAACCGGCCGAGCAAACACCCGGCATTGCGAAAGCTGCCGTTCAAATCTTGATAGATGCAGGCGTGCCCAGCGGTGTGCTGCAACTGGCGCATGGCCCGGGTGACACGGTGGGCGCGGCGCTGGTGGCTCAAGGTGGCTTGGCAGGCGTCGTGTTCACTGGCTCGACGCAGGTGGCAAAAATCATCAACCGCGCGCTGGCGGCCAAAGACGGCCCCATCACACCGCTGATTGCAGAAACGGGCGGCATCAACGCGATACTGGTAGACAGCAGCGCCCTGCCTGAACAAGTGGCGGACGCCGTGATGCACAGCGCGTTTAAAAGCGCAGGCCAGCGCTGCTCGGCACTGCGGCTTTTGTGTGTGCACGAAAGCATTGCAGACCACGTGATAACGATGGTGCAAGGCGCGGCCGCCGAGTTGACGACAGGCGATGCAGCTGATGTGCAAACCGACGTGGGCCCGGTGATTGACTTTGATGCGTTTGACACTATCAACGCGCAGATAAACCGCCTGAATTCACAATCAAAAGTGCTTTTTGGACAACAAATACGCGCGCAAGCCGCTCCATTATCAATAGCAAAATGCATACAGCCAACGGCGTTTGAAGTTACCAGCATTTCAGACGTACGCGAAGAAATCTTCGGTCCGGTACTGCAAATTGTGCGCTGGGCTGGCGAGTCAGAAGCCGTCATTGCGCAAATTAATGCGCTGGGCTATGGCCTGACGCTCGGCATACAAACCCGCATCGACTCACGCGCCCAGGCGCTTGCCGCCAGCGCACACATCGGCAACGTGTACGTCAACCGCGCCATGACGGGCGCTGTGGTGGGCATGCAGCCCTTCGGCGGTGAGGGCTTGAGCGGCACCGGCCCCAAAGCCGGCGGGCCACATTATTTGTACCGCTTTTGCGCAGAGCAAACGGTAACGGTGAACACTACGGCTGCAGGCGGAAATGCTGCGCTTTTGAGTAGCTGATAGGCGACTTTGCGGTCTAGCGCAAATTGCCCGTATGCCCAAACGAGAACCGCCCCGGCTGCGGCCACACCGTCAGGCCATGCGGCTCGCGGCCCACGGCGATCTTGTCTACCGCTCCGCTGTCGGTGTTAAAGCGGTACACCTCGCTGTCGTAGCGGCCACCCAGCCACAGGTGTTTGCCGTCAACGCTGATGTTGCCCATGTCGGGGCTGCCGCCGCCGGGCACTGGCCAGGTTTTAGTAACCTTGCGGCTTGCAAAGTCAATCACGCTGACGCTTCCGGGGCCGTTCGGCGTGCCGCGAATTTTGTTACTGCCGCGGTTGGCCACGTACATGCTTTTACCGTCGCGGCTGGGGTACAGGCCGTGCGCGCCCTTGCCGGTTGGAATAAAGCCGATTTGCTTGAAGCTTTCACCATCGACCACATGCACACCGTCGACCATCATGTCGGCCACATAAAAAATCTTGCCGTCGGGCGAAATTCGCACGTCTTGCGGCATGCCGGGCGTGGTGCAAATGTCAGCGCCGGCAGGGTTTTTCGGGTCAGGAATGTACTTTGCTTTTTTGCCAGGCGAGGCCAGCAGCGCCAGCACATCAGGCCGATCAAAATAAGCGTCGAGTTTGAGCGTGTCGACCACTTTGCGATTGACCAGATCAATCTTGGTAATCGAGCCGTTGAACTCGCAGGTGAACAGCGCAAACTTGCCGTCGATGGAGAAATCGGCGTGGTTGATGCCAGCGCATTTGGGCGTAGGCAGCGTGAACTTCATCGCCATGGTTTTGGCATCCCGAAAGTCCAGGCGCTTGTACGCCTCCGCCACCACGATGGCGAATTGGCCGTCGGGCGACCAGTACAGGTTGTACGGGTCATCGACTGGCACTGACACGCCGGGTTTGCCGGTTTTTGGGTCGATTGGCGTCAAGCTGCCATCGGTTCGGCCTTCGGCATTGTTGGCAACCCACAGCGTTTTCAAGTCCCAGCTGGGCACGATGTGTTGCGGGTGCACGCCCACTTTGAATTTATCAATGACTTTCAGCGTGGCGGGGTCGATTACCGACACGGTGTTTTCACCCCGGTTGGGCACGTACACACGCTCTAAGGCTCCTGCGACGTTGGGGCTGAGTTTGTTCGATGCAATTTCGCTGTACAAATTGGCTGGGTTGACGGCAGGCGGCATGTTAGAAAACATGTCAAGTGCGCCGGTTGAAAGTGGCCCTGGCGGCGGGATCAATGATTTAGCCGAGGCAGCGTAAGGCGTAGCTAAGGACGTAGCTGAGGGCTTGGCCATAGTGGCCGTGGCAGATGTGCCGTTTAAAGCGCCACTTGGCGTTTGCGCCAGGGCCCACGACACCGCAGCGGTGCAGCCAGCAGCTGCAAACAAGCCCGCTGTCCAATAATTTTTACGCATGGTGATCGACTTTGAAACTTGTAGGTTGAATAAAGAGAAGTCTGAGCGGGAATCCAAGGCAATAACGCGCTACCGATGGGCGGCGGTTACATTTTTGATGGCGTCAACCGAGATTTTAACAACCGCATCTACCCCCAACTGACCAATGGCAGCAGTAGAAGCCCGTGGGTCACCCGCCGTGCCGCCGCTTTTGCCCAGGCGCACGGCCTCAGCAAAGCGTTCGGGCTTGACCAATGCGGCGTCAACCGCCATGGCCAGCGACGTATCGGCTGAGCCAGCATGGGTGCCAATTTCTGCGTTGCTCAAGCCTTTGGCTTTGAGCGCATCAACATACGTCGTTTGCCCCGCGCGGTAGTAGGCCAGAAGGTGGTGCACACGCGTGGGCGACTTGCCTGCCTGGCGGTTGAACGAATCAGCAACCTGCGTCAGCAATTTTTGGTAGTTGCCGCTGTCGCCCAGCAGCACTACATTTACAAAGCCATGCTTTTGAAAGCTGCGGGCTGCGCCGAGCAACACCGATTTGAAGGCGTCGTCTGAGATAGAAATAGTTCCGGCAAAGCCCATGTGCTCAGTTGGCGGGTCGATGTTGCCTTCGGGCGTGTAGGCCAGCACAGGCGCGACCAGCGCGTTGCCCAGCTGTGCGGCGATTTTGCCGGCCAGCACCTTGGCGCGCACGTTGTGTTTGCCCAGCACCATGTGCGGGCCGTTTTGCTCGGTGCCGCCAATTGGAATCAACACCGTGGTTTTGCCAGATTGAAGCGCCTGACTGATCTCTTGCGTGGTGAGCTCTTCAATCAACACGCTGCCTTGCGCGTGCGCAACTGGGCTGATGCATGCCGCTGCACACCACAGCGCTACCAGCTTACAAAACTTGTTCAACATGCGGGCCTTCAGGAAAAAACGCCATTGTCGCTGCGGGCAGCAGCATGCGGCGCATCGCGTCACAATCAAACCATGCCCCGTATGCTTTATTTCTTTGCGCTGTGTAATCTTGTTATTGGCAGCGGCGCTTTTATTCTGGGCGGCATTTTGCAGCCCGTCAGCACGGCGTTGGGCATCAGCGTGGCGGCAGCCGGGCAAGCCATGACGGCTTACGCAGTGGCCACTGCGGTCATTGCGCCATTTTTAATCGTGCTCACCGCCAACTGGCCGCGCAAACGCGCCATTCAATTGGCGCTGGCGCTGTTTGCAGCAGGCAACCTGGTGTGCGCCCTTGCTCCAAGCCTTTCGGTGCTGCTGCTGGGCCGCGTGCTAATGGGCGCGGGCGCCATGTTTACCGCTGCGGTGTCCGCGCTGGCCGTAACGCTAGTAGCCCCCGCGCTGGTCGGGCGGGCGCTGTCCACCACTTTTTTGGGTATGAGCATCAGCTACGCGGTGGCGCTGCCGATTGGCGCGTGGCTGGGTTTTGAATACGGCTGGCGCGTGCCGGTATGGCTGTGTGTAGCTGCCAGCCTGGCCGCTCTGCTGGCCGCAACGGCGCTGTTGCCTAAAGGCGCTGCAACTGCACGTATCAGTTTTAGTGGATTCAAAACCGCTGCAGGCCAAAGCGCGGTGCTGCGTGTGTGGCTGCGCACGCTGCTGTTTTTCATCGCCATCTTTAGCGTGTTTGCTTACGTAGGCCCGGTGCTGTTGGCGCTCAACACCATGAGCGCTGTCACGCTGTCGGTGGTGCTGGCGTTTTTTGGGGTGGCGGGCGTTGTAGGAACGATCGTGGGTGGTTGGGCCAACGACCGCTTTGGCTCACTGCGCACAATTACTGTGCAACTGTCGGTACTGGTTGCAATGATGTGTGTGCTGCCATTTACTGAGGGTCATCTAGCGTGGACGGTGGCCACGCTCGTGGTGTGGGGCGTTGCGGGTTTTGGCATGACCGCGCCGCAGCAAAGCCGCCTGGTCAGTTTGTCACCAAAAAATGCGCCGCTGTTGTTGAGTTTGAACAGCTCGATGTTGTACCTGGGCACTGCCTTAGGTGCAGTGGTCAGCGGCGCGTCGGTCGGCACGGTGGGGTTTGCGCATTTGGGCTGGGTAGGCGCACCGTTTGGATTGCTGGCGCTGCTCACGCTGGCGTTTGACCGCGCGCCAAAAGCAGTAGCCATCGGGCAAGCGGTTTAAACGTGGCCCTTGTGCGTTGGGCGAGCGGCCGCACGACGCGGCAAGGCATCCGCCCGCTCATGCAGCGCCTCAATGATGTGGCATTTCGCGTCTTGGCCGTCGCAGCGGCTGCGCAGCACTTTGAGGTCTTTTTCAAGCGCCTTCAACTCCGCCAGACGCGTGCGCACATGCGCCAAATGCTCGTCCAGCGCCAAGCGCGCCGTGCTGCAATCGGCCTTGATGTTTAAATCCAGGCCGAGCAGCGTGCGTACTTCATCAAGGGACATGTCCAGCGCCCGGCAGGCGCGTATAAAACGCAGCTGGTGCACATCGCCATCGCTATACATTCGGTAGCTGTTGTCGCTTCTTCCCTGGGGGCTAAGCAGCTTTTCTTTTTCGTAAAAGCGAATATTGGCAGCTGTGACGCCACTGCGTGTGGCGGCTTCGCCAATCTTGTAGCCACCCGCTGTGTGGGGAATTAAAACCGCCATGCTTGACCTTCAAGTGGGTTTAAGGTTTCCAATCATGCCATTGATTCAGAAAACCAAGGGAAACCAAACCATGTCAGCCCACTGCGGACACACCCACAACGACCAACAGGCCAGTAGCCCGCGCTACCGCAAAATTTTGTGGGCGGCGCTCATCATCAACCTGGCCATGTTTGCCATAGAAATCGGCGCAGGCTTCACGTCAGGTTCCACCTCACTGCTAGCAGATGCGATTGACTTTTTCGGCGACGCGGCCAACTACGGCGTGTCGCTGGCGGTGCTTTCGGCTGGAGTCGTTTTGCGGGCTAGAGCTGCGCTGCTCAAAGGTGCTTGCATGATCGGGTTTGGCATTTTTGTACTTAGTAGAGCAGCATGGATGTACACCCAAGGCGGCACGCCAGAAGCACTCACCATGGGCACCATCGGCCTGTTGGCACTGGTTGCCAACGTGGCGGTGGCCGCCATGCTGTACGCCTGGCGCGAGGGTGATGCCAACATGCGCAGCGTGTGGCTGTGCTCACGCAACGACGCAATCGGCAATATTGCCGTCATGCTGGCAGCGGTGGGCGTGCTTGGCACGGGCAGCGCCTGGCCTGACTTGATGGTGGCCAGCGGCATGGCGGTTTTAGCGCTATGGGGTGGTGGGTCTGTGATCAGGCAGGCTGCATTTGAGATAAAACAATTTAAACAAGCTGAAGGAAAGACCGCACAATGACAACTCAAACCTACGCGCTTAATGGCCTGCACTGTGGTGCCTGCGTCAACAAAGTCGCACAAGCGCTTGCCCCCTTGGCCGCTGGTGTCGAAGTAACGTTGTCCCCCATGCAAGTGGTGCTTACGGATGCCAAAACCGGTTTCGACGCCCTGAAAACGGCCGTTGCAGCGTCTGGCAAGTACGTTTTAATGCCAAATAACACATCAAATATGGCTCCAGACCAATCAATACGGGCTCAAGCAGCTCCTGAAATAATAGCAAATGAAAGTACTTCTCCGAGCTGGCTCAGCACTTACAGCCCGCTGCTGCTAATCCTTGCCTACATTCTGGGAGCCAGCGTGTTGCTTCAAATTGGTATGGGGGGCACCGCCAGCATCAGCGGGGAAGAGACCATGCGCTACTTCATGGCGGGTTTCTTTTTGGTGTTCTCGTTTTTCAAGCTGCTGGACGTTAACGCCTTTGCCGACGCATATTCAGGCTACGACCTGCTCGCCAAACGCTGGCGCGGCTGGGGACTGATGTACCCGTTTGTAGAACTGGCCCTGGGCATTGCCTATCTGGCGCACCTCAACCCGGTACTTACGCACTGGGCCACCATCATCGTGATGGGCTTTTCAGCGGTCGGCGTGATCAAAGCCGTGGCCAGCAAAACGCAAATTCAGTGCGCTTGCCTGGGCACGGTGTTCAAGCTTCCCATGAGCACGGTGACGATTGTTGAAGACGTGGGCATGGTGGCGATGGCAGTGGTGATGCTTGTTTTTACGCGTTGAAGGTTGAACTTTTTCTGCAGCCGACTATCATTAACCTATGCACCGTCTAGCCTTGATCCTCATGATTGTCCTGCTGCCCTTGCGCGGCTGGGCGGGCGACGCGATGGTTATGCAAATGGCAAGCGCAGAAGCAGCTATTGAATCAGGAGCTGCTCGCGCCCATGAAATGGGGGCTACAGAATCTTTTGTACATCAAAATCAGGTTTTTTCAGCAACTCAGGCCCAGCCTGATTGCCATGAGCAGCTTGCAGGCCAGTCGGAAACTAACGAAGCGAGCAACAACGACCATAACGGCACTTGCCAGGCTTGTCAGGCTTGCCACACGGTGGCCCTGTCGCCTTCGCCGCTTGAAGTAACCACTTGTTTCACCCCACCCCAGCTGCGCCCAGCGCGCGCCGCAGCATTTACCAGCGCAGCTACCGCGCTGGGTCAAAAACCACCGATCTCCTAGAACCTCAGGCCCAAACTGGGCCTGTACTTGGCTTGTCTGACAGGTGCCTACTGGGTATCTACCGCTCAGACCACCGCAACTTATTCAGTTGCCCGGCTCATGGTTCAGGAGATTTTTAATGATTCACAAGATACACAACGCACGTACATTATTGATTGCGTTTTCGTCAGCAGTGCTGTTGGCAGGCCACGCAAGCGCCCAGACCGCACCACCAGCCACGCCACCAGCGACAACGCCAGTGCCTTACAAGTCAGCGTTTGAAGGCTATCGAGCCCACAGCGACGACAAAATGGGCAACTGGAAAGCAGCCAACGACAACGTCGCCCGTATTGGCGGCTGGCGTGAATATGCCAGGCAGGCACAACAGCCTGAAAACACCCCCGCTACAAAACCAGGCGACGTGAAACCGAAGGCAACACCATGATATTCAGGAGAACCATCAACATGACCAGGTATTTCAAGCTGACTGCAATATCGGTCGCAGCGCTGGTACTCGCCGGCTGCGCCTCCGTTAATTTTGACGAAGCTGTCGGCAACGCCAATCAAACGAATGGCAGCTTCACCGGCGGCAAGCTGGCACTTAACCAAACCGCAGAGCAGCGTGACGCCAAAGCCAAACTTTCAGCAGAGCTGCTGTCAAGGCCCTTGACATCTGATGACGCGGTGCAGCTGGCATTGGCCAACAGCCCGGCCGTGCAAACCATGCTGGCGCAAAGCTGGGCTGATATGTCAGCAGCCAACCAGGCCGCACGCATCAGCAACCCCCTGTTCACTTTTGAGCGCATGACGTTTAAAGACGAGCTGGAGCTGGGGCGCTTGCTGTCGTTTGGCCTGCTGGACTTGCTGACGCTGCCCCGCCGGATTGCCATTGCGCAAAGCCAGATTGCGCAGGCGCAGGTGCAGCTCTCAAGCAGTGTGGTCGAGCAGGTGACGCAAGTGCGCCAAGCTTGGGTGCGAGCAGTCGCTGCCAGCCAGGTACTGCAATATGCAGAGCAGATCAACACCACCGCCGAAGCCAGTGCCGAGCTGGCCAAGCGCATGCAGCAGGTGGGCAACTTCAACAAACTGCAGCGTGCTCGCCAGCAGGTTTTCTATTCTGACAGCGTGGCGCAACTGGCATCCGCACAGCACAGCGCACTGGCCGCGCGGGAAGAACTGGTGCGGCAACTGGGGCTGACGGAGGCGCAAGCCGCGCAGCTGAAATTACCTGAGCGTTTGCCTGACCTGCCTAAAGCCGCACGCGCGCCTGAGCTGGTCAACAGCACGGCAACCCAACAGCGGCTGGATGTGCAATTGGCACGTGGCCAGCTGGATGCAGCAGGCAAATCGCAAGGCCTGAGCCTGATCACCAGTTTGATTGACGTGGAAGTGGGCGTGCGGCGCGACACGATTTTTGACAATGCCGAGGGCACGTCCAACCGCAAGCGTGGCTATGAGCTGGAGATCAGGCTGCCGATTTTCGACTGGGGCAATGCTAAACGCGACACCATGAACGCGCAGTCAATTGCAGCGGCCAATCGCTACGAAAGCACGGTACGCGGCGCAACATCACAGTTGCGAGAAAGCTACTCGGCTTACCGCACGGCGTATGACGTGGCCCGCCACTACCGCGACGAGGTGGTGCCCCTGCGCAAAACCATGGCCGAAGAAAACGTGCTGCGGTACAACGGCATGCTGATTGGCGTGTTTGAGTTGCTGGCCGACACGCGTGACCAGATCAGCAGTGTGGTGACCGCCATCAATGCGTACCAGCAGTACTGGCTGGCAGATGCAGCACTCAGCGCGTCGATGACCGGCAAACCCACCAGCGTGATGATGGCTGCCCCCGCCGCCGCGGGCGGTGGTGCAAGCCCTCACTAATCAATCAACAAAGATTTAACATGAACAACAGACGTAATTTCTTAGCCGGCGCAGGCGTGATCACGGCCGCCGTCAGCGCCGCAGCTGTGAGCCGCGTAGCAATGGCCGCCCTGCCCGAGCCCGTGATGCAAACCAAACCCGACACCATGGCGCCACTGGTGCCCAACACCGGCCGCCCGTACAACCCGGTGGTCACCCTGAATGGCTGGACATTGCCCTGGCGCATGAACAACAACGTGAAAGAATTTCACCTGGTAGCCGAGCCCGTGGTGCGTGAATTCGCGCCCGGTTTTAAAGGGCACTTGTGGGGCTACAACGGCCAGTCACCTGGCCCGACGATTGAGGTGGTTGAAGGGGACAGGGTGCGGATATTTGTCACCAACAAGCTACCCGAACATACCAGCGTGCACTGGCATGGCCAGCGCTTGCCCAACGGCATGGACGGCGTCAGCGGTTTGAACCAAAAAGCCATTCCTGTCGGCAAAACCTTTGTGTATGAATTTGTAGCGCGCCGACCCGGCACCTTCATGTACCACCCGCACGCCGACGAAATGACCCAAATGGCAATGGGCATGATGGGTTTCTGGAACACGCATCCAAAAGCAAAGCACCCGCTGATTGATGAAGTTGATCGTGACTTTGTATTTTTGCTCAGCGCTTATGACATTGACCCGGGTGCGTACACACCCAAAATCATGACCATGCTCGACTTCAATATCTGGAGCTGGAACAGCCGCGTCTTTCCGGGAATTGACCCGCTGATCGTGCGCAAAAATGACAAGGTGCGCATCCGCTTTGGCAACCTGACGATGACGAACCACCCGATTCATCTGCATGGGCATGAGTTTTTAGTGACGGGCACCGACGGCGGACCAACGCCTAAAACGTCACGTCAGTATGAGGTGACCACCGATGTGGCCGTCGGCCAAATGCGGCAGATTGAATTTTTGGCCGACGAAGAAGGCGACTGGGCGTTTCATTGCCACAAAAGCCACCACACCATGAACGCGATGGGCCACGATGTGCCCACGCTGATTGGTGTAGACCACCGCGACATCGTTAAAAAAATCACCAGCGTGATCCCTGACTACATGGTGATGGGCGAGCGCGGCATGGCCGACATGGCCGAGATGGACATGCCCCTGCCCGACAACACCGCCAAAATGATGACCGGCGAAGGCCCGTTTGGCAGCGTCGAGATGGGAGGCATGTTCAGCATGCTCAAAGTGCGCAAAGACCAAAAACCGGGCGACTACAAAGACCCGGGCTGGTACAAACACCCGCCCGGCACAGTCGCATATGAATGGAAAGGCGCA
This sequence comes from Polaromonas sp., assembly GCA_031386895.1. Classification (GTDB taxonomy): domain Bacteria; phylum Pseudomonadota; class Gammaproteobacteria; order Burkholderiales; family Burkholderiaceae_C; genus Polaromonas. The sequence continues at coordinate 13,150 of JANNCT010000133.1, forward strand.
CTACCCAACCCGGCACGCTTTGCACCAGAAGGCGGCCAGTCGATGAAAGCGCAAAACATGCCCGCCAAAGAGGTTGAGGTGCAAATCAGAAAACCCGTGATGGGCGGTAAAGACGGCCACAGCGGCATGAAGCATTGATTATTTTTTACCAATTACCGAGAAAGAATTTATATGAAATCAACGTTTACTCTTAAATTGATAGCTGCTTGCACCCTGATTAGTTGGGCTACAGCCTCTTTTGCTCATGAAAACACGCCGCACAAGGCCAAAAGCAGTGCCGTTGTGAAGGAACAGAAAGACTGGGGCATTGCAGGCGACGCCAAAGCGGTGAAACAAACCATCACTTTGACCATGGGCGACAACATGCGCTTTAGTCCGGACAAACTTGAGTTCAAGCAAGGTGACACCGTTCGCTTCGTCGTTAAGAACCAGGGCAAGCAGCTGCACGAAATGGTCATTGGCACCAAAAAGGAGCTGGACGCGCATGCAGCCTTGATGGCGAAGTTCCCCAACATGGAGCATGACGAGCCTTACATGGCGCACGTCTCAAGCGGCAAAACGCAAGAGTTGATCTGGACCTTCAACCGCTCAGGCGAATTTGACTTTGCTTGCCTGATTGCAGGCCACTACCAGGCCGGTATGGTCGGAAAAATTTCCGTACTGGCAGCAAAGTGAGCATGGCCTTGTTGTCGTATTGATATGCACAAAGGAACATAAATATGCAGACTTCCGCCCTACCCGCCAGCCGCCGCAGGTTTGTGCAAACCTCGTTAAGCCTTCTTGCCGTCACTGCATTGGGTTACTCCAGAGTCGGCATGGCAGCCATCCTGCCAGAAACCGTCACCGTCTGGAAAACTCCCACCTGCGGCTGCTGCAAGGACTGGGTTATTCACTTGCGCAAAGAAGGCTTTAACGTCGTGACCAACGACGTGAACGACACCGCGCCTATTCGCCAAAAGCTGGGCTTGCCGGCCAAGTTTGGCTCTTGCCACACTGCGCAAGTGGGCGGCTATGTGCTGGAAGGCCATGTACCGGCCCAGGAGGTCAAGCGTTTGCTTCGCGAAAAGCCCGCAGCCATTGGGCTGGCGGTGCCTGGTATGCCTGTCGGATCACCAGGGATGGAAATGCCGGGCGAAATGCCGGGCGTGCGTGACGCTTTTGATGTGGTGCTTGTCACCCGCGATGGCAGCTCGCGCGTTTATGAGTCATACAGCGCAAAAGCAGCAACCAAGTCCGGCGGCAAGTCTTGAAAAACCTTTGTTTCCACCCATGTAAATTGTCTTAATTCAGAAAGTACCATCATGAAAAATGTTAAAAGTTTTATCCTAATTTCTGCCCTGTTTTTGGGCGCATCTCCAGCATTTGCCGCATCACATGCAGGCGCGCCGATGGTCAAAGACGATGCCAAAAAGGAAATGCCAGCGGCCGCAGCGGCTGCCGACATGGCGGACGGCGAAGTGCGCAAGGTCGACAAGGAAAACAAAAAAATCACCCTCAAACATGGCGTGATCAAAAGCCTGGACATGCCCGGCATGACCATGGTGTTCGGCATTAAAGATGCAGCCATGCTGGACAACCTCAAAGCGGGTGACAAGATCAAGTTCAAGGCCGAACAGTCAGGCACTGCCCTCGTCGTCACAGACATACAGCCGGCAAAGTAGATCAACTGATCCCCTTGTGATTGGGGGGTGCAGGCCGTAGGCGCAACGGCAGCACCCACCCATCTGCCAGCTTGCCGGGCTGGCTTCAGGCCATAGCGCGACAGGCTTCGGCACAACGCTTGCAGGCCTCAGCACATTCTTTGCAATGTGCATGTGAATGTTTTCCACATTCGGCCGCGCACAGGTCGCAAACCTTGGCACAAAGCGCGCAAATTTCTTTCATGCACTCACCATTGCGAGCCATCGACGACACGCACAGGCGGCATATTTCGGCACATTCCAAGTCCAGCGCAATGCACTGGGCCATTGCCTTTACATCCGTTTCTTCAAGGCACGCAGAGACGCACTGCAGGCAGGCGACCGCGCATGCATTACTGGCTTCAATGCACGCTTTTTGAACTTGATTCATCATTTCATTTCTCCAATTAAAGTGACCCCGAAAAGGTCGGGAACCGTCCTTACACAACTTATTTAAGCTTGGCGCCCCGCAACCGCAAGGCATTGAAAATCACTGACGCCGAACTCAAGCTCATGGCCAGCGCGGCGATCATGGGTGACAGCAGCCAGCCCGTCAGTGGGTACAGCACGCCCGCCGCAATGGGTATGCCCAACGCGTTGTAGACAAACGCAAACGCCAGGTTTTGCTTCATGTTGGCAACGGTAGCGTTTGACAAGCCAAGCGCGATTGAAATACCGCGCAAGTCGCCCTTGACCAGCGTGACCTGCGCGCTGTTCATGGCCACGTCAGTCCCCGTTCCCATAGCGATGCCCACATCGGCCTTGGCCAGTGCTGGCGCGTCGTTGATGCCGTCACCGGCCATCGCCACCACATGGCCCTCAGACTGAAGCTGTTCGATCAGCGTGAGCTTGTCACCGGGTTTGACCTCGCCATGCACCTCGTCAATTCCCAGGCGCTTGCCAACGGCTTTGGCGGTGGTCAAGCCATCACCCGTAGCCATGACGATTCGCAGGCCGGCGGCTTTCAGGTTTGCCAACGCCTCGGGGGTGCTGGCTTTGACCGGGTCAGACACCGCCAGCAAGCCCGCCAGCTTGCCGTCAACCGCCAGGTACATCACGCTTGCGCCCTCGCCGCGCAGGGCTTCGGCCTGCGTCAGTATGGCATCGACTGCAACGCCAGTTTGTTGCATCAGGGTTGTGTTGCCCAACGCCAGTTGTTTTCCATCGACTTGCCCTTTCACGCCAATGCCTGAGCCTGAATCGAAGTTTTCAGGTTTGTCGAGCGTCATGTTTTTTTCTCGGGCAGCCCGCACAATCGTTTCAGCCAGCGGGTGTTCACTGCCCTGGTCCAGGCTGGCGGCCAGGCGCAGCACTTCGTCAACCTCAAAACCATTGGCGGCAACAGCACGGTCAAACGCGGGGCGGCCCTCGGTCAATGTGCCGGTCTTGTCGATGACCAGCGTGTCTACTTTGCGCAGATTTTCAATCGCTGCTGCATCACGGAACAGCACGCCCTGCGTTGCCCCCCGGCCGGTCGCCACCATGATCGACATCGGCGTGGCCAGGCCAAGCGCACAAGGGCAGGCAATGATCAGTACGGACACAGCGTTGATCAAACCAAACACCCAGCTCGGTTCGGGTCCAAACAAACCCCAGGCGAAAAACGTCAGCACCGCTGCAGCCACCACGCCATATACAAAGTAGCCCGCCACCACATCGGCCATGCGCTGCATTGGTGCTTTGGAGCGCTGCGCCTGCGCCACCATCTGCACGATTTGCGACAGCATGGTGGCACTGCCCACATGCTCTGAGCGCATCACCAGCGCGCCGCTGGTGTTCAGCGTTGCACCAATCAATTTGTCGCCCACCCGCTTGCTGACGGGCAGCGGCTCACCTGTCAACATCGACTCATCAAGTGCGCTGCTGCCTTCAGTCACCACACCATCGACGGGTACCTTTTCACCTGGCCGCACGCGCAGCATGTCGCCCACGTGGACGTTGCTTAACGGGATGTCTTCTTCCTTGCCATCAGCGCCGATGCGCCGAGCGGTCTTGGGCGACAAACCCAGCAGCGATTTGATGGCGGCTGAAGTTTGTGAACGCGCTTTTAATTCAAGCAACTGCCCTAACAAGGTGAGCGAGATGATCACCACCGCAGCCTCAAAATAAACCGCGACACGTCCCATCGAAGTAAATGAATCCGGAAACACCTGAGGGAAAAGCAACGCCACCACGCTGTACACAATCGCCGCACCCGTGCCCAAGCTAATCAGCGTCCACATGTTCGGGCTACGGTTGACCACCGACTGCCAGCCGCGCTTGAAAAACGGCGCACCTGCCCACAGCACCACAGGCAGCGACAGCACAAACTCAACCCAGCTCTGTGTGCCCATGCTGAACAAATTCAGTTTGTGCCCCACCATCGCAAGGGTAGCTACCACCACCGTAAACGGCAGCGTCCACCAAAAGCGGTGCTGGAAGTCAATCAGCTCCTTGTTCTCAGCTTCTTCCAGCTCCGGGATCAAAGGCTCCAGCGTCATGCCGCATATCGGGCAATTGCCTGGCTTGTCTTGCCGGATTTCCGGGTGCATCGGGCAGGTGTAAATCGTGCCAGCTTGACCTGCCTTGGTCAAAGTAGCTGCTGGCATTGACATGGGTGTCGGTACTGCTGCGGCCATTTTTCCTGCGGCATCTGGTTTTGCCGCAGTGTATTTTTCTGGATCGGCGTTGAACTTGGTCTTGCAACCTGCGCTGCAAAAGTAGTAGCGTTTGCCGACATGCTCTGCCTGGTGCTGTGACTGTTCAGTCACCGTCATACCGCACACTGGGTCTTTTAAAATCGCTGATGCATCGGTTGCATCAGGCGCGACTTGTTTATCCACAGCACCCACCCGATTTTTTGGCGCCCGTTGGTTCTGCGGTTGCCATGCCCGCCACGGCTTTTGCCGGATAACCTGCAGCTGTCAATGCCAGCACCAGGGGGTCTGGGCCTTGCGCAAGATCGCCGTTGACTGTGACGTGGCCGGCTTGCAGGTCAACATCCACTGTGCTGACGCCGGGAAGTGGTTGTAGCGCAGCGGTCACGTTTTTCACGCAGCCGCCGCAGCTCATGCCCTGGACTTCGAGATCGATAGTGCTCATGGTGAATTCCTTGGTGTGTGGTGTAAAAACAGACAGGCGCAGATTTAGCTATCGCGGTCCAAAAGTGTTTTACGTTTTTCATATTCTTCAGCGTTGACCTCGCCGCTGGCCAATCGCCTGCGCGAGGCTTCGTGCGGTGTTTCGCGCGGCTTGCCTCGACGCGCTGAATTGCCACCACCACCGCAGAAGAGCAGTGAGATCACCAGGCCTACCCAAAACACCCACCATGTAGCGTGCATGCCGATCATATTTTCGTAGTACATATAGACTCCTTTTGTTGTCGCCGTTTGAAAGCGCAAGCCTTGATCAGCATGATTGCGGATCACATTGCCGTCAAGCCAGCACCCGAAAATTAACCATCATTCCCGCGTCTTCATGCTCCAGGTTGTGGCAATGAAAAACGTAGGTCTGGTTGCCGGAGAAGTCGTGGGCAAAGTCAATCGCTATACGCACGGTTTCACCCGGCCAAACCAAAATGGTGTCTTTCCAGCCTAGGTCGCTGACAGTACGGCCCTTGCCAAAGCGCGCAAGGCGGGACACCTGGCGTGGGCTGTTCAACCGCTCAAGCACCTGGAATGAAAAGCCATGCATGTGCATGGGGTGGGGCATGCCTTTTGCCGGGTTGCGTATGCTCCACACCTCGACAGCCGAGCGTTTGACATCAAACGCGATTTGGTCCATTTTGAAGCTCAAACCATTGATCAAAAAGCGCATGCCCAGGAGCGACAAATCAATGTTGCGTGATGCGGCGCTCTGCTCTGAAATCGGTTTGATTTGAGACAGCACCGCCGGAATTTTCATCGGCGTTCGTTCGCTGGTAGCCACGCTCAGTTTTAATATGTTGAATTCAGCGCCCATCGCCAACAGCGAGGAACTGACACCCATACCGCCCATGCCTTTCATGCTGCCCGCGTCGCCCGTGTCACCTTCGTTTTCCATCGCATCAAACGCGAGGCTTTTAAGAAAAACGTTGGCACCTGGCTGCGCTTGCCCGGCATCAAACAGCACATCCAGACGCTCACCGGGTGCGAGAAACGCCTCATTGACAGATTCGGGCCGTTCAATCAGCCCACCATCGGTACCGATCACGCTGAACTCAAGTTGCTTGTTACCTGCCACGAAGGCAAGCCGATAAATGCGTGCGTTAGAACCGTTCAGAAGGCGCAGCCGGTACACGCGCCGCGTCACGGTGTGCATCGCGTTGGGCGTCAGGTTGGCCAGGACCACGTCACCCAGCCAGCCCATCATGGACTCTTGACCATTCGGCTTGTAATGCAGCGCACCCTTGGCGTCAAACTGCTTGTCTTGTATGACCAAAGGCAAATCGGTTTCACCCAGGCGCAAATCAAGCGCCTTAGCCAACGCGCGCTGGTCGTCGTCTTCCACCATAAAAAAGCTGGCCAGCCCGTTGTAGGCCTGCTTCGCCGTCAACTCATGCGCATGTGTGTGGTACCAGTAGGTACCGCCCCGGTTGCGCACCGTGAAGTCATAGTCGTAGCGCGCACCCGGCGCGATGGTGGTTGACGGGTGGCCGTCCATAGCGGCAGGTGTGTGCAAGCCGTGCCAGTGAATGATGGTCGGTTCTGCCAGCTCGTTTTGCAAGCTGGCGGTAAAGCGCGCACCGCTTTCAATACGCAAAATCGGATTTTGAAAAGCCTTGCCCGCGTACTCGGTCTGGTAAAGCAGGAAGGGCGATGGTGCTTGTGCCTTGGGCCCGGGCAGGATGGGAAAGCTGGCCGCAGTGGCGCGCAGCTTTAAGGGCCCGACAACATCAAGCACACCGAAAGGGCCGCTGGCCACAGGAATAAAAAGCTTTTGTTTGAAGTTTTGAGCCGCTACAGGGTCGAACGAGTAATGCCGAAACTTGCCTTTTGACGTTTCAAGGCCGTAGCTGATGCCTGTGTACCCAGCTACGGCAGCACCCGCCAACTGCACCATTAGCCGTCTTGTCAACATATTGCTTTCTCCGGTGATTTTTTAAGCTTGCGACTGCGTCAGCTCGCTGCTTTTCAATCTTAGGAAAACCCTGAACCAGCGCATTCACGCGGATCAAGCTCCTGTCAGAAAAGAAACAATCGGTGTGTTGGCGGCATAGGCGATGCGAACTATGTGGGTGCTACCTGCGCGGGGCTATTTGTTCATCTTCATGCCAGGCTGATCCATCTTCATGCCCGGGTTGCCCTGCTTTGCCAAAAACTTGTCAAAAGCAGCAATCTCTTTTTTCTGCGCCCGGATGATGTCTTTGGCCATCACGCGCATTTGCGGGTCTTTGCCGTTTTGGAGTTCCGCTTCAGCCATGGTGATGGCCGACTGGTGGTGCACGCGCATCATCATGGCAAAGTCCACATCGACATTTCCGCTCGACTTCATGGTGGACATTTTTTGCTGCATGTCCATCATCATGGGTTTCATGTCCATTCCATGGCCCATCCCAGCACCCATACCTTTGCCAGCGTCATTGCCCGTCATGGGCATGGGCTTGTTCATCCCGCCCGGCGTTGCCGTGCCGCCCGGTGCCGAGGCTGGCTGTGCGTTTACTGCGGAGACACTTAACCCAAGGGCAAATGAAAGGAGTGCAATGCGCGACGCGCGGGGAAAAAAAGCTGTTTTCATGGTGACTTGTCCTTGTTTGATGGTTTCGTCGTAAAGCCGTTGACGCGATATCCAGCTTGCGCTGCGTTTGAATAGCCCGATGTCAGGGAACCACCTAAATCTGTGCGGGACAGATTGAACTTTATGAATTGCGCCGTATCATTTACAGGTGACTCCTCTCAAACGCTTACTGTTGATAGCCCTGATGCTGGTGCTTTTGCCCTTGCGCGGCTGGGCCGGTAACGTCATGGCAATCGACATGGCAGTGACCACCGCTGCGCAGCCAAGCCCAATCCAGGGCGCGATGCCGGAAGACTGCGTGATGCACATGCAAACCGCAGCTGACGACAAGGCGCCGCTTTGCAGTAATTGCGACACCTGCGAGCTGTGCCTTGCCGTTGCCAATCTGACACCCGCGTCCAGCACCGCCATAAAGGGTGCGCGGCAAACATCCCCATCGGCGTTTAACGCCAGTTTCAGCAGCGCCGCCAGGGCGCCCGGCTTCAAACCACCGATTTTCTGACTTCAAAGCCCAAGGAGCGCCTGCACACACCGCAGGCGCGTTGAGTCAGGCGGCCAGCGCGCCGCAAGTGGTTTGGAGAATTTCAATGAGAAAATTTTTTGCAGTAGTGGCTGCGGTGTTGGGTGCTTCAGCCCAGGCCGGGCCCATGGGTTTTAACGGCAGCACGATGGCGATGGGCGACTTTTCACCGAACTGGAAAGAAGCCTGGGTCAACTACGCCATCACGCCGCGCGACGCTTTTGGCGCGGGCGGCGTGGCCATGCGGTCTGACGACAAACGCCCTGCCTCACAGTTATCGCGAAACTTTACCGAGCTGACCTACACGCGGCTAATGCACCGCATCAACGGTGAGCATTCCCAAGCCAATTTCTGGCTGGTGGGCGGTGCTGGCCGGGTTACAGGCAGTGACTTTGCAGGAAGCAAAACCATGCTGGCGCCCGGTGTGATGGTGGACTACGAAACCACGCGGCTATACACGTCTGCTTCTTACAGGCTGTACCGGGAGAACTTGTCGGGTAAGGGTATCAACCATGACTTCGTGTCGGCTCGCGCTGGCTTTTCGTTTTACGAAGTCGACTACGACGAGGTCCAGCCGTGGCTGATTGTGGAGGCGCGGCGCATGCGCGGCCTGTCTGAGAAAACTGAAATCACCCCCATGCTGCGGCTGATTCACAACCGCTACTTTGTAGAGTTCGGGGTGAATAACATGAAGCAGGGGCGGTTTAACTTTATGTATATTTTTTAATCTTCGGGGAATATTTTGAAAAAATTAATTACTATTAAATCAATAGCTGTTTGCGCTCTTTCAATTGGCGCTGCAGGCACTTTTAGTGCAGCAATGGCGGCTGAAAGCATCAAGGCCACCGTCAATGGCATGGTCTGCTCCTTCTGCGCGCAGGGTATTGAAAAAACGCTGCTCAAGATGCCAGCTACCAAAGCTGTGTTTGTTGACCTGAAGAAAAAAGTCGTTGCCGTTGAAGCCAAAGATGGCCAGACGCTTGACGGCAAACAGATTGCGCTTGAGATCAAAGACGCAGGCTACGACGTAGTCAAGCTGGAGACGGTGCCGCAATCGGTAGAAGACATCAAAGCGCAAATGAAGGCCAAGAAGTGAACGATGCGAAGCTTGCCGAGCCGCCTGGATCGTGGTTGGCCTCCGTCAGCCTATTTGCAAGCCTTTTCACCAGCACTGGCACCCTGATTTGCTGCGCCCTGCCAGCGCTACTGGTGGCGCTGGGCGCAGGCGCTGCGCTGTCAACGCTGGTGTCGGCTGTGCCTGGCTTGGTGTGGATCAGTGAATACAAAGAAGCGGTTTTTGGTGTTGCTGGGTTGATGCTGGCCGTTAGCGGCTGGCTGCAGTGGCGGGGCCGATTCGCGCCCTGCCCGGTGGACCCCGCGCTGCGGGATGCGTGCCTGCGCACACGAAAAACGTCGCAACGGGTTTACCTGGCCAGCGTGGCGATCTACGCCATTGGCGGCTTGTTCGCGTTTGTTCAACCGCTATTTATTACATAGCTGCTTACGACCGTTTTTATTGGACTATCTCGCAATATAGTAACTATTTGACAACTGGTTTGATGGTCTGGAATCACGTGCGACTGGCTTACGCGTGCTTCACAGATTCTTGCTGCTAATATGCACGCATCGGGAACACAGCCTCCCGAATCTTCAAAAAGATAGACGGTGTCCCGTCCAAGCGCTGGCAACTCGTCTGGAGTACTTTGTGGACACCCGTATCAACTCTTCCTCTTCCTCTTCCTCTTCCTCTTCCTCTTCCTCTTCCTCTTCCTCTTTCCGTTTCTTTTCCGATATGTTTATTTCCCCGCATGAAGTGGGCAGCCGCCTGGGCAATGCCGACGCGCCGCTGCTGCTGGATGTGCGGCCTCAGGCGCGCTTTGATGCAAGCCCACGAACGCTGGCCGGTGCGCAGCGCTGTTCATCCGATCAAATACCCGCGTTCGCCGCGGCGCTGCTGGCGTCAAACCCGCATCAAGAAGTGGTGGCGTATTGCGTTTATGGCCACCAGGTGAGTGCCGGCGCAGCGCAGGCGTTGCGCGCAGCAGGCTTGAACGCACACGCACTTGCAGGTGGATTTGAAGGCGGAGAAGACGGCGTGGACAGCGCCGAGGAAATTGCCGAATGGCGCAGGGGCTCACTTGCGAAAGTAGCCAAGTGATGCAGGTCGCACCAAAACTTAATCCACAAATTTCGTTTGGCGAAGCGCTGCGCTTCTGGCTGCAGCTCGGCTTCATAAGCTTTGGCGGGCCCGCTGGGCAAATTGCCATCATGCACCGCGAATTGGTAGAAAAGCGCCGCTGGATTTCTGAAAAGCGCTTTTTGCATGCGCTGAACTTTTGCATGCTGCTGCCCGGGCCGGAGGCACAACAACTGGCAACGTATCTCGGCTGGCTCATGCACCGCACCTGGGGCGGCGTGGTGGCCGGAGCGCTGTTTGTGCTGCCGTCACTGGTGTTGTTGATTGTGCTGAGCTGGGTGTACATGGCGTTTGGTGAGCAACCCATCGTGGCTGGAATTTTCTACGGCATCAAGCCCGCAGTGGCCGCGATTGTGCTGCACGCTTTGCACCGCGTTGCCAGTAAGTCATTAGGAAATCCGGCTGTAGCGCCCGTTCCGTGGGCGCTGGCAGCTATGAGCTTTATAGCTGTTTGGGCTTTGAAAATACCGTTTCCCTGGGTGGTTTTGGCTGCCCTGCTGATCGGCGCAGTGCTCTCGCGCGTTGCACCCAGCGCGCTGGGCAAGAGCGCAGGCCATACGGCGAAAAACGGCAGCGTTCATACGGTGGCTGTCATTGACGACGACACGCCCACACCGATGCATGCGCGCTTCAAGCTCTCGCGCCTGGTGCTGGTGTTGGCAACTGGCGCAGCGTTGTGGCTGCTGCCGATGGCGCTGCTGTATTTCAACTTTGGCTGGCAAGGCACGTTAACGCAAATCGGCTGGTTTTTTACCAAGGCGGCGCTGCTGACTTTTGGCGGAGCGTACGCCGTGTTGCCCTACGTCAACCAGGCAGCAGTGGAGCGCTACCAGTGGCTGAGCACAGCGCAAATGATGGACGGCCTGGCGCTGGGTGAAACCACACCGGGCCCGCTGATCATCATCGTGGCGTTTGTTGGTTTTGTAGCGGGCTGGGGCAAGGAGGTGCTGGGCCCGAACATGCAATTTTTAGGCGCCGCCCTGGCGGGCTGCGTGGCGGCTTGGTTTACTTTTTTGCCGTCGTTTATCTTCATCTTGTCGGGCGGCCCGTACGTGGAATCAACCCGCGGCAACCTCAAACTCACTGCCCCGCTGGCAGCCGTGACCGCTGCTGTGGTCGGCGTGATTGCCAGCCTTGCGCTATTTTTTATCGCTGCTGTGGCGTATCCACCGCGCAGCACGGCACGGTTTGACTTGAATCCGGATTGGGCAGGGTTGGCCATTTTGGTACTGGCAACACTGGCCTTGTGGCGCTTGAAGTGGGGCGTGATTCCCGTGATTGCTGCTGCCGGCGCTGCGGGCTTGCTGCTGCGCCTGGCAGGATGGACGTAACGGCATGTTGGCCACTTGACAGGCGCTATTTAATTAATAGCTGCTTACGCCCGTATTTATTGCGCTACAGGCTCTTTTTATTGTAATTTTTCCTGTCTGCAAGCCATCGGGCCAACAGACCATGCTATGGTGCAGGCCTATGCCAAAAGCCATCCGCTACACCCTGCTGTCAATTCGTGACCTGGCCATCTCACTGGGGCCGTTTTTGCTCATGGCCATCACGCTTTTGGCGCTGGCGTATTGGTGGCTTGACCCGAACCCGCCCAAACGTGTGACCCTGGCCACCGGCCCGGCGCAAAGCGCCTATGAAGAGTTTGGCAAGCGCTACGCAAAGGCCTTGGCACTAGAGGGCATCACCGTCAACTTGCTGGCCACTGAAGGGTCAGCCGCCAATTTGCAATTGCTGCGCGATGGCAAAGTGGACATGGGCTTTGTGCAGGGCGGCACCAGCGCTTATAACGATGCTGACCAGGAGTCGCTCAGCTCACTGGGCAGCTTGTTTGTCGAGCCGGTGTGGCTTTTCTACCAGGAAGCGTCGGCGAAAAACGTCACGCCCACCGGTACGTTGACTGCTTTGAGCCAGCTAAAAGGCCTGAGGGTTAATCTCGGCATACCCGGCAGTGGCGTGCCTGCCCTGATGGCCAAGCTGCTGGAGAGCAACCGCATAGAACCCGAGACCATGCGCATTTCGAACCTTGACCAGACACCCGCAACAGTAGCGTTTTTAGGCGGCGAGCTTGATGCGATTGTGTTTGCATCGGCGCCTGAATCGCTGATGGTGCAGATGCTGTTGCAAACGCCCGGCGTAAAGCTGATGAACTTTGCGCAAAGCGATGCGTATTCACGCCGCTTTGATTTTTTAAGCGCGGTGCGGCTGCCGCGCGGCGTAGTGGACTTGGCTACAAATATTCCGCAAGAAGATGTGCGCCTGGTAGCGCCCACCACAGCGCTGGTCACGCGCAACACCACGCACCCTGCCCTGCTGCAGTTGTTTGCGCAGGCGGGCAACCAGATACACGGCGGTGCGGGCTGGTTCAAGCGCGCTCGGGCCTACCCAAATATTGAAAACAACGAATTGCCGATAGCCAAAGAGGCCGAGCGCGCGATTAAAACCGGCCCACCGCTGCTGCAGCGTTACCTGAATTTTTGGGTGGCTAACCTGATTGACCGCATGTGGCTGGTCTTGAGTATTATTTTGGCGCTGCTGCTGCCGCTGTCACGCATCGTGCCTCCGCTGTATGCGTTTCGGGTGCGGTCGCGCATTTTCAGGTGGTACGCGCAGCTGCGCAGCATTGAGCTGCGCAGCAACACCGAGGACAGCAAGACGCTGCTGCAAGAGCTCGACCACCTGGAGAACCGTGCGCAAAACGTCACCGTGCCGCTGTCATACACCGACGAGCTGTATGCCCTGCGCAGCAACATCCATCTGGTGCGCAAGAAGCTGCTGCGCAGCTAAATGGGTTGATCCGGGCGTTCACATCGCCGCCCAGGCTGCATCGCCATCGGCTGCTCGTTGGTAGCGACAAATGGACACAGTAGCGCCCGCACTGTCCGCTTGCATTTGAAACAGGTGCAGCCATTGGTTCTCAACCAGTTGCCCGACCACCGCATGCTTTGCAATGATGCTGGCAATGGCCGCCTGCGGTGCTTCAATGAAAACGCTTAAGCGCAGCGGCGTGTGCTGCCAATCTTTGCCGTCGTGCAATGACTGCATCGGCAAGCCAATACGCAAGTCGCCACCATTGCCCTCGAATACGCCGAGGCGACCGCCGACCACGTTGTGCAGTACCTTGTTGCCGCTGCCGTATTTGACGTTGTCGACCACGCTGGCGTAGTACTGCATGTTGATCCAGTTTGTGACCACCATGGGCGCGGTCATGATGAGTTCTAGCACGCCCAATGTTGGATCTTGCGCGTGGTCGTAGTCATGCAAAAAGGCCCTGCCCGCCAGCATCAGGTGCTGGCTGCGTGCGCGCGGTGCCACGATGAAAGCGGCGTTGTTGGCCAGGCCCCACTCGGGCCGCACCTGCGCCCAGTCGTTGGCACGGGCTTTCATGGATTTCTCTAGCTGAACCGCATCACAAGCCAAGGTCGCCAAGCCCAGTGCCGGAGCGCGCTCTGCCCGGGCGCGTTGGCCCGCCAGGCGCAAGGTGATGGTGAGCTGTTGCAGGTCGGTATGGTGGCTGGCGGGCAACAGGTCAGTATCGTACAGCGTCATCTCGTCAGTGGTGGTGTTGTGCAGGCCGCCCAAAAACCAGGTGCTGTCTGGAATGCTGATGCTTTTTGCCAGCAGCGCCCTGCGCACCGCCGCGTCATTGAGCAGGGCCGCCAGCGCCCGTGCGTTAACCTCGCCCGTCTGACCGCCACATGCGCCGCAGTCCAGCCCGGCGGCATGCGGGTTGTTGGCGGTCTGGCTGCCGTGGCCGGCCAGCAATACGATGCGGGCGAAGTCTTTTGTCATGCCCATCGCCCCCAAAATGCCAGCGGCCATGTCGCACCTCGATTGCAGTTCGGCCTGTGGCGTTGCACCTGCCAGATTTTGCAGGCGCGGTCTGCTGGCCTTGACCTCGTCACCCGACAAGCCCGTTTGCTCTACCGTCTGCGGTGCGTGGTAGCTGGGCAGCGTGTTTTTAAGCAGCTTTCCCGCACACCACATGCCGCAGGTTTCTACAAAGCTAAAGCCGCTGCTGGCCGTACTGCGAAAAGTTTGCCACGTACTGCGCCACTGCAAACCCTGCTTGCGGCGCTGCGCAATCGCCTGGCCGAGCGAGATGGAATCGCATATGTCACTTGCGTCCCATTCGTCAATCACACAGCGGCTTGGCGCGAGCAAGCCGGGCAGCTGCGGGCGCGTCATGGCGGTGCCTGTTGGGGAGTAAGAAATAAACAACCCGAAAAAACCGGCAAAGCCGCGTGTTTGGATCGTCGGGCTGCTGCATTCCAGCGCGCGGCGAAAAACTTCAGATCGCACGTCAATGCAAAAAATGGCTTGAACGGTCGGTGGCAGCGGCGCAGCAGGCGCGTTCATCAAGCCGCGTATCAGCGGCTGCTGATAGGCCAGCTCAAGCGCGCTCTGAAGCAGCCAGTCGTGCTGGTTTTCAGTATCAAATGATGCTCTAGACCAATATTTATAGGCGTCAGCAGCTATCCATTCAGTAGCAATTTGTTTGTTTTTCGTATCTTGCAGTAGCAGCCATTCCCAGCCCAGGCGAATGGCCAGCAACTCGATGATGCTGTCGTCGTCCGCGCGGCCTGGCACGGTGCCAAGGCGCGCCTGCCAGCGCTCGTAAGCGCACCACGAAGCCCAGCCATTGATGCTCATGAGCAGCGCGGTGTAGTAGTCAGCGCATTGCTCAGGCTTGATGCCCAGCGCATGCGTTGCAGAAGCAATCAGCGTGTGCGGGTCCAGCGGCAAGCACGCCGCTTTTTGGCCAAAGCCCGCATAGCCCATTAGCAAAGCGGTGCTGTGGTCAGTGGCCAATTGCCCGACCCAACTGGCGTACAGCCCCACACGCTCGGGGTTCCAGGCGGCCTGGCTCTCGTCAAAGTACGCCGCGCAATGCTGGCTGATTTGGTGCGTGGCGAAGTCAACCCAGGCCACGGCGTGCGTCAGGTCGCGCTGGCTGTCAGCCAGCGTGGTCACCAGCGCCTGCGGCTGCGCGGGTTCACTTTGCGTCATCAAGCTGGCCAGGAGCGCATCAACCTTGCAATCGGCACCAGCCGCATCAATTGCCCCCTGCAAATGCGCATGCGTTAGTCGCCCAGCCTGCCATTGGGCTTTGTAGAACGAGCGCGGCATGACCAGAGGCGTTGCCGACAGTTGGCCCAATTGCCGGGCAGCTTGCGCAATGGGCTGGTCAACAAAACCCCAGTACGGGTTAACTGCAATGAACTGGTCGAGTGGCCAGGTGGGCGCGATACGCTGGCAGGCGATGTTCACACTGCCTTGAAGCTGCGAAAATTCAAGCGCTGGGGTAGCCGTTTTTTCAATAAAAGCGTTCATTTCAGAACTCCTGCATCAATCATCTTTTTCGGGGGCATTGCTGCGCGGGACAGCCTGGCGGGCCAGATGCGAAACGTCACGCGGGTGAACCATTCGTCCAGGTACAGCCCGGCATAAAACCACGGGTACAAGCGGCTGGCCACAGCGCCGTGGGGACGGGCTCGAATCAGGCACTGCATGACAAACAACAGTGTGAAACACAGCATCACCCAGACAAGATCAAAACTATTCGGGCTGATTTTGGGCATGGCAACCAGCAGGCCAAAAACATGGTGCAAGCCAAAGTACGCCAACGCCACACCAAATGCGCCCAGCATCATGCCCAGCGGCCACAGGCCACCCATTCGCATCGATTGCACAGTCAAAAGCGGTGAAATGGCAAGCGACACGATAGCCGCCAACACCCACAGCGCCGTGAGCTTGTCAAAGGCCACACCCCACACCATGCCAGCAACGGCCACCATTACCAGGCCGCTTGCAGCGCCCAGCAACAGCGTAGACAGGCTGATGGTTGCCGGTGGTGCTGACATGGCCCTGAGCCGCGCTTGCTCTACCGCGCCGCCAGCCGCCAAAAAGGCATGTGCCTTGTAGAGCGAATGCGCCAGCAGGTGCAGCAGCGCCAGCTCATAAGCCCCCAGGCCGCACTGCATCAGCATGAAGCCCATTTGTGCGCAGGTCGACCAGGCCAGCATCACCTTTACGCTGATGCGCGTCATCATGACCAGCGCAGCAATAGCCGCCGTCAGGCTGCCGACCACCACCAGCAAGGTTTGTGCGCCACCAACTTCGCTGACCAAAGGGCTCAGGCGAATCAGCAGGAACCCGCCCAAATTAACAACGCCAGCATGCAGCAAAGCGGATACGGGCGTGGGTGCTTCCATGACCTGAATCAACCAGCCGTGCATCGGAAGCTGGGCGCACTTGAGCAGCGCGCTGATCACCACCAAAAAAACCGCAATCTGCAGCATCATGGGAAAGGCAGGCAATGCCTGTGCTCTGGCCATGACCTGGTCGATCTCAAGGGTGTTCAGGCTCATTCCGATCAAGGCCACACCGGTGAACAAACACACATCACCCAGGCGACTGGCCAAAAACTTTTTATGCGCTGCTATCACGGCGGCAGGTCGACCTGAGAAAAAAGTAAGCAGCTGGTGCAGCGCCAAACTGGTTGCCAGCCAGGCCAAAGCAAGCACCGCCAGGTTGTTGGTAGCAACAACCACCGCAACCGCAGCCAGCGTGGCCATCAGCCAGCGAGCGTAACGCGCCTGATGCGCGTCGCCCCCCATATAAGTTTCTGAGTAGCGGGTGATTACCCATCCAATAAACGTCACCAGCAACAGCACCATGCAGCCCAGCACATCGGCGCGTACGCTGTAGGCAACCAGAGGGCCGTTCAATGCGAGCAGCGCCATACATGCTGCAGCTGAGCCCAACACCAGCGCCGTACACGCTCGCGCCGCCCGCCAGCTTCCGAGCAAGGCGGCCAACGCGTACAGCAGCGGAATCGCCCATAGCAGCGCAACCCTCAGCAGCTGCGAATAGTCCAAGAAAAAAGTCAAAACAACACTCCGTTTGAGGCAACAGCCCGACTGTGCCGATTTAACTTAATTCTGTAAAATACATATTAAGCAGATTAACGTTCTTAAAAAAAGATATAAATTTTTCATGTCTCGTTTGAACTACCACCACTTGCATTACTTTTGGGCCGTCGCCAAAGAGGGCAACCTGACCCGGGCTGCAGCGCAGTTGCACGTGTCGCAATCAGCGCTGTCCACCCAAATCAAGCAGCTGGAAGACCAGCTGGGCCAGGCGCTGTTTACCCGCGAAGGCCGCACCCTTCAATTGACTGAAGCGGGGCGCGTAGCGCTAACGTATGCCGACACTATTTTTGAAACTGGCAATGAGCTGACGGCCCTTCTGCGCGATGGCCAACGCCTTTCGCGCCAGGTGCTGCGCATCGGCGGCGTGGCCACACTGTCAAGAAATTTTCAGGAAAACTTTGTCAAGCCGCTGCTCAAACGGGCCGATGTAGAACTGGTGCTGCAGTCCGGCGGGCTCGACGAGCTGCTTAACCGCCTGGCAGTGCACAACCTGGACGTGGTGCTTTCCAACCGTAAAGTCCATGCGAGCAGCCAGCACCCGTGGCGCTGCAGGCGCATTGCGCGCCAGCCGGTCAGCTTGGTGGGCAAGCCATTGGGAAAGGGAAAAACGTTCCGCTTTCCTGACCAGCTGTCTGAAAAGCCGCTGCTGCTACCGGGGCGGGACAGCGACATCCGTGCGGGTTTTGATGTGCTGTGTGAGCAACTCGGCCTGCGCTTGCAGGTGCTGGCCGAGGTAGACGACATGGCCATGCTGCGGTTGCTGGCACGGGACTCTGGCCACGCTGCGCTGGTGCCCTCTGTTGTGGTGCAAGACGAGTTGCGTAGCGGCAAACTTCAGGAATATTGCGTGGTGCCGCAGCTGTACGAAAACTTTTACGCAATTACTGTGCAGCGGCACTTTGAGCCGCCACTGTTGAAAACACTGCTCAGAAGGTCTGAGGCTGAGGTGCTGGGGGCAGCTTGAGCGCGGTAACTCAGAGTCCGAGAGATTTCCAGCCCGCATGCCCCAGCTTTTCAAGCGTGGCAATATTTGTATCAAAAATCGCATCAGCTTGCGGGAAGGCCTTTACAGCGCGGTCAACACTTTCCTCACGCAGCAAATGCAGACAAGCAAACGGCGCACGGTTGGTGTAGTTGCTGATGTTGTCAAGCTCAGTGCCGGCAAACTGAAATTGCGGATGAAAACTGGCGAGTTGAACTACGCCTTCCAGCCCGTGCTCATCGACCACGCCTTCAGCGATTTCAAGGAAATCATTGAAGTCCAGAAAGTCTTCGAACAGCGTGGGGTGGATCAGCAGCGTGGTGTCAATTTGATCGGCAGGCGTGGCCACCAGCAACTCAAGCTCACGGTCTAGCTCTTCGAGCAAATCATCCGCATGCCGCGCTTTGCTGACGACCAGGCGCACCTGGTTTTTAACGTGGACGGCTTTGGCGAAGGGGCACAGGTTCAGGCCGATCACGGCGGCCTCTAGCCAGTGACGGGTTTTCGCTAGAACTTCTTCGTCGCTGAATATCACTGGTGTTTTCTTTTCAAGCAGGGGCCGTGGAACCGGCTTTGCCGGGCCACAGGAGCAGCGGCCCCCTCGGGGGGCAGGGAATTACACGAAGTGAATGACCGTGGGGGCACTATTTGAGAGCTTTGTAGCGCATGCGCTTAGGCTTGGCACCCTCTTCGCCCAAACGCTTCTTCTTGTCCGCTTCATATTCCTGATAATTGCCATCAAAGAACGTCCACTGGCTGTCACCCTCTGCCGCCAAAATGTGCGTGGCAATGCGGTCCAAAAACCAGCGATCGTGGCTAATGACCATCACAGAGCCTGCAAACTCCAGCAGCGCATCTTCAAGTGCGCGCAGGGTTTCAACGTCCAGGTCGTTCGACGGCTCGTCAAGCATCAACACGTTGCCGCCTGCAATCAATGTTTTGGCCAGGTGCAAACGCCCACGTTCACCACCCGACAGCGTACCGACCCGTTTTTGCTGATCGCCGCCGTTGAAGTTAAAACGGCCTGCGTACGCTCGGCTTGGCATTTGAAATTTGCCGACGTTCAGAATGTCCAGCCCGCCAGAGATGTCTTCCCACACGGTTTTTTCATTCGCCAAATCGTCACGGTTCTGGTCAACGAAGGCCATGCGCACGGTGGAGCCTTTGACGACTTCACCGCTGTCTGGCTGCTCTTTGCCTGCTATCAATTTAAAGAGCGTCGACTTGCCGGCGCCGTTCGGACCGATGATGCCGACAATCGCGCCTGCTGGCACAGTAAAGCTCAAGTTGTCGATCAGCACGCGGTCGCCAAATGACTTGGTGACGTTTTTAAATTCAATAACTTGCGCGCCCAGGCGTTCGGCCACAGGAATAAAAATCTCGTTGGTTTCAACGCGTTTTTGGTATTCAAAATCGCTGAGTTCTTCAAACCGTGCCAGGCGTGACTTGCTTTTGGCCTGGCGCGCTTTCGGATTCTGGCGTGACCACTCCAGCTCTTTTTTCAGTGCCTTGGCACGCGCCTCTTCACCCTTTTGCTCGGTCGCCAGACGCTCGCCTTTTTGCTCCAGCCAGGTGCTGTAGTTGCCCTTCCACGGAATGCCGTGGCCGCGATCAAGTTCCAAAATCCACTCGGCTGCGTTGTCCAGAAAGTAACGGTCGTGGGTAATGGCCACCACAGTGCCGGAATAGCGCTGCAAAAACTGCTCAAGCCAGTCGACCGACTCAGCGTCAAGGTGGTTGGTCGGCTCGTCGAGCAGCAGCATGTCGGGCTTGCTCAAAAGCAGGCGGCACAGCGCAACGCGGCGCTTTTCACCACCTGACAACACGCCGATTTTGGCGTCCCATGGCGGCAAACGCAGTGCGTCAGCAGCGATTTCTAATTGGTGCTCAGAGTCGGTTCCTGACGTAGCAATGATGGCTTCAAGCCGGGCTTGTTCCGCCGCCAGCGCGTCAAAGTCTGCGTCGGGTTCGCCGTAGGCGGTGTACACGGCCTCTAACAAGCCTTTAGCGGCAAACACTGCGCCCATGCCGTCTTCCACGCTTTCACGCACGGTGTGCTCGTCGTTCAGCTTGGGTTCCTGCGGCAGGTAGCCGACGTTCAAGCCAGGCATTGGCGTGGCTTCGCCTTCAATTTCCTTGTCAAGCCCGGCCATGATTTTCAGCAGGGTGGACTTGCCAGAGCCGTTCACGCCCAGCATGCCAATCTTGGCGCCGGGGAAAAAGCTGAGCGACACATCTTTGAGAATGTGGCGTTTGGGCGGCACAATTTTGCCAACCTTGTTCATGGTAAATACGTACTGGGCCATTTGGAATGTGTCTTTAAAAAGGTGAGGAATAGGGAATTTGGCGGGGTGCTGTTTCAGCACCCCGTTTTACGCTCAGCTTTCTATTATCGTTCCGTGAGACAATCCATCCGTCGCTGGCTCCAGTTACCCGCGACATCTGGGCACTCTTCAGGCCAGCCATTCCAAGCTTCCTGAAGTATTTTTAGCCCGTTTTTTGACCACATCTGCCTATCACTGGCGGGTTGCTCTTAAACCATAGCACCCAACAGGCCGATCAAAAAAGCGAAAAGCGCCCAAAAGGCGCCAAAAACCATAGACCATGACCTTTGAAGAATTGAATCTGGCCCCGGCCATCCTGAAAGCCGTGCTTGAGCAGGGCTACGACACCCCCACCCCGATCCAGGCACAAGCCATTCCAGCCGTTTTGGCTGGTGGTGATTTGCTGGGTGGCGCGCAAACCGGCACGGGTAAAACCGCGGCTTTTGTGCTGCCCATGCTGCAGCGCCTGACCAACGAGCCGCGCCTGACCAACCGGCGCGGCGTGAACGCCGTGCGCTGCCTGATCATGACGCCGACCCGCGAACTTGCCGCGCAAGTTGAAGAAAGCGTTCGTCAGTACGGCAAATACCTCGACTTGACATCGATGGTGATGTTTGGCGGTGTCGGCATGGGCGCGCAAATTGAAAAGCTGCGCCGTGG
>JANNCT010000134.1:0-7426 GCA_031386895.1 Polaromonas sp.
TTGGTATAACCGGGCTCGGCTGCATTCGACGCTGGCCTATATAAGCCCGGTGCAGTTCGAGCAAAACTGGCTTGTCACTCAGCCCAAGCAAGCCAACTCATGATCTCGGTTATGGGATACGGATTCAACGGGCAAGGTCAACCAGTTTCACGCCGAAGGGCAAGGCTAGTTCTTCTCGAAGCTCCAGTCCATACGCGCACGTGGCACCGCAATTTGTTCGGTACAGCCGATATGCTACCTTTCCTGCCGAGGCTTCGCTCAGAAGTTCAAACGAGGAGTCCGCCTCGGACGGGCGAGGAGCTTCGAGCACAGCGCAGCTTGAAATGAGCACGCACGGCAACACCACAATACCAGCGCCAACAAAAACCAGACGGCGCAACCACGTTCGCGGGATCGACTGCGCCACCAAGAATGCCAGCACGGGCGTCACGGCCGCAAGGGCGGCAACGGCCCAATAGTTGGCACTGACGCTGGCGAATCGGGGGCGATACGGCAGATCCAGCATGGCCTGCATGAACAGGGCCAGGACTAGCGCCAGTGCGGCACAGGCAATGACGCGCACCGACCTATGAGGCATAACGTTCGAGCTAAGCGGGCGACGACGGCAGGACGCCAGGCCCGGGCCGGTGAAAATGTACACCGTACCACCGGCCCGGGCCTGGTGGCCTGCCGTTGGTGCTCCGCTTGAGCGAGTGTTAGGCGTCACCGCGCGCTGAGCCTCAGGAGCGTCTTGGTCATTCGCTTCAAGGCCCTTTCGGCGCGAGCGCGTCGTGCCGGTTTGGACCAGAGCACTGCGGTTGACTGAAGACCCAGGAAATTCATCACTTCTAAGGTGTCGAGGCAGATGCGAGGCAAGCCCGCAAGTTGGAGGGACCAGCCCTTGGGCGTGAAGTGGGTGAACATGTTTCTGAACTCATTTAGGTAGTTCATGCTCTCGTCATGCTTTCCAGTGGGCACGAACGCACCCACCCCGACAGTGTGAAAGTTGTTCGGATCCTTGACCTTGAGGTACAGATTCAGGAATTCATCCAACTTCTGTGCGGGGAACTGACCACCAGACTCGTAGGCCTCCATCCACTTCTTCGCAACCTTCGGGCGTAGCGCGAGCAGTCCATTGCCATTCCAGAGCGCAAGCACCATTAAGCCCTGCACTGCGTTATGTAGTGCAATCAGCACCCACTTCCAAGCGTATGTGTCGGCAGCCAACGTCCTGGCTTGTAGCTCTGCCCATTCAAGGGAACGAACTGCTTCCTCTTGTTCATCGGTGCGTAGATATGCGGATCGCGGCATTTGTGACGCCTAACGTTTGACATGAGGGATGCCCAAAAGGCGCAGCCTTTTGGGCATCCCCTCGATGGAAGGGTTAGGCCGCTGGCACAAGCGCAAGACTTCTCCCGTCATTACCGAATGCCCCAGGCCTCTTTGAGTAAGCGTTTCGAGAAGGTCATGCGGCGTTGTTCGATCGGCCCGGAGCCAAGGTCTACCTGCGGAAGTACGAGGGAAAAAGTGTCATTGAATGGCTTATTAGATTCGAACTGCAGAAGCACGCCAATTAACTTGTCTTCGCCATTGATGGTTGCCTCGTCGGAGCACGAGGCGATGCGCCACGTGTCACTCTGATTTGTCGTTTGACCTGTGGGTTTGAGCGGTGCGAATGTCTCGTTGCCAACGACAAGTTTGGCTGTGCTGCAAAGAACTTGGAATGGCTCCCTGCTCCCAATTTCGTCATGGCGCTGGCTCAGCACATAAAGGACGACCTGGCCGCTCGGAGACGCTTGTACTGAGAAGACCGGGCGACTTTGCCCTGACATAGTAAAGTACGTGGCTCTGTGAGCCTGAGTTGCAAGCTCGTGAATCTGAATGCCTACTTGGATGTCAGGCTGATAGTCAGGGACGCTCTTAGCGCAAGCGACCAGAGTGCAGACTAAGAAGCCAAACAGTAAGCGATGTGACATGGTTTCAACTGAACTGAGGAATAGCCGGGGCGCTGTCTGCATTTCCAGCGACCTAACGTTGAAGGCAAGGCGACGCCGAAGGCGGTCGCCACTTGGCCGACCAGTTAAGACACGTGCTGTTGGCGTTGAACATAGACATATCTCCTCCCGATTGACAATCCAAATAGGCGCCTTACGCCAAGCGCCTCGACCAAAGCCATCTCCACTTGCGCAGCCTCTGCACCAGTTAGCAGCGACGGAAAACCACCTCTGACTGCAAGATCTCCCAACACCGCAGTAAAGGCCTTCCGGTCGGGGTCGTAATAACACGGCACTTCGCATGAGAAGTCGCCGCCACTGCAGCGCACAACTTCTTTTCCGATCCAGCGAACGCGGCACTGCTGACTTTGCATGCGTCTTAACGTAATTTATACCGCGAGACCTGCGGTATAAAAATGGCGCTGCAACATAATCTGGGCATCAAAATCTCCTGAAAGTGGCTTGCTTGCTGGGTTTCAAGGCATCGACCTGTTTATTTGCCGGTATAAAAATTCCGTGAAACCCGGCACGCTGGTTTTGCTATTTGCTTACCTGTTTGAGGTCAGCCAGCGTGGTTTGTTTGTCTGATCACTTTGACTATAGCTTGCAAAATGACACACAGCTGCCTGATAAACATAAGGTTTTGGCTTGAATGGCAAACGGGGCAGGTAATTTTGGTACTATTAATTCAGGAGCTACTCGCGCCCGTATTCATTGGCCTAGAGGTTGATTTGACAGGTAAAAATCGGCCTTTTATGCCTTGCAAACCCATTTCAAGTCAAAACAGGGCTTGGAACTGGCTCCAAAACCGCTTTTTTAGCTGTTTTTGATGCTCATATAGGGCTGTAGCCTAACAAATACGGGCGCGCGCAGCTACGTTTTAGATAGCAATTAGCAGTTGCAGGCGGGCGCGCAACCCCGGATTTGCATTTTCCAAAACTAGCTCCCCACCATGCGCCTTGGCCACCAGACTGCACAAGTACAGACCCAAGCCGGCGCTGCCAGTACTGAACTGGCCGCGCTTGAATGGCACCCTTCATCAGGAATGCAGCGAAGCAATTGCCCCCGGGTTGGCTGCAACAATTCTTAGAAGGACACGCGCCGGACCTGTGGGGCGGGTTCGGTGCTGCTCCCAGTTTTGCAAGGTACGCAAGTTAACGCCAATCAGTTTGGCAAACTGGCTTTGGCTGATGTGTGCCGCCTCACGGATCTGGCGGGCATCAGGTACTGCAACCTCGGTGGTAGCGGTGCCGCGCACAGGCTTGCCTGCCATGTGGCGCTTCATTTGCGTCACGCCTTTAACCAATTGGTCGAAATGTTGTTTATCCATGGCTGATGTCTTTCATGAGTTGTGCAAGCAATTTGACTTGCTCTTTCGTCAGGTCTTCCTGTTCGCTTTTGGTATATCCGTAAATCAGGTAAATGTGCTGAGCCGAAACGTAGTGGTAATAAATGACTCTGGCGCCACCGCGCTTGCCGCGCCCTGAAGCAGACCAACGCAATTTGCGTAAACCGCTGCTGCCGCGAATCACGTCACTGGCAGCTGGGTTTTCTAACAAATGGTTTTGAAAATCCCGTTATTCATCATCTGTTCAGTGCGTTTGCCTAAAGACAATAAATGGCGTGAGTTCAACAAAAATCAAAAGCTCGAATTATACGCTGCTAGCGCATAATTTAGGCTGGCAGTCTTACGCCAGCCTGCAGCCCCGGCTCGGCGTTTTCCAGCACCAGCTCCCCACCATGCGCCTGCGCCACCAGGCGGCACAAGTACAGGCCCAGCCCCACGCCGCCTGTGCTGCGCTGGCGGGCGGCATCTAGCCTGAAAAACGCCTCGCCTAGATGCGGTAACTGGTCTGCTGGTATGCCAGGGCCGTGGTCGCGTACCGTCAACCGCAGTTCGTTGCCAGCGCGGCGCAGGCTGACTTCTATCGGCCCCTGGCCGTGGCGCTGGGCGTTGTCGAGCAGGTTGCGCAGCAGCAGCTTGATACGGGTGCGGTCAAGTCTTACCAGTGGCAAATCGGCATTGATGTTGACTTGTAGCTGAGCGGTATTGTTCATCCCTGCAACCATCTCTTCTACCAATCCGCCCAAATCAGTCGGCTCCAGATTCAGCGCCGCATGGTTACCGCTCAGGCGTTCGCTCTCCAGCAGGTCGGTGATGAGTCGCGCCATTTCGGCCAAGTCGCGGAGCAGGGCTTGCCTGGCTTCTTGGGTGTCGCTGGTCTCGGGCAGCAGCTCGGTGTTCAGGCGGGCGCGGGTGAGGGGCGAGCGCAGCTCGTGGCTGATGGCCAGCAGCAGGGCGCGTTTGGCGTCCAGCATTAGCGCAATTTCTTGGCCCATGGTGTTGATTTGCCCAGCCAAATCGCCCAGCTCGTCGCTTCTACGCACAGTAATCGGCTGGCTAAAGTTACCCGCGCCAAAGCGCTGCACCCCGGCGCCAATGTCGTCCAGCGGCTTAAACAGGCGCCGCACGTAGGCAAAGGCCAGCGCCGTTAGCCCGAGCAGCATGGCCAGAGTGAGCCAGCCGACCGAGCCCGGCCCGCGCCGCCATTCCGTATTGCCCAGCCCGAAGGTGATGGTGTGGCCATCTGGAGTTTTATGCCGTAAAAAGCGGCGGTTGTTGTCACCCGGGCCAAAGTTGCGCTCGTATTTGTCGGATTCGTAATGACCGCGCTGCCAGTGGTCTGACTGACGCTCAGGATGCGAATCAAACTGCGTTGTCGGTCCATCGATCCGAATCGCGATGGGTAGCCGGTCGACCAAAGCTTGGGCTTTTGCCGCGTCGGGCGGTGAGCCCAGGCCAATGGCCAAGCGGTCAACATAATCCGTCAAAAGCGGCTTGACCGCTTCCCTCCAGCCGCCTGAAAAAGCCTTGCCGGTGCCCACAATAAATGCTGCACTCATCGCCAGCGCCAACAACAAAAACAGGGCCAGCAGGCGCCAGCGCAGAGAATGGCCCAAACGGTGCAGCCAGCCTTTTTGCTCGGTGTGCGGCGCAGCGTTCATGCTGATAGCCGACCTGCTGCAAACGAGTAACCCGCGTTGCGCAGCGTTTTAATGCAGTCAAGCGGTTCCAGCTTTTTGCGCAGACGACTCACCACAATATCGACCGAGCGGCTGAACAAATCAGCCTCGTGGCCGCGCAGCTGGTTCAAAATATCGTCTCTAGAAAAGACCTTGCCGGGTGTGCCTGCCAGCAGCGTGAGCAGCGCGTATTCAGTGCCCGTTAGCGTAACGGTTTGGCCGTGCCGCAGCACGGTGTGGGTATCAAGGTCAATCTCCAGCCCGTAAAATGCAAGGCGCTTTTTGTCAGCCAGCGAGCTTCTTGGCAAACGCCTGCGGCGCAGCACAGTTTGCACGCGCGCCACCAGCTCACGCGGCTCAAACGGTTTGGGCAGGTAGTCGTCAGCGCCCAGCTCCAGCCCCACCACGCGGTCCATCACGTCGCCGCGCGCGGTCAGCATGATGATGGGAATGTCACAGGTTTTGCGTATGGTGCGGCACAGCTCAAAGCCGTCCATCTCGGGCAGCATCACGTCCAGAATTGCTGCATCAAAAGCACCGCTTTTTAGCTGGGTTAAGCCCAAGCTGGGCCGCGTGGCGCTTTCCAGCAGCAAGTCAAAGCGCTTGAAGTACACGGCCAAAGGCTCGGCGAGCTGGGCGTCATCATCGATCAGCAAAATCTTCGGCATGGTCTATTTTCAGTGAGTTGGCTGCCGCTGGAGCTCTACCACGGGTCGCGGTTGCGCTTTAAAAAACCTGTCAGCCCAATCACCGCCAACGTGACAAGCGCGCCGATGACCGCGCAAGCTAACTCAGCCACCCCAGCCGCGCCTGCGCTGCATCAAGTCACGCACCTGCTGTTGTTGCGCCGGGTTCAGGCTGTCAAAAAAGTCAGCTGCTGCAGCCACAACTTCAGGGCTTTTATTTCTAATTGCAGTGGTTTTTTCTTCAATCATTGCCTGTGCTTTAACCTTGTCCAGCGTAGCACCGGCCACCAGGCTTTGAACGTCAGCACGCATTTCGGATTTGCCCATCAACACGGTGCGCTGCTCGCGCAGCTTATCGCCCAGCACGCTCAGGCGCTGCTTTTGCGCGTCGTTCAGGTCCAGCTTTTTGCTGGCGTACTCCACCATTTTTGACTGCCTGGCGGTGATGTCAGCCTCGCTCATCTTGCTGCCGTAGTGACCGCCGTGGCGCCCGCCAGAGCAGCCCGAAAGCGAGCCCACCACCACCGCAGCACCCAGCAGGGCAGCGAACGTTCGTTTAATCCAGAGCTTCATGATGCATCCTTTGAAGGCGTTGTTAAGAAGCCTTTATGGTGGACTGGACGCGAGCGTACATCTTGTCTGCGCGGTGGCGAAATGTTTCGGTTTATTTCAGGGCAACCGGCTCAGCAGCTTAATACTGCTTTCTGGCCAATCAATACGGGCGCGAGTAGCTATTAAAAAAAATTGCTTGTAGCGCCCGTATTTATTCGCTTGCAGCTTGCCTGTGCCCGGCAGCCGAAGGGCACCTTACGTGCCGTAGAAGAACCGTTCCTCCACGATTTTTCCTTCCATGACGGTGTAGAGCCCAACCTCATCCATCGTCATCCGATTTTCGCCCTTGGGCGTAACGTCCATCGTAAAGCGGACAACAAACTGGTGGCCGTGAACGTAGGGACCTTCGGTTTTGACGCTGTGGATTTCATTGTTGGCATACCACCAGACACTTTTGGCTTCGACTGCTGCACGCCCCTTGATCTCTGACATGTCTCCGGCGCGCGGTTCACATGACACGATTTCGTCGGACCAGTATTGTTTGCCTGCCGCGTCAAATTCGCCTTTTTTGCAGAGGTCGGTAAATGCTTGTGCGATTTCTTGTGTATTCATCCGAAAAGCTCCGTTAAAAAGTTAAAGGACCAATCTAATCTCTGCGCAAGTCCAGGTTGTGACAGGAGATAAGCAATGCACAACGAGCACGCCGGCATCCAGCCAGTCAGGACCCCAACCCATCCACCGCCTGAAACAGCGCCTGGCGCGCCTGGCTGATGATCTGGCCTTTCCATACATCGGTGTCGGTGTAAAAAGCCGCGAGCAGTTGCGCTTTGATTTGGCCTGCCTGTTCAGCGGGCGCCTCGGGGTGGTTGTTCAGCCAGTGTTCGGCGCGCAGGGCCTGCACCACATCAAGTACCGGAACGGTGCCGTATTCCATCGCGATGCCGGTGTATTCAGCTTGCGGCGCTTCCTGGCCAATGGCGTGCCACATCAATCCCGTTAAAAAAGCCGAGGTGGATGAGCCGTCATAGATAGACGTAATCGGCGTTGCAGCGTCGCTGTTTTGGCCGCCGCCCCACCAGGCGCGTGCGCGTGCAATCGCAGCTGCATCATCACGCCCCGCCCAAATGCGCTCACCGTGGCCGCTCACGCCCAGGCCTGTGTGCAGGTCTATCCAGCCGATGCGTTTGGCTG
>JANNCT010000138.1:0-4319 GCA_031386895.1 Polaromonas sp.
GCACCGCCGGGGTAGCCCCAGATGTACTTGACGTTTTCAGCCTGCAGTGACTTGACGAGGATTTCCGCGCCGCGAAGTTCTTGCGAAGCTGATGTCGGCTTGGCGTTTGAATTTGCAGCAGCCGCTGCAGCTGAAGCAACTTCAGCTTTTGTGATTTCCATGATGAACCTTTGTGAATTTCTCTGACGAAATACCGTGGGTGCCTTTTTGCCGGCTCTCGTGAAGCAGCGCCAAGACTTAAGACCAAAACCATGAGCGGGCATTTCGCCCACCGAGTCGTGACCCGTTTGCCGTTTGAATTGCAGCGCGTATTATGGCATTTTCATGTTGCGCGCCAGCCATTGACGGCGCGCAAACCGCTAGAGCAGCCCGCATAGGTGCGATAATTTTAGGACAGCGCCTACAAAAACCACAGCGCGAGACAAACCGGAACCTGCACCCTTTGGCAACCGAACAAGAACTCTCTGAATTCCTGAAAAGCGTTGAAAAACGCGCATTCAAGCGCAGCGTGTACCACACCCGGGACGAAGAAGCTGCGCTCGACATCGTTCAAGATTCGATGATGAAACTGGCGCACAGCTACGGCGACAAGCCCGCCGCCGAGCTGCCCATGCTGTTCCAACGGATTCTGGCAAACACCACGCTCGACTGGTTTCGCCGCCGCAAGACAAGAAATGCCCTTTTTTCAAACCTCAGCGACTTTGAGTCCGCAGGCGATGATGGCGATTTCGATATTCTTGAAACTTTAGAGCTGCAGAATAACTCAGAAGGCACAGAAAGTGCGCAGGATGCAACGGAGCGGGCGCAGATATTGCTGCAGATCGAAGATGCCATAAAACTGCTCCCCGGGCGTCAACGAGAAGCGTTCTTGATGCGTTACTGGGAGGAGATGGATGTGGCAGAAACCGCGCTTGCGATGGGATGCTCTGAAGGTAGCGTGAAAACGCACTGTTCAAGAGCTGTTTTAGCGCTCAGCAAGGCCATGACCGCCAAAGGATTGAAATTATGATGAATTCGCAACACAACCGAGCAGATATTTTCCAGGACCGCTTTGCCCTCAAAGCCACGGCCTACCTGTCCGCAGCCAACGCCAATTTGCCCCACGACGTGTCAGAGCGCCTCCGCGCCGCACGCGAGCAGGCGGTAGCCAAACGCAAAATTACCAGTGTCCGCACTGCCAGCAGCATCAACACGTCTGGCGGCAGCGCTTCTCTGACTTGGGGCCAGGGCGACGGCATGGGTGTGTGGGGCTGGGCCGGCTCTTTCATGCCGCTGGTGGCACTGGTAGTGGGTTTGCTGGTAATTGACAGTGTGCAAAGCGACAACCGCGCCATGGAGATCGCCGAAGTTGACGCCGCACTACTGGTAGACGACTTGCCACCTGCTGCGTTTTCAGACCCCGGCTTTTTGCAGTACCTCAAGGTAAACCGTTAATTCTGGTCGCGGCGCTATGTTTGACTGCAAACCACTGGCGGCGCCATTGATTTTGGGCGCTGCGCTGGCTTTAGCCTTTTCAAGCCAGGTCTTTGCCCAGACTGCCACCCCTGTCATGCCAACGTCGCCTGCCAAAACCACGGTTGGCAGCGCAAAGCCAACACCGCAACCGGCGAAATCAGCCGAAGCTACATCTGGCCCGTCCTGGGCAGAAATTACGGCGCCCCAAAAAGCAGCGCTTGCGCCACTGGCAGCGAGCTGGAGCGGCATCAATGAAGCGCAAAAGCGCAAATGGCTTGAAATTTCCAGGACTTATTCACGCTTGAGCCCAGCTGAGCAAACCACCATGCACAGCCGCATGAACGAGTGGGTGACCATGACCCCACAACAGCGCGCCCATGCCAGACTGAACTTTGCAAAAACCAAAGAGCTTTCGACCGAGTTGACGCCCGACGAGAAAAAGGCCAAGTGGGAAACGTACCAGGCCCTCAGCCCGGAAGAAAAAAAAGGCCTTGCAGCAGCAGCCGTGCCTAAACCTGCAGGCGCAGCCACTGCGGTCAAGCCAGTTGCACCGCAAAAGCTGGTGCTGGCACCTAAAAGTGCAGCCTCTAAAACAAGCGCGCCAGCGGCACCATCCGCTATTGCTGCAACCGCAACCCCCGCTGCGGTCGCGCCGCTGGCTGCCCCACCCGCGACGACGCTTTCCCCTGCCAGGCCTTGACACACAAGGCTTGCGGCCAGCCGCGCATAAGCCTTCTCAGGTGCCGCTGGGCAGTTTCTCCCGCCATTTGGTACCCTTAGTCTCGTGAATACCAACCAATTTCTTACACCCTCCATCAAACGCCGCATGGCTTGCTGGGGCTATGAAGGCATGTTGATGTTTGGCGTAGTGTTTATCTCCGGCTACTTGTTCAGCGCGCTTAGCCAGACCCGTAACGCCATGGACAACCGCAACGCATTGCAAATTTTCGTGTTTGTCGTTTTCGGCATTTATTTCGTGTGGTTTTGGGCAAAAGGCCAGACGCTGGCGATGAAAACCTGGGACATCCGAGTGGTTGACGCACAGGGCCGCGCTATTACACAAAAACGCGCCCTGCTGCGCTACGTGCTCAGCTGGTTGTGGTTTCTGCCTCCACTGGCGGCAAGCTGGGCATTTGGAATGTCTGGCAAGCAAGGCGCTTTTCTGGCGGTGGGCTGGGTAATTGTCTGGGCCTTTGCCGCGCGGTTTACTCCGCACCGGCAGTTTTGGCACGACGTTTGGGCGGGTACGCGACTGGTGACGTGGAAAGCACCCGAAAGTCCAAAACGGCTCAAACGCCTGACGGAGTTAAATGCCGAGACCAATGCCCGGTTGGCTGAGCAAGACGCAGCGCCCCCGCACCACTAGCTGTTCGTGCTCCAGTAGCTTTTTTGAACCCACAAATAAGGCAGACAATTCACAGCATGGCCTCCTCTGCCACCACCTCTTCCGCCACTTCTACCCCGGACGCCGAGGTTGCGGCTGTATTGCCTGCTCCGGCAGAGATCGTCAATCCCCAAAAAGGCCGCCGCGGCCTGAGCCGCGTTTGGCATGCGTTTGGCTATTCACTGGCAGGGCTGCGCGCAGGCTGGCATGAGACTGCTTTTCGGCAGGAAGCCATTGCATCGGTGGTTCTGCTTCCAGCCGCTTTTTGGCTGGGCAAATCCTGGGTTGAAACGACTTTGCTCGCGGGCACAGTTGTTTTGATCATGATTGTTGAGCTGCTTAACACCGGCATTGAAACCGCTATTGATCGCATTGGCCCTGAGTGGCATGACTTATCCAAACGCGCAAAAGACATGGGCAGCGCAGCTGTGCTGCTGAGTTTGCTGCTGTGCGCGGGGACCTGGTCGCTGGCACTTTACCAGCGGTTTTTCGGTTAGCTGCACCTCAATTCCAATCCCAATAAAAGCGAGAACAAGGCGCGAAGCCGAAAACAGTGCTACAGCACGGGGAAGGCGAAGTAACGCAGTTATCGCTCTTATTGGGGGTTGGAATTAAACGGCAGCTTCGTCCTGCTCGCCTGTGCGAATGCGCACGGTGCGCTCCACGCTGGTGATAAAGATCTTGCCGTCGCCGATTTTCCCGGTGCGCGCCGCGCGAATGATGGCGTCTACGCAGCGGTCAACTTCTTCGGTTTTTACGACCACCTCGACCTTGACCTTGGGCAAAAAGTCGACCACGTATTCAGCGCCACGGTACAGCTCAGTGTGTCCTTTTTGGCGGCCAAAGCCCTTAACTTCAGTCACTGTGAGCCCGGTTACGCCACATTCGGCCAGCGCCTCGCGGACTTCTTCGAGTTTGAAGGGCTTGACGACGGCGGTGATCTGTTTCATGTGTGGTGCTTTGGGTTCAAGAACTGAATTTATTGGTGATAGGGTAGCGCCAATCCTTGCCAAAGCTCCTGTGAGTTACCCGGATGCCTGTAGGCGCTTGCCGCCGTTTGTACTCGTTGATTTTTATCAGCCGCGTCACGCGCTCGACCACGGCGCGGTCAAACCCGGCGGCAATGATGCTTTCAATGCTTTCGTCGTTTTCCATGTAGCGCTCAAGGATCGCGTCGAGCACGTCGTACGGCGGCAGGCTGTCCTGGTCGGTTTGGTCGGCTTTCAGCTCGGCACTTGGTGGGCGGGTGATGATGCGCTCTGGGATTGGGTTTTGGCAGGTACCGTACGGGTCGTTGGCGTTGCGCCAATTCGCCAGCCTGAACACAGTCGTTTTGGCCAAGTACATGAACAACGCGTAGCCCCCCCCCCTAACCCCATACAGCGTGCACTATACACTGGCCAACACACTATTTTTGGCGGGGGTCAACACAATCGAGCCAAATTTGTTGGACAGCGCCATCAACATCGTGCCGCGAATG
>JANNCT010000145.1:0-60250 GCA_031386895.1 Polaromonas sp.
CATTCGCGCGCTGCCAGACGCGGTCAATGTCAGCAACCTGACGCTGGCCACGTCGAAATCGGTGGTGTTTGGCTTGCTGATCGCGCTGGTGGCTTGCCATTTCGGCCTGCGCGTCAAGCCCAACACTGAAAGCTTGGGCCAGGGCACGACTGCGTCTGTGGTGACCTCTATCACGGTAGTGATTTTGGTCGATGCGCTGTTTGCGGTTTTGTTCAAGAACGTCGGTATTTAAAAATGTTGACCCCCACGCTTGTCACAACGCGCACTTCGCTGCCCCTTGCAGGCCGCCGCTTGCCAAAGGCTTCGCTTCTGTCGCCTGTCCAAACCTGCCCAAGCAGGTTTGGAGCCGCAGGCTCCAGCCCCGAGGGGGCCGCTGCGCCTGCGGTCCGGCAAAGCCGGTCCCGCGGCCCCTGCTTGCAACACGGGGAGCAACCTGTGAGTTTTGAAACTGACCGCAAAGGTGCTTGTTTTGACTGAATTAAGAAACGTTGAGGCCGACCTGTCGCGATTTCGCGCGCGGGTGTTTGTTGCTATTTTGGTAGTGCTGTGTGCGTTTGCCTTGCTGGCTGCACGGCTGGTGTATCTGCAGGTCTACCGCCACAGTGATCTGGACGAGCAAGCTGAAAGCAACCGCACTGCCATCCTTCCTATCGTGCCGAATCGCGGTTTGATTCTGGACCGCAACGGAGTGGTGCTGGCTACCAATTACTCGGCCTATACGCTTGAAATAACGCCTTCCAAAGTGGGTAACCTGGACGAGACAATTGCAGCGCTTGAAAAATTCATTGACATCCAGCCGCGCGACAAAAAACGGTTCAAGCGCCTGCGCGAGGAATCCAAAAACTTTGAATCGCTGCCAATACGTACGCGCCTGAGCGATGAAGAAGTCGCCAAGTTTGCCGCGCAGCGTTTTCGCTTTCCGGGCGTTGACATCAAGGCTCGGCTGTTTCGCAGCTACCCGTATGGTGAGCTGGGTAGCCATGTGGTCGGCTACATCGGCCGCATCAACCAGGCTGAAAAAGAAGCCATCGATGAAGGCGAAGATCAGGGTAACTACCGCGGCACCGACTACATCGGCAAGCTGGGAGTAGAGCAAAGTTTTGAGCAGCAATTGCACGGCACCACAGGCGTGGACCAGGTTGAAACCTCAGCCGGTGGCCGGGCAGTGCGCAAGCTGTCGACCAACCCCGCTACGCCCGGCAGCACGGTCATGCTGTCGATCGACATCAAATTGCAAAAGCTGGTGGAGGACATGTTTGGCGATAGGCGCGGGGCGCTGGTGGCCATTGACCCGAGCACTGGCGACGTGCTGGCGTTCGTCAGCAAGCCGACGTTTGACCCCAACCTGTTTGTTGACGGCATTGATACTGAAAGCTGGGAAATGCTGCGCGACTCGATTGACAAGCCGCTACTCAATCGGGCACTGCGCGGTACATATCCGCCGGGCTCAACCTACAAGCCGTTCATGGCCATGGCGGCGCTACAAACTGGCAAGCGGTCAGGCGGCACGATCATCCAGGACAACGCCAATTACACCTTTGGCGGCCACACCTTCAGGAGCCACGGCGACCACGGCCTGGGGCCCGTCGACATGTACAAATCGATTGTGAAATCAAGCAACGTCTACTACTACTCACTGGCCAACGAGCTGGGTGTTGACGCGATGCACGACTTCATGAAGCCGCTCGGCTTTGGGCAAATTACTGGCATCGACATCAATGGTGAGCTGGCCGGTGTGCTGCCCAGCCAAGCCTGGAAGCGCAAATCGTATAAAAAGGCCGAACAGCAAAAGTGGTACCCGGGCGAGACTATTTCTCTCGGTATTGGCCAGGGCTACAACACCTTCACCATGCTGCAATTGGCCCAGGCCACCGCCGTGCTGGCTGCTGGCGGCGTCAAGCACAAGCCGCGTTTGGTAATTGGCACGCAAGACTCTGTGACCCGGGAAATGCGCCCGCTGGCAGCGACAGCCCCCGAAAACCTGGGCTACAAAGCAGAGCATGTCGAGTTGATTCGCCGGGCGTTAGTTGGCGTGACGCAAGAAGGCACGTCGGCCAGAGTCTTTGCAGGCGCAGGTTATTTGTCAGGTGGCAAAACTGGCACAGCGCAAGCAGTGACGATAGGCCAAAAAGAAAAGTACGACGGACAAAAGCTCGAAGAGTTTCAGCGTGACCACGCGCTGTACATGGCGTTTGCCCCAAGCGACAAACCGAAAATTGCGTTGGCAGTGGTGGTTGAAAACGCCGGCTTTGGCGCCGCGCACGCCGCGCCGATTGCGCGCCGCGTGTTTGACTACGTACTGATGGGCCAATACCCCAACGACGAAGACATGCTGGCCGTGCAAAAGGGCCTGGCCGCGGCGCCGATTGGCAAGCCGCGCACGGCAGCCGACATGGCTGCGCTGGTGGGTTCTGGCCCTGCGGGTGCCGTGAGCGCTGCGGTGGCGGTTGCTGCACCAGCGCTTGTCGCCAGCCCACCGGCGGCAACAACGACTTTAAACACTACAGTCAAAACGCCCGTTAAAACCGCTGCGGTAGCCGCTGCCGCGCGTGTCAATTAATTGGCTAATCGGCTAATCGGCTAATCGGCTAGGGGCTTTACCCTCCTTGAAGGCGCTTCTGTGAAGGGCTACTTCAAATAAGCGTCAAAGCCGGTTTTTAGAATCAGCGCACTCACCACCACGATAAACACCACGCGCACAAAGCCCGAGCCATGCTTGAGCGCAAGCCGTGTGCCCAGCACGCTGCCCAATACGTTGGCCAGCGCCATGGCCACCACAAAGTGCCACCAAACATGCCCTTTGAGGGCAAACAATCCAATCGCAGACAGGTTGGTGGCTGTGTTCAGCAGCTTGGCAGAGGCTGACGCGTTTAAAAAATCGTAGCCGAGCCAGCGGACAAACAAAAACACAAAAAAGCTGCCGGTGCCAGGGCCAAAAAAGCCATCGTAAAAACCCAGCAGCAACCCGATGCAGCACGCAATGGCGGTTTCTTTGTGGCCGCTAAAACGCGGCGCGTGGGTGTGGCCCAAGTCTTTTTTTACAAGCGTGTAGACCAGCACTGCCAGCAACACCAGCGGCAGCACCTTGCGCAAGTAACTTGACGACACCACCGTGACCAGCCATGCGCCTGCCAGCGAGCCTGCAAACCCCGCGCCCGCTGCGGGCAGCAGCGTTTTCCAGCGCATGTCGACCCGCTTGGCGTACTGCATTGCCGCCGCAGCCGTACCCCAAATAGAGGCTGCCTTGTTCGTGCCAAACAGTGTTGCAGGCGGCGCGGCCGGGAAAGCCGCAAAAAGCGCGGGAATCAAAATCAACCCGCCGCCACCAACAATCGCATCCACAAACCCTGCCAAAAGCGATGCCAGGGTGACGATGAGTAATTCCATAAGACCGATTGTCGCACCTGCAGATAACGGCTAAATGCTATTAATTAAAGAGCATTTTGCGCCCATATCGATTGGGCAAAAGGCCAAAAATACGTACATTTGAAACGAAAAAAAGCGCTGGGGTTGCCAGCGCTTTTTGCACAGTCCACCTTGTATGGCGTTGTGTGTTTGATCTGATTTTTGGTGTCTCCCCGGCTCCTCGCGCGCAAAGCCCGCAGGCTTTTTAGCAACTATTTCACTGTAGCCAACGCACCTGCACGGTGCATTGGGAGTTTCCCGCCTTTGCGCCCGTACAGAAGAAAAAGCGAGGGTAAATCCGCAGCTTTTGCCAATTTTTGGCCTTTTAGTAGTTATTTTTAATAACCACGTAGCCTCTTAATCCAAGCCGAAATATGACCTCAAACGATCTCCATTTTGAAATGCGCGGCGCAGCTGCCGCGATTCGACTCAGCCGCCCATCAAAGCGAAATGCGCTGGGCGATGCGCTGGTTTTGGCCCATCGCCATGTGCTGGTGCAGGCTTTGCATACCGATGCTGTGCAGCCGATTTTTAAACCCCACGCGACCTGAAGTAAATCCGGGACGGAAGACGGCTTGGTCTTTCAAGCAATGATGTAACTTCCGCGCGGCTGGCCCAGCCGCCGGGAATTGCGCTGCTGCTGATGAATCCGATGCAGGGACAAACACTTCATAATAAGAACCGGTGATGCAGGTTGCCAATAAATAGTGCCTGCAGCGATTTAAATACGGGCGTAAGCAGCTATTAAAAACATAGCAAACAAGCGGCAGGATCAAAATGAACAAAGCCACCGTACTCAAGGAGACAACATGACCAACCGCCGCCATTTCATTCAGGCCAGCACTGCAACCGCTCTGTCATGCGGTTTTGGCATGCCAGCGTTTGCCCAGTCGCTGCCAGTGGAGCAAGTCAAAATCATCAATGGCTTTCCGGTCGGCGGCTCAGCCGACACCACCAGCCGACGCATTGGCGAAAAGCTCGGCCCTTCGGCGTACACCAGGAACCCCGCCGTGGTGGAGAACAAAACCGGCGCTGCAGCCCGCATTGCCATTGACGCCGTCAAGGCTGCTGCACCCGATGGCACCACGCTGCTGCTGACGCCGTATTCAATGATGGCGATTTACCCGCACATCTACAAACAGCTTAGCTACGACCCCTTCACTGACCTGATGCCGGTGTGCATGGCCTCGTCGCTGGTGCACGGTTTGGCCGTCGGCCCGCTGGTGCCCGCTACCGTCAAAACCGTCAAAGACTATCTGGCCTGGGCCAAAGCAAACCCGAAAGATGCCAGCTACGGCTCGCCCGCTGCAGGCTCAACGCCGCACTTTTTGGGCGCGCTGCTGGGGCTGAACAACGGCGTAGAGCTCAAACACATTCCGTACCGCGGCTCCACGCCCGGCGTGGTGGATGTGATTGGCGGGCAGCTGGCATCCATGTTCACACCGCATGGCGACTTTTTGCCAAACCACAAAGCTGGAAAACTACGCATTTTGGCGACGTCAGGCAAACAGCGCTCGCCGTTTGCGCCAGACGTTCCCACCTTCATCGAAGCAGGCTTTCCTGACCTGGTGGTAGAAGAATGGTTTGGCTTTTACGCGCCCGCCAAAACACCCGGCAACACCATTGCATCAGCCAATGCCGCCATCAACGCTGCGCTCAAAGAAAAATCCGTCATCGACAGTCTCGCAATTCAAGGTATGTTGCCCGTCGGCGGCACGGCGGCACGGCGGCGCAAATGGCTGCCGACCAGAAAGTGCAATATGACGCCTGGGGCCCGATCGTCAAAAAAATCGGCTTTACCGCGGAGGCCTGATTTGCTGATGACTTTGCCAACGCCTTTGCTGGTCACGCTGCCAGCCAAGCGCCACGCCATTGATGTGGTCGACGCCAGTTACCTGCAAACCTTGCTGGGCTACAACGCCCGGCGGGTCTTTGCAGTCCATTGCGCTGTTCACGCAGCGCATGGAAAGGCTCAGCATCACGCCGGTTGATTTTTCAATCCTCTCGCTCGTTCAGCACAACCCCGGCATCACCTCGCGCCAGTTGTGCGCAGCACTGAGCTTGCTGCCGCCCAACCTGGTCGGCAAAATCGGCATGATGCAAAAGCGCGACTGGCTGGCGCGCAAACCGCACCCGGACGATGGCCGGGCCATTGGCCTGTACCTCACCGATGCGGGCAGTGCCATGGTGGCCGAAGCCGAACGGGTCATGACCAAGCTTGAAAACGAAGTCAGCAGCAAGTTGACAGCAGCAGAGCAAAAACGCTGCTGCGACTGTTGCAGAAGATTTATCTTTGACGTTACGCAGGCTCGTAAAATTCAAGCGTTTTAGGTGTCTGGCGCAATGATTACGGGCGCAATCAGCTATAAAATAAATAGCAAATTAAACCCCGGCCTGAATCCACTCAGCCGCTTTTTCAGCAATCATCAGCGTCGGTGAATTGGTATTGCCGCTGGTAATTAATGGCATCACGCCAGCGTCGACCACGCGCAGCCCGCGTATCCCGCGCACTTTGAGGTGCGAATCCACCACCGCCATCACGTCGTCGTCGCTGCCCATTTTGGTGGTGCCAACCGGGTGAAAAATGGTGGTGGCAATGTCGCCTGCCAGGCGGGCCAGGTCTTCATCGGTTTGAAACTGCACGCCGGGTGTGAACTCTTCGGGCTGGTATTTGGCCAATGCACTTTGGCCGACGATACGGCGCGTGACGCGCAGGGAATCTGCGGCAACTTTTTTGTCCGCGTCAGTGCTCAGGTAATTTGGCGCAATGGCGGGTGCGTCTTCAAAGCTGGGGCTTTTGATGTTGACTGTGCCCCGGCTGGTAGGGGCCAAATTGCACACGCTGGCGGTAAACGCATTGAAGCTGTGCAGCGGCTCACCAAACGCGTCGAGCGACAACGGCTGAATGTGGTACTGGATATTCGGGTAGGCGTGCTCTGGTGATGAGCGGGTAAAAGCGCCCAATTGCGAAGGGGCCATGCTCAATGGGCCAGTGCGTTTCATGGCAAATTCCAGACCGATGCGCGCCTTGCCGACCAGCGAATTGGCCATGGTGTTGAGGGACAAACCCCAAGTGGTTTTCGCGGTGTCGGGTTTGATTTTGTACACCGACCGGATCTGCAAATGGTCTTGCAAGTTAGCGCCCACGCCCGGTAAATCTTTGACTACCGCTATGCCGTGCTTTTGCAGTAGCGCGCCGGGGCCAATGCCTGACAACTGCAAAATCTGCGGCGAGCCGACTGCGCCAGCGCACAAAATCACCTCGCCCATCAGGCCGCGGTCAGCGCCCGCGTCGCGCGTGGCCAGCACGCTGATGTGCTCCAGCCCGGTCCACACTTCCACCCCGGTGCAGCGCTGGCTGCCGTCTGCCTGCTTTTCAATGATCAGTTTGGTGACTTGTGCTTTGTTCCACAACTCAAAGTTGGGGCGGCCATAGCAGGTGGGGCGCAAAAATGCTTTGGCGGTGTTCCAGCGCCAGCCTTCTTTCTGGTTGACTTCAAAGTAGCCCACGCCTTCGTTGTTGCCGCGATTGAAGTCCTCTGTAGCTGGAATACCCGCCTGGCTGGCGGCTGCAGCAAACGCGTCCAGTACTGGCCAATGCAGGCGCTGCTTGCTGACCTGCCATTCGCTACCGGCCTTGCGGTGGCGCAGAATTTTTTGATATGGCGCGGTTTTGTCCTGCATCAGCTCCGGCGCTGTGCCCGCCGCGCCATGAAAAGCGTCGGCGCCTTTGTAATGGTTTTCGTGCAATTTAAAGTACGGCAGCGCGTTGGCCCAGGTCCAGGCGCTGTCGCCGGTCAGCTGCGCCCACTCGTCGTAATTGCGAGCCTGGCCGCGCATGTAAATCATGCCGTTGATGCTGGAGGAGCCGCCCAGCGTTTTGCCGCGCGGGTAGCGCAAGGCCCGGCCGTTTAACCCGGCTTCGGGTTCAGTGTTGTACAGCCAGTCGGTGCGCGGGTTGCCAATGCAGTACAGGTAGCCTGCGGGCACATGAATCCAGTGGTAGTCGTCTTTGCGGCCTGCTTCTATCAACAGCACTTTTTTCGATGCGTCTGCGCTCAGGCGGTTGGCCAGCAGGCAGCCGGCCGTGCCGCCGCCCACAATGATGTAGTCAAAAATGGCTTCAATAGGGTGCGTGGTCATCTTCGTGTGGTCTCTTTTATGTTGCGCTATTTTGCCCCGAGCGGCCAACGCCAAACTGACCTGCGCTTGCCCCGAAGCCGGGGCGTGTCTGTAGGACAAAGCCAAGCGCTTGCCGGGGCGAACGCGGCAACGCAGATTGTGCAGTTACCATCAACTTTTTGATTTACACCCCCTGATGGGGGCCAGATTTTTGTCGTGCCTATGGAATCCTTAACGCCCCGTATTGAGCAGCAAGCTGGCCCGCAGGGGCTGGTGCTGCACGTGCTTGGCGCGTGGACGGCGGCAGACTTGAACGGCAAGGCGGCTTGGCAAGCGTTGACGGCGCAATTCAATGCCAGTGTGGACGCCAGCGCCAAAGCGCATTGGGATCTGCAGCACATCCACAAGCTTGACCACCTGGGCGCACAACTGCTGTGGGCGCATTGGGGCCGCGCCTGGCCCGCCAGCGTTGATGTGCCCGACAGCCAACGCGCGCTTTTTGACACCGTCGCCAGGTTTGCAGTCACCCCACCGCCCGCGCCAAAGTTCAGCTGGCTGTCGCCGTTGACGAATTTGGGTGCCCGCCTGCTGGCACTCGTTGACCACTGCAAGGCCCTGACGCGCCTGATCGGGCAACTGTTGCTGGACATTGTTCGACTTGTCAGGCACCCGCAAGACGGGCCGTGGCGCGACATGTCTGGCCACCTGTACCACATTGGTGCCACGGCGCTGCCCATCACCGCGCTGGTGGGTTTTTTGATTGGCGTGGTGCTGGCGTATTTGATGAGCCAGCAGCTCAAACAGTTTGGGGCTGACTCATTTATTGTGAATATTCTGGGCATTTCACTCATCCGTGAACTGGGGCCGGTACTGGCCGCAATATTGATTGCCGGGCGGTCCGGTTCGGCCATCACTGCGCAAATTGGCGTGATGCGCGTGACTGAAGAGCTGGACGCCATGCGCGTCATGGGCATAGCGCGCGGCTTTCGCCTGGTGATGCCGCGGGCGTTGGCGCTGAGCATCGTCATGCCGCTGATCAGCGTGTGGACCACGCTTGCAGCGCTGCTGGGCGGCATGCTGGCGGCCGACGTTGCGATGGGCATCACGCCCGCATATTTCATCAGCGCTTTGCCCGAGGCGGTGAACGTCAGCAACCTGACGCTGGCCACAGGCAAGTCAGTGGTGTTTGGCCTGTTGATTGCGCTGGTGGCCTGCCACTTCGGCCTGCGCGTGAAGCCCAATACCGAAAGCCTGGGCCAGGGCACTACTGCATCGGTGGTGACGTCTATCACGGTGGTGATATTGGTCGATGCATTGTTCGCAGTTGTGTTCAAGAATGTGGGCATCTAAAAATGTTGACCCCCACGCTTGTCGTTTCGCGTACTGCGCTGCCCCCCAGGGGGGTTAATTTCCCCTGGGGCGGCCCGGCGGAAAAATATCCTGAACAGCTCAAGTCATGAATACCGCCATCGTTGACATCAAAAAACTCTGGACAGTTTTCAAAAATGGCGACAAGGAAGTTGTCATCCACAAAGACCTTGACCTGGCCGTGCAGCGGGGCGAAATCTTGTCGCTGGTGGGTGGGTCAGGCACCGGCAAAACCGTGCTGCTTCGGCAAATGCTGGGGCTTGAGCACCCTACCAAGGGTGAGATCACGGTGCTGGGCAAGCCGGTCTCAGAGATGGGCCAGCGCGGCGCGGCCAGCCGGATTGGCATGCTGTTTCAGCAAGGGGCTTTGTTCTCGGCTTTTACCGTGCTTGAAAACATTGGGTTCCCCCTGCGTGAGTTGAACGCACTTCCGCTGGCCGTGATCCGCGAAGCCGCGATGGTCAAGCTGCAAATGGTGGGCCTGAGTGCCGATACCGCAGACAAAATGCCGAGCGATTTGTCGGGCGGCATGGTCAAGCGCGTGGCGTTGGCGCGTGCCTTGATCATGGACCCGCCGCTGCTGTTGCTGGACGAGCCCACTGCCGGACTGGACCCGGACAGCTCTGACAGTTTTTGCGCCCTGCTGCGGTCGCTGCACAAAGACATGGAGCTGACTGTAGTGATGGTCACACACGATTTGGACACGCTGTTTGAATTGAGCACGCGCATTGCAGTGCTGGCCGATCAAAAAGTGATTGTGTGCGCCGCGCCGAAAGACGTGGTGGCATTTACGCATCCGTTTATTCACGAGTTTTTTCTGGGTGAGCGGGGGCAGCGCGCGATGGAGTTGCTGCGCGAGTATCCGTTCACCATTTAGTGCGTATGTATAAATTCATTTTTCACGGGAATTGCGGCGCAGAGCGAAAGCGAACGCGCGGCATTCGGCGGTGCTCGGAATCCTCATGCACACAAGTGCATTGCGGTGTCCTGCGCTTCCGGCGCCTTGCACTTCATCCTGAAAATTTGAATTTATACACCCGCACGGCAACAAAGCTTTAGAGAGGTTTTTATGGAAAACAAAGCCCACGCCACCGCTGCTGGCGCATTTGTACTTATCGTCTCTGCACTGCTTGCCATGCTGGCGGTGTGGCTGATGCGGGACAACACCCAGCGTGACATGTATGAAATGACCACAGCTGAAACTGTCAGCGGGCTGCAGCCGCAGGCGGCGGTGCGGTTTCGTGGTGTGCCGGTGGGCAAGGTTGAGCTGATCGGTTTTGACACCAAGGTCAAGGGCAACGTGCTGATTCGCGTGTCGATTGACCGCGGCGCGCCAGTCACCAAGTCGGTGTTTGCAACGGTGGCGTCCCAGGGCGTAACGGGCTTGGGGTTTATTCAGCTAGACGACACCGGTACGTCCAGCGAGCGCCTGGTGGCCGTGGGCGAAGACCTGCCGCGCATACCGCTGCAGGCCGGCGGCATAGACAAGCTGCTCAAACAAACCGAGGTGATTGCAAACCAGTTCGAGCAAGCCAGCACCAAGCTCAACCAGCTGCTGGCGGAAGACAACCAAAAACGCGTCGCGCTGGCACTTGACAACATGGGCGAGGCAGCCAGCAGCGTGAGCAAACTCTCAACCAATCTCACCAGCATATTGAACGCACAGCTTGGCCCCGACAAGGTCAACATTCCCAAGCTGGTGAAAAACCTGGATGCGGCCGTTGTCTCATTGAAAGACACGTCAACTCAGGCCGCTACAGCGGTGAGTGAAATTGGCGTGACGGCCAAACGGCTGAACGAAAAGGGCGGGCCGCTCGACAGGCTCAGTGACGGCGGTACCGCGCTGGCCACCGGCGTTGAAACCTTCAGCGCCGCAACGCTGCCCAAGCTGGATTCAGTCGCCAGCGAGGCAGCCAACACCCTGCGCCAGTTGCGCCGCACCGTCAATGCGGTGGAAGACAACCCGCAGTCGCTCATTTTCGGCAATGGCCTGTCAGTACCCGGCCCTGGTGAGCCTGGGTTTTCTGCCAATGGAGTTAAAAAATGATATACCCAATTGTGCTGAATGCTATTAAAAAAAGAGCTTCCTGCGCCCGTATTTATTGCGCTAGAGGCCTGTTTGGCATTATTTTTACGGCTGCAGCACTGGGTGGCTGCTCCGCCTTGCCAGACAAGCCCCAGCGCGCCACACTGTTTGATTTTGGCCCCGGCCTGCTCACGCAACAGCCCACTACGCGCCAGGCGCCGTTGCCCGCGCTTGCCATTGATGACGTCACGACTGCTGGCGGCGTGCTCGACAACGCGGCGGTGCTTTACCGCCTGGGCTACCAGGACGAGCAAGAGCTTCGGGCATATTCGCTGGCGCGCTGGTCCATGCCGCCTGCGCAGCTGCTGCGCCAGCGCCTGCGCGACCAACTCTCCTTGAGCCGACCGGTGTACAACGCCCGTGAAAGCCTGGCGCTCAACCGCAGCCACAACCCGGTGCTGCCGCTGCAAGTGCGGCTTGAGCTGCTGGAGTTCAGCCACTTTTTCTCAAGCCCGAACACCAGCGTTGGCCTGGTCAAGCTGCGCGCTACTTTGGTTGAAGTCACGCCGTCAGGCGAAAAGCTCATCAACCAGCGGGCCATTGTGGTGCAGCGGCCCGCACCAAGTGCCGACGCGCAGGGCGGCGTGCGCGCGCTCACGGTGGCCACCGACGCCGCAATCGTTGAGATTGAGCAGTGGCTGCAGAGCAGCACTATCCGTTGATTACCCGTTGATCAACCGATGATCGGTCATAGATGAAAACACTGGAGCAGCAATTGGGCGATGCAGGCCTTGAAGTGGCAGGCCACTGCGGGCACTTGAGCACGTTTGGCCCCGACATGCTGCAAACCTCTCCGCTGCTGCAAGACATGACGCTTGAAGAGGCTGACACTTTGGCGGGGTCCATGCTGCTGGTGCGCGCCGAGCCCGGCCAGGTGTTAATTCGTGAAGGCGACACCGGCGAGTGGATGCTGCTGCTTCTCAGCGGCACGGTTGATATCACCAAAGCCACCAGTCCCCACGCGCCTGGTGACCAGCTCGATGGCGCAGACGCGCCAGGCTTCTCGCGCATCGCCGTCATTCAGCGCGGTGCGGCATTCGGTGAAATGTCGATGCT
The DNA here is from genome assembly GCA_031386895.1 of Polaromonas sp. Taxonomy (GTDB): domain Bacteria; phylum Pseudomonadota; class Gammaproteobacteria; order Burkholderiales; family Burkholderiaceae_C; genus Polaromonas. Next base: position 12,038 of record JANNCT010000145.1, read on the forward strand.
TGACAGCGAACCACGTTTTGCCACCTGCACCGCCATTGAGGCAGTAAAAGCCGGCGTGCTGGGCAGGCGCGCCATCGGCCTGCTGATTCGGGACCATCCGGCAGTGGGCGCCAAGCTGCTGGTGAAAATCACGCAGCTCATGGCGCAGCGGCTGCGCAACACCAGCAACCACCTGGTGCGGTTGCTGAAAAAACAAGAAGCACAAAATCAAACACTATTAAAATAATAGCTGCTTGCGCCCGTATTTATTGCGCTACAGCCTTATTGGTTACTCAAATCAGCCTGTTTGAGCGCCGTCACTTCAATTTCAATCAGCATGCGCGCATCGAGCAGCCCGGCTGAAATCATCATTGCTGCTGGGCGTATATCGCCGAAATACTTGTTCAACACTGGCCAGCATTTTTCAAACTGCGCTGCGTCTGGCAAGACATAGTTCACACGCACAACATCACGCAAAGACGCGTTGGCTTGCTGCAAAGCCGATGCAATGTTTCTCATGCACTGCTCGGTCTGCTCTGCAATATCGCCAGAGATCGTCATGTCGCTGTAGTCAAACCCGGTGGTGCCGGATACAAACACCCAGTTGCCCGCAACCACAGCACGGCTATAGCCAATTTGCGCTTCAAACGGGGAGCCTGAGCTGATAAGGGTTCGTTGTGCCATGGCGTAATGTTAATCGTGACAGGCGCTTCGGCTCAATTTTCGTTGACCACTTCACGCCTACTTCACACCTACTTCACGCCCACTTCACGCCCACTTCACTCGCACTGTTCTCCTCATATTGGCCTCACACAGCGTATCCACACTCCCTCTTGTTCTTGACATGTTGTCAACCCAGGAAAGGACAAAAAGTGAAAGCAAAAATCATTTCGATCTCAGCGGTGCTACTGCTTTTGGTGGTGGCGCTCATACAGGTCAGTGGCGTGGTGCATGACCGGCAAACTTACCGCCAGGTGGCAATTGATGGTGTGGCCAGCAGCCTGGCCGGCGCGCAAACCTTGACTGGTCCACTCGTGCACCGGGCGTGCACTGAAGAGTGGCAAGCACGAGAAGATATCGATGGCGAAAAAAAGATCGTGACACATCGGCGTGAATTTTCCATGACTGCCGCACCTGCCGTGCTCAGCCTGCAGGGCAGCAGCCAGCTGGAGGCGCGTGCGCGCGGCTTGCACGCCACGCAGGTGTTCACGCTGAAGGCGCAACTCAAGGCGCAATGGACCGACTTTGAATCGCTCAAGCCGGTTGCGCAGCATGCCAACTCACGCTTGAATTGTGGTCAGCCGCTGGTGATGCTGGCGGTGTCTGATGCGCGCGGCGTGCGTTTTGCGAATTTGCAGCTCTCGGGCCAAACGCTCAAGCTCAAGCCGGGAACGTTCAACAGTATTTATCCGCTCGGCGTGCACGCGGTATTGCCAAATGCAGGGCCTGCTGGCTGGTTACCGTCAGCGCCACTTGAAGCAGTGATTGACCTGGAACTGGTGGGCACTGAAAACCTGTCTATCGCGCCCCTTGGCGGCGACACGCAAATCAAACTCACATCGAACTGGCCGCACCCGAGTTTTGGCGGTCAGTTCTTGCCTGCAGAGCGCAAAGTGTCCGACCAGGGATTTGAAGCCACCTGGCGCGTCAGCTCGCTGGCCAGTACATCGCAGCAAGAACTGGCGCGAGGCAAAGCCGCTACCGAGCTTATCAGCATTACTTTTATCGACCCTGGCAATACGTACGCCCTGAGCGACCGCGCCACCAAGTACGGGCTGCTGTTTATCGGCCTGACGTTTTTGGCTGTGGGTTTGTTTGAGTTCATGAAGTCGCTGCGCGTGCACCCGATTCAATACGCGCTGGTGGGAGCCGCCATGACCCTATTTTTTCTGCTGCTGGTGAGTTTGTCAGAGCACATGGCATTTGGCTCGGCCTACGCAGTAGCAGCTGCATCCTGCGTTGGGTTGTTGACTTACTACGCTGCCGCCATGCTGGGTGGCTGGCTGCGCGGCATTCCGTTCGGCTTGGGGATTGCTTCGCTGTACGGCATGCTGTTTGTGCTGCTGCAGATGGAGCAAGCTGCGCTGGTGGTAGGAGCCCTTGCCCTGTTCACGGTGCTGGCGGGTGTCATGCTGCTTACGCGCCGCGTCGACTGGTATGCGCGCCTCAAGCAGCTTGAAGCGCCTGCCAAATCGACGCCACTTGCAGCGCCATCAGCCAGGCCACCCACCAACCCGCCACCCCCTCCTGCGGCCGCCCAGTCAGCCCGCTTTTGTGACTAAGGGGTGAACAGGTAGTTGGGCGCGGCAACAGTAGCGTGCTACGCGCAAGCCAGGGTTGCAACCGTTACTTGGTAGCGCGTTGCAGCTTTTGCGCGATGCTGGGGGTTGCCTTGTACAGGCGTTTGTTTAAAGCTTCGGCGTAGTAGTCTTCTTCGATTTGCCCAGTAAAGTCAGTTGGCCATGTGCCTTTGTCAAACCATTGGTGGCCGGTTTTTTCTAAACCAAATTCAGGCCAGCTGCCAAACAAATGGTGAAAAAACTCGTGTTGAACCCACTCGGGCAGATACATCCGCCGCTCAACTGCAGTGCGACCGCCGCCCCCTTGATCAGGGGCTCTTTTTTTGACGACCCAGTCATCCTCACTGATGAACACAGGCTTGCCCGATGCCTCGAACCCACCCATCCCGCTGCCACCTCCGGCATCAGTGCCAACGTTCAAATCGCTGGGGTAGATCAGCCAAAACATATCTGTTTTCTCGATCACCCCCGGGGGTAATTGCCTCATTGGCGCGTTGTAGTCGTAGCCTGTTACTTTGTTAATTTGAGTGCAGGAGTCGATTTTGTAAAAATTTAGCTCCAAACGCAAGTCACCGCCGCTGATAGCCAAAATGTAGCTTTGTAGCAAACGCAACGACTGGCGCACTGCCTCGTAGGAATCTGCTTCTATTTCTGGACTCAAACGGCGATTCAGTATCGTCGGCCCCGTCTTGGGGAAGATGTCAGAGCAGGCTGGCATCACGATGGCCATTTGAATTGGCGTAGTGCCAAGTAGCGTCTTGCTGACGCCAGCTTTAGTGATGTCGTCCAGCATTCGCAGATGGGCGTACAGGCCGGGTTCACCAAAGTGAGGACGCGGGTTTTTGAGCTGCAGTTTGTTGAAGTTGACCCACCACGCGTTGGCCGTGGGCTGGTTGTTCTCCATGAGTGGGTATTTTTTAATCAGTTCATCAACGATGACACGTGCGCCTTTGAAGTCTTTTAGGGCAACCTTGTCTTCGGCATCCAGCAACTTTGTGAGCAATTCGACCCAGTCTTGGTCAAAGCTGCTCTTAGCGCCGTATCGTCCCCAAAATTCGTCCAACGCTACTTGCGTCTTAGTTAACGCGGGAGCTGGAGTGGGCGATGGTGTGGGTACTGGACCAGGCTCTGGAGCGGGAAGGACAGCGACAGACCCCGACGCGGGCGTTGTCTGCGCTGACGCCGTACTGGCTGCCGGGTCACTGTCGCCGCCGCCATTGCAGCCCAGCACGCCGGTGACTAAAACGGCTATAACAGCACCTCTCAGGGAGCGAGATACTTGCAGATGTTTCGCGGGGGTCGGTTTATTCATTTGGTCTTCCTGAAGGAACTTTTCTCGGATGCAAATTGATATGCCGGAATCTTCGGGATGAAGCCAGCAACTCTTCGGCTAAATATTGGCACAGCAGCAGAGGTTCAAAATTACCCTTTTGTCATTAATTAGTTTGATGTAAATTTCTGTATGTAACCGCATTGCAGTTGATACATATGTGCATAGATCTGCCCACGGCAACCATCGTCGGCCTCGCTTGTTACGCCCGCCAAACCAACATCAGCCGCCGAGCCGCCACCTGTCACGCCGCCACCCGCCAAGCCGTTGTTAGCTGCTGCCACCGCGCTGTCAGCCCGCTGTTGTGATCGAGGATTAACAGGCGGTCAGGCGCAGCATCAGCCGAGTGCCCTGCGCCAGCCGGCGTTGCCACCGTTACCTGGTGGCGCGTTGCAGCTTTTGCGCGATGCTCGGGGTTGCCTTGTAAAGGCGCTTTTTTAAAGCTTCGGAGTAGAAATCTTCTTCGAGTATTCCAGTGAAGTCGGCAGGCCAAGTGCTGATGTCAGCCCATTGTTGGTCGGTGTTCGGCAAGCCAAGCTCAGACCAGCTGGACATCAAGTGGTGAAAAAACTCGTGCTGAACCCACTCGGGTAAATACATGCGCCGCTCTACTTCAGTGCGACCGCCACTCCCCTGTTGGGGGGCCTTTTTCTTGATGATCCAGTCGTCCTCGCTCATGAACAGGGGCTTGCCGTTGCCATAAGAACTCACACCACCCTTGAAGGAAATTTCTGCACCTTTGTCGAAATGGTTGGGGTAGATTAGCCAGAACATGTCGGCTTTTGCGGCCTCGCCTTGGGGCAGCTGATCGAGCGGCGTGTTAAAGCTGTCCAGGAGGTAGCGCGGTGGCTTTATCTGAAGACATTTTTCAGTCTTGTAAAACTTCAGCTCCAGGCGGAGCTCACCGCCACTAATGGCCAACAGGTAGCTCTGGAACAAACGCAGTGATTGCCGTACTACTGCAAAGTCATTTGCTTCTATCTCCGGACTTAAACGTTCATTGGTTAATGTCGGTCCTTGTTCGGGAACGATGTCGGTGCAAGCTGGCATGACGACAGCCATCCGCAGGGTGGTTTTGCCAAGTAAGGTTTTGCTGACGCCCATCTTGGTGATTTCGTCCAGCATGCGCAGGTGAGCGTACAGGCCGGGTTCACCAAAATGAGGACGCGGGTTTCTAAGATACATCTTGCTGTAGTTGACCCACCACGCGTTGCCTCCGGGCGTGTTGTTATCCATAAGCGGAAATTTTTTTATCAGCTCATCAACGATGACACGTGCGCCCTTGAAGTCTTCCGCGGCAACTTTGTCTTCAGCATCCAGCAATTTTGTGAGTAATTCAACCCAGTCCTGGTCAAAGCTGCTCTTCGCACCGTAGCGCCCCCAAAATTCATCCAGCGCTATTTGAGTCTTGCTTAGCGCTGGAGCTGGAGTTGGAGCTGGAGTTGGTGCGGGTACAGTGGCCGGTTCTGGTGTGGGTCCTGGAGCGGGAATGACAGCAACAGGAATCGGCGCGGGCGGTGTCGACGCTGATGCTGTGTTTGCTGTCTGATCAGCGTCGCTGCCGCCACCGCATCCAAGCACGCCTATGACCAGAGCTGCCGCAATAGCGCCTCTCAGGGCGCGAGATACTTGCAGATGCTTTGCAGGGGTCGGTTTATTCATTTGATCTTCCTGAGGGAATTTTTCTCGGATGCAAATTGCCATCCCGGAATTTCTAGGGATCAACGCAGCAACGCGCAAGTGGAATGTTGGCACAGCAAAAAAGACTCCACATTATTTTTTAGTCATTAATAAGTTTGTTGTAAATTTTTGTATGTAACCGCATTGTTGTTGATACATATATGCGTAATTCTTCACACAGCAACCATCGTCGGCCTCGTTTGAATTGCCGTCAATGCGCCTCAAATGCAGCCCTAATGCGCCTGCGCAGCCGACGGCAGTGCAGTGTGCTGAAAGCTGAGTTCAACCTGCAAGCCAGGTTCAGCGCGTATCGCTACCATCGTGCCGCCGTGCAGCAACATGATTTGTCGCACGATGGCCAGCCCGAGGCCAGAGCCTTTGGTTTGCCCATCTGGGCGGGCGGTTGAAAAAAACCGCTCACCCAGTTTTGGCAACGCGTAGTCGGCCACACCCGGGCCAAAGTCACGCACCGTCACCGCGCCTGGTTGCGCTTGAACCGTGATGGTGCTGCCGGGCGGTGCGAACGCCCGCGCGTTTTCAAGCAGGTTGCTTAGCGCAAGTTTTAAGAGGCCTAGCTCGGCCCGCACGCTGGCGTCTTTCGGCTCAACGATGAACTCCAGCTTGTGCGTGGCAAATGGGCTTTGCGCATTGGGCGTGAAAGACTCAAATACATCGGCCCAGCGCAGCGTTTGAAGCTGCGGCGATGCCTGGCGCTGCTCCAGCTTGGTGAGCTCCAGCATGGTGTTGACCAGGGTCTCCAGTTGCGCAGTTTGCGTGAGCACCTGGCCCGCAAATTCGTGTCGCGCATCGGTCGGCAGCTCGCCCTGCAGCAACTCGCCCGCGCCGCGAATCGCCGCCAGCGGGCTCTTGAGTTCATGGCTCAGGGCGCGCACGTAGCCTTCAATGTACACATGCCCTTCCAGCTGGCGGCGCATGTTGTCCATCGCCAGCGCCAGCTCGCCCAGCTCACCGGGCACTTGCGGCAGGGCGGGCTTTTTGCCCTGCCCAACCTCAACGGCATAGCGGCGCAGCTTGCGAATGCTCCACACCAGCCACAGCGTAACAATCACGCCAATCAAAAGCGACAACACCAGCAGCAATCCGCCGCGCAAAAGTATCTTGCGCTCCGCCCGGTCGATAAATGCCTGCACCGTGGCAACGGGCTTGGCCACGGTTAGTACGCCGATGGTTTTTCCCAGGTGCGCAATGGGTGCGGCCACGTACAAGATGGACGAACGGTCGTCGTGCTGCAGCTCGCGCGTTGCCCTGGCGCCGTATTCCCCGCGCAGCGTGCGGGCTACGTCGCGCCACTGTGAGTAGTCTTGGCCGAAAGCGATGTTTTCAGAATCAAAAAGTACCAATCCTTTGCCGTTGGTCACGTAAACGCGGTAGTCCAGCGACTGCTTGGACAGTCCCCAAATTTTTGCGTCTATCGGCCGCGTTGCGTAATTTTTCACGTGCTGCGCAAAGCGGCCGGTGGCCATGTTGCCCGCAGCCAAATCATCGCTGGCCAACTCGGCCAACACGTTGGCGGTGTCAACCATCATGTCTTCCATCACTTCACGTACGCTGGGTTTGACTTCCGTCACAAACACCCGCAGCACGAAAAACGCCGCGAGCCCGGTGACCAGAAAAAACCCGAACAGCAGACGTATGCCTAAGTGCATGTAGCGTGCCGCCTGTAATGCGCTGACCGGTCAGGTCTCAATGGAATACCCCATGCCCCGGTGCGTCACGATGTGCTCATTTGCCGGGTCGGCCTGCAGCAGTTTGGCACGCAGGGTTTTAATGTGCGTGTCCACGGTGCGGTCAGTACTGTCACTGGCCATGCCCCACACCGAGTTAAGCAACGCGTCACGCGAGCGAATGCGCCCACGGTGTTGCAGCAAGTCGGCCAGCAAGCCAAATTCGCGCCGCGTCAGGCTCAAGGGCTGGTGGTTCAGGCTGACGCGCTGGCCTTCTGCATCGATGACAAAAAAAGCGCTTGAGACAGTTGCAGCAGCCTCAGCAGGCAACATGCGCGAACGCCGCAGCATGCTGCGCACACGCGCCAGCAGTTCGCGTGGGCTGAAGGGCTTGGTCACGTAGTCGTCTGCGCCCAGCTCCAGCCCCAGCACACGGTCAATTTCTTCGCCTTGCGCACTCAATATAAGGATGGGCAGGCTGCAACTTGCGGGGTTGCTGCGCAACTGCCGGCACCAGTCAAGCCCGTTGCCATCGGGCAGGCCGATGTCCAGAATCAAAATATCGGGTGGGCGCAAATCCATTTGCCTGCGCGCGTCCAGCAGTTGCAGGCAGTGCATAACCCCCAGGCCGTCGCGCTCCAGGGTGTAGACCACCGAGCGGGCAATCGCCGGGTCGTCTTCGACCAATAAAACCCGCGGGCTGCTCATGGCTTCGTTGGTTTTTCTTTATCCCTTGAGCAGCGGAAACAACTTGCCCAGTCCATCGGCCATCACCTCTACAGCCAGCGCGGCGAGTATTAGCCCCATCAGCCGCGTCATGACATTGATTCCAGTGCGGCCCAGCACGCGGGCAATCGGTTCAGCCAAAGAAAAGCACAGCGCCGTGGCCAGCGCAATCACTACGCCGTAACCGACCAGCGTGCCTAACTGCAAAAACGTCTTGGCTTTCTCGGCGTAAATCACCACGCTCGACATGGTGGCTGGGCCTGTCAGCAGCGGAATCGTCAGTGGCACCACCGCAATGCTGGCACCCATGGCGGCTTTGGCAGCACCGTCTTCCATGTCGTGGGTTTGGGGTTTGGCTTCTGCGGGCTGAGCGTTGAGCATGTTCATGGAGCTGATCAGCAGCAGCATGCCGCCGCCGACCTGGAAACTGGCCAGCGAGATGCCGAAAAAATTCAAAATCTGCAAACCCAGCAGCGCACTGATGGCAATGACCACGAACGCGCTGAACGATGAGATCAAAATCGTGCGCTGCTTTTGCGCTTTGGAAAAGCCCTGCGTGTAGTGAATAAAAAACGGCACGATGGCCAGCGGGTTGACGATGGCCAACAGGGTAACTAGCGGTTTGAAATCCATCAGGTTCTTTCTTCATCTGGCCAAATTTTTCTGCAGGGCCGCCCCAAAGAAAAAAGAATGGAGGCCATCAGCGGCCTCCAGCAACGTCCAGCAAAGTGCCGGTTGTGTAAGCTGAATTGTCACCGAGTAGCCAGACGATGGCCTGCGCCACATCTTGCGCCGTGCCTGCACGCTGCATGGGCACACTGGGCACCAGGTCGCGTACGCGATTGGGCAGCCCGCCTGATGCGTGGATTTCAGTTTCAATCAAACCTGGCCGCACCGCGTTAACGCGAATGCCCTCAGGTGCCACTTCTTTGGCCAGCCCCAGAGTAAAGGTGTCTATCGCCCCCTTGGCGGCGGCGTAGTCAACATACTGGCCGGGCGCACCCAGCCGCGCAGCGGCACTCGACACATTGACGATGCTGCCGCCATGCCCGTCGTAGCGGGTGCTCATGCGCTTGACGGCTTCTCGTGCGCACATGAAGCTGCCAAACACATTGATGGCAAACATACGCTGCAAGCGCGCAAGGTCAATGGCATCGACGCGGCTGGTCATGTCCACCACGCCAGCATTGTTGACGAGTGCCGTCAGCGTGCCCAGTTTGGCGTCGACTTTTTTGAACATGGCAACAACGTCGGCTTCAATCGACACGTCAGCCTGCACGGTGATCGCGTTGCCTCCGCCTGCACGAATAAGCCGCACCACTTCATCAGCCGCCAGTGAATTGGCGGTGTAGTTCACGGCGACAGCGTAGCCTTGCGCCGCGGCCAACAGCGCCGTGGCCGCGCCAATGCCGCGCGATGCGCCAGTAACCAATACAACTTGTTCCAAACTGTCCCTTTCAACTTGCTCAATCGTTTGCTTGCACAATGTACTTCACCTTTTTACCAACCGGAGTTACCAGCATGGGCCAATTCATTCACCTCACATCGCAAGACGGATTCAATCTGCCGGTTTATGTTGCCGCGCCCGCAACAAAAGCCACAGCAGCGGTTGTTGTCATACAAGAAATATTTGGCGTGAATTCTCATATTCAGGCAGTAGCCGAGCGCTTTGCGGCGCAGGGCTATTTGGCCATTGCGCCTGCCATGTTTGAGCGGGTGACGCCGGGAGTTAACCTGGGCTATGAAAGCGCCGACATGACCGCCGGCTCAGCGCTTAAAGCCGCCGCCACCGCGCTGCCGGGTGCGGGCGTTTTGCAGGATATTCAGGCTGCAATCAACTACGGCGCCGATCAAACCGGCGGCAAAGTGGGCGTCGTTGGTTTTTGCTGGGGCGGCTTGCTGACCTGGCAGGCGGCCTGCACATTGAGCGGCATCACGGCGGCAGTGCCGTACTACGGCGGCGGCATGACCGCACCGGAAGAAATTGCGCGCCAGCCGAAGTGCAAATTCATCGCGCACTTTGCAGAACTTGACCATTACATTCCGATGGACGGCGTACACGCATTTGCCGCAGCACGCCCTGAAGTCACCGTGCACACCTACACCGCCGACCACGGCTTTAACTGCGACCAGCGCGGCTCCTACAACGAAGCCGCTGCCAACCTGGCACGTGGGCGCACGCTGGCGTTTTTTGCTGAACAGTTGGTTTAAATCACCCTTCAATCGATCTTTAAAGGCAATTTTTATGCTTTTTAGGCCTGTAGCCCAATTATTACGGGCGCAAGCAGCTATTATTTTAATAGCATTTGCGGCGCCGTCTTACTGCGCCGATTACACCGGCCCGCTGTTTGACGCGCACCTGCACTACAACGAAGAGGCCTGGAACGGCCAAACCGGGCCGCACCCGGTTGCCGACGTATTGGCACGCATCAAAAAAAGTGGCGTGAAAGCCATTGTGGCCAACAGCCGCCCAAACGATGGCAGCAAAGCGTTGGTCATTGCCACGCGCGGCAGCGCTGACCTGGCGGTGGTGCCTTTCATTCGCCTGTACCGCAACCGCGCTGACTACGACAGCTGGTTTAAAGACGAGACCATTTACGACATGGTGGTGGCAGAACATGCGCGCGGCGCAACCGTGGCGTCCAGCCGGGTCGAATTCAAAGGCATTGGCGAATTTCATTTGTACGACAGCGCCAACGCGAACGGTGTGGTCGCTAAAAAGCTGATGCAGTTCGCAGCTAAAAACAAGCTGGCAGTACTGGCGCACGTAGACGACACGGCCATTGATTTGCTGATGGCGCATGCGCCAGACGCGAAGCTGATTTGGGCGCATACCGGTATTGGCGGTGCGTCAGCTGATCGGGTCGATGCTCTGCTGGCCAAATACCCGCAACTGATGGGCGAGCTGTCATATCGTCCGGGGCTGACGTGCGACGCTGGCAAGCTTTGCACACAATGGCGCACGCTGCTATTGAAGTACCCGGCGCGCTTCATGATCGGCTCAGACACGTGGGTAAACCAGCGCTGGCAATACTACGAAGAGCTGATGTTGGGCTACCGCATCTGGCTGGGCGACTTGCCGCAAGATGTGGCGCGCAAGATTGGCTGGAGCAATGGGGCCGATTTGTTTGGTGTGAAGTAACGCCAAGAAAATCTGTAGGGCGGCACACCATGGGTGGAGACCGACTGGGCGGCTTGGTAGTGGTAATTCTTGCTGCGGTCATGGGCATGGTGGCATTGCCTGCAGTTGCTTTGCTGTTCGTATCGCAGCGCCTTTCTCGGGGAAAGTCCGGCGGGCTCCGGCTGGAGATGGTGTTCGGCAGTTTGCTGCCATAACTTGCCTTGCATGGGCACAAGCGTTGCGCTGGATGTACAGGCGTGAGGCATCACCCGGGTTCGTTCTTGTGGTGATTTGGCAGGCGGTGGTTTTACAGCGTACGTGAAAGCACGCGAGAAAAACCAGCCATGCCTACACTTTGGGCGCAGGCCGCTTTTTTATACCAAATAGGCCTGTAGCGCAATAAATACGGGCGCAAGCAGCTATTAAATAAATAGCGATTAGTGGCTATGAGCCACTGCGTGCAATGTAGCGCTTGCGCAAAAAGGTGGTCAACACACCCACTACCACCAGCACCATCACTCCCACCGTCATCCAAAAAGCTGCCGGGGACTTCAGGCCCGGAATATGCTCAAAATTCATGCCGAAAAACCCCGTAATCAAATTAAGCGGCAGGAAAATTGCGGTCACCGCAGTCAGCGTACGCATCACGTCATTGGTGCGGTTGCTTTGCGCGTTGAAGTGAATCTGCACCACGGTTTCGGCCGATTGCTCCAGCCGCCGGGCGTGCTGCATGACACGCTCGATGTGCTCCATCACGTCGCGGGCTCTGGCCACCAGCTGGTCACGCTGAAGCTGCGCCGCACTGATTGCCTGGTCGTCGGCTTTGGTGTGGGTTTTGACGAATGACACCAGCGGCTGTTCGCGCAGGGTGTCCAGCCATTCTTGCATCGCGTCGTGCTGCTCGTTGCACAGCTCTTCCAGCACATGCAGTTGTGAGCGTGCAGTCATCAAGGCGCCCCAGTTGTCAAAGCGCGAATTGGCCCGCAGCAGGTCGGCCTGCCAGTGCTCCAGCTGGCTGGTGAGCACTTTGCGCAGGTCAAGGTAGCTGTCCACCATGGCATTGATCATGCGCAGCGCCAGGTCTGCAGGGCTGATTGGCAAGCGGGAGCGGGAGGCGGTGGCATCGAGCCGCGTAGCGTCGAGTGTGAATTTGGCATCGGCCAAAAAACGTTGAATAAAACTCTTGGCCGCATAGCAGCCCGGCGGGTGCACGCTGATTAGGCAGCGGTCAAAAACCGCAAAACCCACCGCCTTGGACGCAACACGGTTAAACGTCGGCAGTCGCTCGCCTCGGCGGCGTGTTTTGCCGCCCTGGCCGTGGTAGTTTTGTATCGCCTTTTCAATGTCGTCTTCGGCCTGCGTCTCCAGCTGCGTGGCCAGCCGCCTGAAAATAATCAGGTCATAGACCGATGTTGAGTCGTAATACGACGGGTGCACGGCGCTGGCCAAATCCTGGCAATGCAGATCAAGCAGGGGCGAGCCGCCCAGCGAAAGTGCCGCCTTTTGAATGTCGGCCTGCGCGGCTTCAAACTCCTGCTGCTCCATGAAAATCCACACAAAGCCGTCAGGCGGCGGCTCTTTTGGCGCGGCATCTACAAAGCGCAGGCTGTCGGCGGTGAATTCAACAATTTGCACGGTTCAAGCCTGTTTTTTTAAGTATTTTGATGCTGTAGGCCAGTAAATACGGGCGCAAGAAGCTATTATTTTTGTAGTAACTTTCTGGCCGCGTCAATCGCGAAGTATGTCAGCACGCCGTCGGCCCCGGCGCGTTTGAAGGCCAGCAGACTCTCCATCATGACCGCATCGTGGTCCAGCCAGCCATTTTGTGCGGCGGCTTTGAGCATCGCGTATTCACCACTGACCTGGTAGGCAAAGGTCGGTATTTTGAATTCGTCTTTTACGCGGCGCACCACGTCCAGGTACGGCATGCCGGGCTTGACCATCACCATGTCTGCGCCCTCGGCAATGTCAAGTGCTACTTCGCGCAGCGCTTCGTCTGTATTACCTGGATCCATCTGGTAGACCTTTTTGTCGGCCTTGCCCAGGTTGCCGCTGGAGCCCACGGCGTCTCTGAACGGGCCGTAAAACGCACTGGCATATTTGGCGCTGTAGGCCATGACGCGGGTGTGAATAAATTTATTGGCCTCTAACGCGTTGCGAATCGCGCCAATGCGGCCGTCCATCATGTCGCTGGGCGCAACAATGTCTACGCCCGCCTCGGCCTGGCACAGCGCCTGGCGCACCAGCACCTCGGTGGTTTCGTCGTTCATGATGTAGCCGTTTGCACCATCAGTCATGTCAGGCAGGCCGTCCTGGCCGTGCGTGGTGAAAGGGTCCAGCGCCACATCGGTCATCACGCCGAGTTCAGGAAAGCGCTTTTTCAGTTCACGCACCACACGCGGCACCAGGCCGTCGGGGTTGGTGGCCTCAATGCCGTCAAATGTTTTTAAAGCGCCGTCAATCACCGGGAAAAGCGCCATCACGGGAATACCCAGCTTGACGCATTCTTCAGCCACCGGTAGCAGCAAATCCAGGCTCAAACGTTCAACGCCCGGCATCGATGCAACGGCCTCACGGCGGGCGCTGCCGTCCAGCACAAACACGGGGTAAATCAAATCGTTTGGCGTGAGCGAGTTTTCGCGCACCAGGTTGCGGGTAAAAGCGTCGCGGCGCAAGCGTCGCGGCCGGCCAGCCGGGTAGGGGGCAAGGTAAGGGGTGTAGGACATGGGCAAATTGTGCCAAAGCTTTGACGCGAACGGTCAAAAGCGCTTAAAGCTGTCAAAAAGAATGGTGCGGCTGGCGGGGATCGAACCCACGACCCTTGGCTTCGGAGGCCAATACTCTATCCACTGAGCTACAGCCGCATATGCTGTGATGTTTGATTAACTGGATTTTCGCACACAGCTAACCTCCCGCCGTATGTCTGGCCCGGTACTAGGACGAATAATCATCAGCAGCCCAATGAAACAAGGGATTCCGCAGGATTCAGCGGTTGCTTTCAAGTCCCCATTAATCTTCCAAAGCGGTTAAAAGAAAAGGTACACGGGCTCACTTCAGTGGGAGACCGGTGCGCGGCGACTGTCTCCGTCGCAGGTCCTGTGCCCAACTTGTGCCAAGCCTGTGCCCGACAAGCCGGCATCATTTTTGTAGTTTTTTGAAGCCTGACCATAGGCTCTGTGCCCAGATAGTCAGCGTGTCTTCTCGAGGCTAGGTAGCGCTCAATCCCAACCAGCTTCACTCTCTCTTTTAGCAACGGGTACTGACCAACTTTCACGGATATGCCAGAACCCAAGGGGCTTTGAGTAGTGATGCGGCTAAGCGGCCGAAACCAGCTTTCGATGACAACAGTATTCCGTCACCCGTGCGATTAAGGATTACAACTTCGAGGTCAAATCCGATATCGCCACTCGGCGCGAACTCATGTTCTTCCTAGATTACGAGTTCCTTCGATCCGCGGCAACGGATCGCCCTGCGCCACGTTGAAGCGCATCGCAGGGGCGGTACAAGATATCAAATCCGTCTACGCAAACGGAGTATTTCCATCATTAAGGTTAAACCCAAGACGGTTGGGCGCTAACCTAGCGATCAACAGCATGAGGCTAGGAGCGGCCACTTAGGTAGTTTTCGTGACTGTCAGCCTTCGACGACAAAGCGGAATTCCAGGAGTTCGAACCTAGAGCCCGTAAGCTGACATTGACAATTGCTTTTCGACAGGGGCAGTGGCTGGCTGGCGACGTTTTACTTTAGGCCGCTGTCGACACGCAGGTTAAGTTGGAGTTATCGTGGCACGGTGTCACGTAAAAGGCAGGAATGGGTCCGCACTGGTACTTAAAAAGCGCGAACAAATAAAGTTGGTTTGTTTTCTGGCTTCATCGCTGCCAACGCCAATCAATGCGTCGATTTGACCAATCCGGTCCAGGCTGAAATAGTTCTTAGGAAAACTGGCGGGCAACGCTTCAAAGAACCGTTCAGGCGCTGGCATGTGCCCGACATCGCGCATCAACGCAAGTGCTGTCCCTTTGGCCGCCGATGATTGCAGGGCTCCCAGCCGATTCAGGGCTGAAGGGCCAAACAGCCATTGTCCAGCCGATCCGCCCGGAATGGTTTGAGCTTCTTGCGGGCATTCGATGCTGAGAACTTGAAGCTCTTCAGGCTTCCAGTCGAGGTAGCTGACTGCTTCAGCCACCGCTATTCCCACGGGATTGTTAGCCCATAGCCCCCCATCCACGAATGTACCTACGCCATCGATCACATGCTGGGGCAAGTATGAAGGCGCCGCAGACGTCGCCAGGGCAACGTCGAGTGCCGCAAGTTTATGATCACGTTTGAACAGTGGATGGTGACGTGTCTTGAAGAGGTACATTTGCCCGCGATCGGGCTGGACGCTGGGAATCACCAGACGGGTCTGAGCTTGACTCAAGGTGTCATCACCAATCGTTTTGAAGATGGCGTCCCGCAGCGCGTCAGCGCTGTACTTCACTTGAATCAGATGGCGAAGAGTGCTGTGCCAGCGGTCATGCCGATCCACTGGAAATATCTTCGGTCCTTGCTTCCGGTAAAAGGACACTAGCTTCTTGGCCGGTACACCCAGAGCCAGGGCAATCGCAAGAATGCCACCGGTGGATGTTCCGGCGATCAAATCAAAACACGCCGCAATAGGCCGGCCTGAGGCCTCCTCCAGATGTGCCAAGTAGGCCGCAGTCGCGGCGCCTTTGATGCCACCACCGCCCAGACTCAGGATTCGGCGCATGAGGGTTCCCATCTCACAATTTCATCGCCATGATGGCCGCCGCCCATCCATTGGTTACTGAACAGCCAGTCTTCAAAGTAAATCAGCCACTCGATCGCCCACGCAATGTAAGTTTCTCCCAGCTTCAACTGCTCCGACCACTCACACAATTTCGGGTACCAGAGACACAGGATGACACCGGGGCCATCACTGCGGTAGATATGCGGCAAGGTTCTTAGTCCTGCGAGTGTTTGCAGGTCTGGCGTCAGAACTGAAAACCTAGGCCAGTGACGGCCCCTGCGAAGCAACAGCCTGCATCCGTAGCGCCGTCCTCCCAACGTTGGCTGCAGCGTGAAGTCGAAGTTGAGCCCAACCTCAGTAAATTCGAGCTTTGCGTCCATCAGCTTAAGATTCTTGAGTTCCTGAGCGCGCTGGGCGAGCGTGGCCTGACGCGCCGGCGGCGTGCGACGCATCTCACAGATCTCCGTCAAAGGTATGGCTGCGGCTTCGTGCGATTGATGGGACGCTCGCGGCGCCCAGGATAACGACCGAGTTGACGAGCCTTCGGTTTTGTGCCCCCGCCAGCATGTCCGAGCGCACGCGATCGGCACTGCGCTGGCCATAGCTGCGCTGTAGCAACAACAAGGTCTGATCACTTCCCCGGCCAGTTTCAAAACTCTCTGACAAGATCCTCAAATCCTGAACAAACGAAGACAGCCAGGCCTTAAAGCCGGTCTGCCGCTCGGGCGTGTTCATGCGGCACGCCACGTTCTCGGCTCGCGTTGTGGGGTTCAGCAGCCGCCATTCCTCGACGCCGTTCACATACTTGACCTCAAACGCAGCTGGCAGGGAGGTAATGACAGACATGAACAGGTCCAGTTCGTCTTCATGCGGGATCTGGCTGAGTTGTTGGTAACGCATCGCAATCAACGTCGTCAGGAAAATACTGGTCGGCGCGCATTCCGTGCGCTCCACAAACCATTGGTTGCGGTGAATCTTGGTGACCTGCACCATGCGGCACAGAAACCTGTCGAACACCTCCTGCGCTGGCGGAAGCGGTACAACATCAGCGGCCATCGACTCCATGGCGTCCATCGTGAACCGGGACGAGAAGACTGGGTGCAGTTTGGCGATGCCATCGAACCAGCGCCGGTAGCCCAAGGGGTTGGTTCCCATAAAACGCTGCAACTCTCTGTCGGGCACCAATCCGTGGGTGTCTCCGTGCAGGGGCCCATACATGGGCGAATTGATGACGGGGGTGATGTCCGCGTGCATGTCGTTGCTGTACATCAGCGACACGCAGCGTGCCCTGCGTTTGACGGGTAGCTTGTGTATGTAGCCATACTCGCTCAAGACCTTGTGGAGCTGGTCGAGCAGTTTTTTCTGGCCACCGGGTGCGCTATAGCGCTGCATGCCCTCTTCCCGGATGCGAGCGACCAGATCGATATCAAACTCGACGTGGGCTGTTGGCCGTATCGTAGTGCCAATCGCCCTGGAGCCTTGGGGATGGATTTCCTCCAGCGTGTCCCCAAATTCATCCGACGCTGTCAAAAACTGTCCCGTGCCGCGATAGGCAGACTCCATCTGGGCCAACATGGTGTCTGTTGGTGAATGGCTTTTAGCTATCGCACTCAGGACACTAAATGTCTGGCGTCGGGTTCCACGTGCTAACCGCCGGAGCGGTACTATCAAATCCTCGCGTTTCATAGCGGATCCTTCTTGGCTCTACCGTTAATGAGCCCAGCAACCTAGCCACAAAGCGGGCGCTGGAATGCTTCCAGTCTAGGTAAATCACTGCAAAATGTGCTTGGTAATCGGTTCCAGATCCTTGGCACAAAACGGTTGCTGTTCGGGAATCTGCAATAAATGTCAAGAAGCCTAAACACCCGCAAGCGTTGTTGTGTGCGAAGCTACACAGCTAGAAAATCCTAAACCGACATATGCCCAAGATTGCAATCATTGAAGACGACGCTGCGGTAAACGAGTCGCACCGGCAGATGCTTGCTTTTCTTCCTGACGCAGAAATCCATCAAGCCTACAGTCTGGAGGAGGCGAGGCGGGTTATCACGCCTGGTGGTTTTGACTTACTGATACTAGACATCGACCTTGGGGGGAGCGATGGGCAAAAGGCTGGCCTTGAACTGCTCAGCGAGTTCGGCAAAGAAATGACATCTATTGTTGTTTCAGGGGTGGCGGAAACGAACCTACATCAGATATCACTCAGGTTAAAAGCATTTGAGTTCATACGAAAGCCGGCTGATCCGCTAGATTTTCAGAATAAGGTAAGACATGCGCTAGCGTTTGGCGGTACGGCTGCTGGTCATGCAGCGGAGCAAGGCCACCTTTTTCCGAAAGGACTGACTGTAGATCCGAGCAGACCTCCGAACATCCTTTGGCGCGGGAAACCGGTTTCATTAACGTTGACGGAACTGACAATCGTTCATACGTTAATTGCTTCAATAGGAGAGACAGTCGACTACTCCGAGCTGCAAGAGCTAATGAAGTCGGCCGTTTCACCTAGGGCACTTTCCAGCCATATGGTCAACTTGCGAAAAAAATTTCGCGAAACGGATAAGACCTTCAACCGTATTAAGACTGCCGCTGGAGATGGATTCCGTTGGAAATCTGAAAATGAGCGTTAAAAGTTTAAGCTGGCGATTGCAATGGAAAGGATTTTTATCTTCGCTCAGGTGGTACGAATTATTGGCTCTTGCCTTTTTTGTTTTTGTACCCGCTGTTTATGCGGTTTATGACACGATTTATTCCGCACCGACTGACGTTCGGATAAATCGTCAAATTGCACTCAATTCTGAGTTATCCAATTTCCTGCTTTCTGTAGTAGAGCCAGAAGGCACATCAGTACTAGAAAATCCCAATGAGTTGGGGCTGAAAATTAGGCCGTTGAGCTTAGTGACCATAAAAAAGCCCTTTTATACATATTTACTGAATCGATCAAACGCAAACTATTTAACCGCGGAAAAGATAACCTGGGAAACACCACGGCCATGCATCGTCCGATTTGAGAGTCATGAAAAGAATGCCAACGCCGCTTCGCTGGAAGCATGTCTGGCAATCGTTCCATCAGACAAGGTTGGCAGATATGTATATTTCACATTACGTTATCCAACCTCGCCGGTAGTTCGCCATAAATCCGGTGAAAATTTAACCAATGTAGACCGAGTTATTTTGAGTTTTGATTCGGCAAGAGTTGTCAATCTAGTGCTAGTTTTTGAACCACCCGTGCTAGCGGCTGCCAGATATCCTTCCCAGATGGATCGTTTTAAGGGTATTCATGAAGTTGCTGCATTCTTAGCTAGCAGCCCGGAACGAGCTCTTCGCCAAGTTAATGGGCAGGCCTTCGAATCAACTGATCCGAGCAACGGCAAGACCTTCATGACGGTTGTAGGGCGAATTGACGCCGCACTTTTGGAGCCTTCAAGTTCGTTTCTTCAGGCGTCTTGGCCAACCTCTACGATGCGAGGCCTGAAGATTGGTGTGGAGGTCTACACGCGAACGTCGTCAGGTCAGTTGGTGAAGGCAATAGATGTGGCGCCTGGCCAGCAAGGGAGTTCTGCGGTGTCGGTTCAGGATGCGTACGAAACAAATGTGGCATCTGAAGCAAAGCTTGAAGTGTTCAAAAATGAAGGCGGTATTAATCAGCAGATTTGGAGTTCAAGCGATCTAAAAACTCGCCGAGTATCCGGGGACCCTGAATGGATGCAACGCACAA
Source organism: Polaromonas sp. (assembly GCA_031386895.1). GTDB lineage: Bacteria > Pseudomonadota > Gammaproteobacteria > Burkholderiales > Burkholderiaceae_C > Polaromonas. Next base: position 31,318 of record JANNCT010000145.1, read on the forward strand.
AAGAAGATATCTCCTCGTTCTTTAGTGGTTTCGCAAGTACCGGGCCAGTCACAGTGTCACGTGTTGCACGTCTTGGCAGTGTTGGAAACGACATTTCAGTAAGCCTGACTAGCCCGCCAACTCACTTCCTCGAAATTATCCCTAGAACCACAAAATGGGTTTTCCTCGGCACGATGGCCTGGCTCTTCCTCGTCGCGGTTACCAGGCATGCGACCAAGCGCCAACAAGAGGAAAGTGCTGCGGAACAACTAAAAATTCGGCTGACTCAAACAGGCTTGGAACTGAGGCAAGATCGCTTAGATGCGATAAGCCACGAAATTCGTTCGCCGCTGCAGACGTTATTAACAAAAACCGAGCATAACGAAGAAATAAATGAGCCGTTAAGACGCATGAAAGATGCCATTGAGACAATATCAGATGCCGACTCCATTGAGGATGGAATTAGCAGTCTCGACGTCGTATGTGAAAGGACCGATATCGCATTATTCCTCTCAGATTATGTGAATGATCGAGCCGAGGGATTCCAAGGACTTGTATATAAAGGGCCCTCAGCAGATGTATTCTGTGATCTAGATGACATCCGATTTCGGGCGGTCATTGATCATTTGTTGGACAACGCTAGGCGGTTTCTCCGAGACGGTGGGGCCGTATCAATTCAACTCGCACCCGAGAAGCAAACTATCACTGTCTCGGTGTACAACCAAGGCCCCCAAATTCCTGACAACAAGTTGTCGACTCTTTTCAAAGTACGCCCTCGCAGCGAAAAGTCTGGATCCAATCGAGGAATCGGATTGTTTGCGTCTAAGCGATATCTCTTTTTGATGGGAGCGACTATACAAGCCAAGAATGAGGTCGACGGCGTCGCAGTGGTAATCACATTACCGAAACTCTAGTTCAGCTTCTAGTGCGAAGCTGCTTAAATGCCAGCTGGCTCTCCAAGTCTAGATTAGTGATCCGACAACGGAAATTTCTAGGGTTTGGAATTGGTATCAGACCGCCATGTAGGTTGCCGGATACCGGTCATTCGCCAAAGACAGCTTCTGGCCCAAACCGGACACTCATTTTTTTTTCGAGTACCTGCTCCCGTGCGCGAAGCCGACATGCTGCCAAAAAAACAAGAGGGCTGCGAGGGTTATATGGAGTCGATTCTGAACGACCATCGACTAGAAATCGATTGGGTCGCGTTATGCCGCTGCTGACATTCCGCACTAGGTGGCCATAACTTGCCGTGACTTCAAAGTAATGCCTGAATGATCAGGAGTTTAGGGCTACCTTCACGCTTGCGTCACCGCACTATCGCGGGCGTGATGAGCCTGTCCCTCACATAAGCTAAAGACCGCTTGGATTTCTCAAAGGCTTATTCGCCGGCTGGAGGGTACACCTGCGCACCTGGCGTGCGCTCTAGTAGTTCCGGCAGATCGATCGCGAAGTAATCACAAAGCTGATCCAGTACTTCTAGCTCGATCCGTTCAGCTGTTTCGTAGTACAGCCGCGTCAACGTTCCGCGATTGATCCCGGTATCCCGCGCAACGTCGCTTATTTTCAGCTTGCGCTCCCCCATCAGCCGGGCGAAATGACAACGAATCATGGCTTTGTTTAAATAAATTTAATCTTCTACAGATTAATTTGACTTGACAATGAATAAAATACGTTCATAATGACCTACAGAAGATCAAATTATCTACGAACAGCGTAAGTTGACCTTCTAGTGTACCGGCTCATCAATAGGAGAACCAACAATGCAAACTGCAATGCCTGTGGCCCCAGCACAGACTTACCTGACCACTGACGAGCTTTCGTCGCTTATCAAATATGACAGCCGCACGATCCGCGAGCGGCTGAAAGATAGCGTGCTGCTAGAAGGGCGCCACTACATCCGACCGTTTGGTGGACGCAAAACGCTCTACATATGGGAGACGATTGAGCGCGATATGGCCTTGCGAACGAGCGGCGAGTCCAATGTCATTCCTATGTCAAACGGAGCTGCACTCCATGGGTAGCGTTCGAGTCCGGCCAGAAAACAACGCGTTGTTCATGGACTTTAAGCACCAAGGGCGGCGATTGCGAGAGCAGACAACAATGCCCGACACTCCCGCTAACCGCAAGCGTTTACAAAAAGCACTTGATCGCATTGAGACCGAAATCGCCTTGGGCAGCTTCGACTATGCCAAGACCTTTGGCAAGGCTCTGCCGTCTACCAAAAGCACCGATTCAAAAGAACTTGCGCCAGCTGGCAGCCCAAACTCCAGCCGCGTTGGCAGCACGCCGATGTTTCGCGTTTTCGCAGACCAATGGTTCGCAGAGGTGGAAGTAACCTGGCGACGTAGCTACCGCGTCACCCAAAAAGGAGCACTGGATAAATACTTGTGTCCCTTCTTCGGCGACAAAGAAGTCGGCCACATCAACAAAGCAGACGTGCTGGCTTTTCGGGCATCGCTCGCCAAAGTCGCTACGCGTAAGGGGCAGGGCACGTTGTCTAATCGACGTGTCAATGCAGTAATGAAGCCGTTGCGTCAAATTCTTAGCGAAGCCGCCGACAGGTTTGAGTTCACGTCCGCTTTTCGAAATATCAAACCGCTCAAGATGAAGCGCAGCGACGTGCAGCCGTTTACGTTGGATGAAGTGGAACTGATTTTGAACGCGGCCCGTCCTGACTACCGCAACTATTTCAACGTGAGATTTTTTACAGGCATGCGTACCGGTGAGGTCCATGGCTTGAAGTGGAAATATGTCGACTTCGAACGCCGATTGATTCTGGTGCGTGAATCGCTAGTTTTAAATGAGGATGATGACCTCAAGACAGATGGCAGCGTTCGCGATATTCACATGAGCCAAGTGGTTTACGAAGCGCTCAAGGCGCAATATCAAGCGGCCAAGGAATTCAGTGGCTATGTCTTTTGCAATAAAACGGGGCAACCAATCAACAATCAGAATTTTCTGAACCGCGTATGGAATCCTCTGCTCAGGCATCTTGGACTTGAACATCGTCGCGCTTACCAAATGCGCCACACTGCAGCCACGCTTTGGCTGGCATCTGGTGAAGCACCCGAGTGGATTGCACGCCAACTTGGTCACACCAGTACTGAAATGCTCTTTCGCGTTTACAGCCGATATGTGCCCAACTTAACACGGCAGGACGGTTCGGCGATGGAGAGGTTGTTAGCCAGTCGCCTGTCTAGTCGGGTTCTCTTGCCCTTCGTCGCTGGCGCAGAGAAGTGTGCGCATGGCGGTGACATTGTCTACATCCCCGCTATGGAAGGTGGACCTTCGCAAGTTAATAAGTTGCCCAGCAGCGCAGTCATATGCAAAGATACAAAGAGCTTCGCATCCGCACCGTGCTCGCAAGAAGGAGTCGGAATCGTCACACCCCATAGTTTCAACGGTAACGAGCCGCAGCCGCCCCCTCAGTGCGTGAGCCTTATTCTGCACCGGCTTCCAGACTGGCCAGCCTAACGCTCCGCTGATTTTCCTTTACTGAATCTGCCTCGGCAGCAATTGCATTTGCAGCTGTCTGGGCGAAGCCTTGCCACCATTTCTTACCTCACCGCATTATTTCAGGACCTGTCATGACCAAACCAAATAAAACCCTTAGCAAAACCACCACTGCAACTCGCGACGCGAATCGAAAGCCGCAAAAGCTATTGCAAGCCAACTCAACAGCCAACGCGGCAGCAGTGCCCAACAAACCTAAGAAGGCGCTGATTCATGACTTTAGGGGCTTTGCCGCTATCAGCCTCCCAGATCAGCTAAAAACAATTTTTACGGAGGACGCACTCAAAGAGGCAATTGCAACGCTTGAATTACATGGCGTACAAATTATTCTTCGGCATAACAATCAGGTTGCGTTTATCGACATGCCTATCGTCACTTTGCCCTTTACTGCCCTCGGTGCGGCGGTGGAAGATGGCGGTATCCCTCCAGTCGCGCGACGAAAAGCAGCAAACACGATGCCAGCGTCTAAGCCTCCTGCAGCGGCCAGAGCCAAGCGCTAGCCCAAGGGTTCTACATCCCCAATCATCGTTCCTCCACACTCATCAAGCGTGCTCACCATGCCTCTTCACAAAAGTGCCCAAACCCCAGATTCTTCGTACCAGTCCCAAGCGAATCGCATAGTAAGCAAAGGCCATAATGGGTCTGCATTGGAATGCCATATCTTTGTGCCGCCACTGCCTGAAGTGCAGCCAGGGTCTGTCGAGTGGCTGCGCCAAGCTTTAGATAAGCGGCGCGTCCATTACGCCGACCGCGATCTGGAACGGTTTGTGCAGCAAGTGTTTCTCGACAAAACCTTGTTAGCCGCCTACTTTCATCCAAGTACAAGCATAGGGGCAAATCCGCCAAGGTTCAGCTCGCGCAATACTGGTCTGTCCTGGCTCCCCTTTGAAATAGCCTTAGCCGCTGCGTCGCAAGCGCACGCTACGCCCAATGTGAACAACTGGGAAAGAAGTTTGGTGCACGTGGCTACCTTTTTATACCCCTGCGGATTGTTCTACCGCAGTTGGGAGATCGAGAATTCCTCAGCGGTGTACCGGCTCGACCACGCAATGTGCGACACCACCCACCTGCGACTGTTCTTGCTGGAAGATGCGCTTCGCACGCTGCGCGCCCGAAGTAAACTCAAGGCGGATACCCTTGGCGCGCTTCTAGGGCTGGACAGCAGTGAGGTCGATGCAGAGCAAGTTGACCGTCTGGCCTCGGCCGTGCGGCGGGTTCAAACTGCCGCCAACAATATTTGGGGAGCGTCAGCATGACAATTCAAGTGTTGCAACTGCCTTTGCAAGTTCCAAATTCAGAAAATGGTGTAAATTGAATAATCAACGTCCAATTGAAGCGTCCGGCGTCCCGTCTGACTTTCCGCCTGCCGGCAACGCCTCAGCCCTATCAGGTGTTCGACCCAAAATGGCGTTGGTTGAAGTAGATGGCCGCTATTACTCCGAAGGCCAAACGCCAGAAGATATCAACGCTCAGTATGAACTGTGCGAAGACCTCGCCCATCAAGCCACGGCGTACTGCAAGAGAAAGTTGGCTGAAGGCGTGGTTGGAAGCGAGCAAGCTGCTCTCAAGCGCTTTTTCAAAGGCTTGCAGGAAAAAAACTGGTCCACCGAGCAGCAGAACATATGGATTGTTCGCCGAGCTGCTGCACTGCTGTCCTGGAAGCTACCGGAGGCCATTGAGTTGACGTCGCCGCAGGAGTAGTTTATGCCGCAGACGGAGAATGCCCAAACAAATGGCCTTGTTTATCTCTTCACTGAGAATGGTGTCCTAGGGCCAAGATGTTTTAGCGGGCGAGCGGATGTTCAAAAGAGGTAAGTGTTTTCGACTCGCGGAATTAGGTTTCAAATTGATGAAAATAAGCTCACTGATTTAAACCACGATGAGCTAGTAACGGGTTTCAATCGAATACCGGTGCTCTTGATTTCTAACTTGCTTGAGCAATGTCAGCGGTTGCGCCACACGAGGTTTGGCTTAAGGACAGATTTTGACAAAAGCAGTACTACATGTAGCTAGTAGCCGGTTGATATTGGTCGAGCTTACCGTGACCGAATATTGGTAGGCAACTGCGCATTTGGCAATCCAAAAACCCATGCGGAATAAGTATCCGCATCTTCAAAGCTCGCTTGTTGAATTGGAAATCCTGTTTTTTTGATTGGTTTGCCGTCCGCTAGGCTGTAGATTCCTACAATGAAACCACTCGAGTCTTTAACTGTTCCCCAAGCATCTTGGCCTGTCAGTGGATCGGCGTAGACTTGGCGCAGAAACCGACGAGTACTGGCGCTGCGTGGATCTTTGAGTAGCTCTTCTAAATTGCGGGGGCCACGAGCATTCGCTGCCGCCATGGCACCGGCCGGAACAGCTGCGTATGCCCTTAGGGCTTGTTCAAATTCTGCGCCAATGCTGAGCAAGTGATGCTCAGCATCACGTCGTGCGATTTGGCTGCCTAGACTGACGCTGGCGCTGGCAAGTATGCTGATCACGCTTACCGTGATCAAAAGCAGCACATAGGCGAACCCGTCATATCTGCGGCTGACACTGCAACGCTTGATCAACCGAGTTGGCTGGCAAAACCGTTCACCAATCGGCATAGGGTTTTCCGTCGCGTGAGCTACCCGGCGCACCGCTCTTGAGGCTGTACACGCTGCCTTTGTAGCCAGTTGGGACGTCAACTATGACCCAACTTGTGTCGGTTTCTGTGAGAGGGTCAAGCGGCAAGCGGCGGAGGTAGTTTTTATCTACCAGTTCTTGCAGGCTGTCCGGGTAGCGGCCCAGATCCGCGTAGAACTTATCGATGATGTCGCGCGTTGTACGTAAGTTGTCCTGCAGTACTGCTTCTTTAGAACTCTGGATATGGCCAAAGTAGCGCGGGGTGACTAAAGTAAGCAGCGTCGCGACGATAGCCAGAACTACCAGCAGCTCAATTAGCGTGAAGCCGCACAACAGTCGGTTCAGGCTCAGATCGAGTTTTGACGAGTTTGCTTTCACAGGTAACTTCAAGGCACTTGTCATTATGTTCACCAGCGCTTTAACGCGATACCGTTCAGACCGGTTAAGGCAGAGCGGCTGCGCACATCGTACACATCATCGCCCTCAACTGGTTCGGCGGCTTCGCTGGCATAGCTGCGTTTTGCCCAAGTATCTGCATCTGCAGTGTTGGCGTCTTCATGAAACGGATCGCGAGGGATCTGACGGATAAAGAAGATTTTTCTGCGTTTCGGGTCGCGTTGATCGTCTACGCCTTCGACCAAAAATTCTAGTGACTTCGGGTATCCTGAACTGTTCAATTCTCGCCGAATGCGGCCTTCATCTCCTGCTTTTTTGTACGCGTCAATTGACGCCCGCAATTCGCGTAAAGCCACGTGCAGTTGCTGCTCTTTACCTCGCTGCACTTGTAGTTGCGCAACCGGGATAGCCAACGATGCCAGCGCAGCAAGGATAGCCAAAGTTACCAATAGCTCTATTAGAGTAAAGCCAGACGATCGCGCCCCATTCTTGGGAAATTTGGCGTGGATAAAAACTTGCAACATACTGGCACTAGTCGCTCGTTTAGGGACTCAAGCTAATGGTGTGAGGAGGTGGCGGCGGTGACGATATACCTCTGCCTCCCAAGACAATCGGCGAGATCGTCAATAGCTGCACGCGAGTGTCAGGTGCTGTGGCGGCAACGGCCCGAAAATTCACGGTAGCGACCGCCCCTAAAGATGTGGCTCCTGAATCACCCGCACGGGTACCTGTCATCAAAATTTGACCGTTGGGGTCAACACGGCTGGTGAAGCTGGTTTGTCCTCCGTTTTGCTTTAAAAAGTCCCCTTCAGAAACGGAGACTACCTGCATTAAGCGCGGGTCAAATCCTATTGCCATCGGAATACTTACTATCGGCTGATCGGATTGCATCAGCAATTGCAAAGCGAAACTGTCGCCCACCTTCAAAGCAGAAGCACCTTGCCAGCGCAACTGTGCTGGCCCCGCAGCAGCAGGTGTGCTACCGATGGAAGCCGTCGCAGCATTGGGTGTGCTCGTTGGCAACACTACGGGAGCTGATGAACCGGACGTTATGCCTTGTGGCGGCGTCCCAATGTTCGTATTTGCAGCCGCTGGCCGAGGCAATGTAGGGGGCGTAACTGCGCCACCTCCAGCGGGTGTAAGAGGTGGCGTGCCAGTGCTGCCGCTGCTGGCGGCCCGGCTACCCAGGCTGGTTTCGGTGCCAGAGTCAAACTCCATGGTGGTCGCCGCAGGCCTGACAACGTTGCGCAAGATGCGCGGCGTTATAGACAATATGATTTCAGTTTTTGAGCTGTCGTCGGCTTGGTTTCCAAACAAGCGACCCACAATCGGCACCTCGCCGAGACCTGGTACTTTGTTAGCGGTACGACGATCTTCGTCGTTGATCAGGCCGGCTAAAACTTGATTCTCACCGTCTTTAAGGCGCAGCACTGTTTGCGCAGTACGCGTGCCAATTTGGTAAGCGAGCGAGCCTGATTTGGTTTGCACCTGGCTGATGATGTTGCTGACCTCAAGTGATATTTTGATTGCTACCTCACCATCGAGATAAATGGTCGGCTCCACATCAAGCTTTAGTCCAACATCAACATAGCTTACCGATTCAGCTACGAAGCCAGTAGAAGTGGAGGTGGACGTAATGTTGGGTACGCGTTCACCGATGAGAATCTTGGCCTTCTCACGGTTGCGAGCACGTATGCGGGGATTGGCCAGAATGTTGGCGTCTGTATCCACCTTCTTTGCATTGATGCTGGTACTCCCGATGCTGGCCCCAATAGTCTCCTGGCTTAACTTGCGGAGGTCTGCCAAGGTTAGCGCGGTGCCTAACGGACTAAGACTAAGCTGGTCAGGCCAACGCACCCCAAGGTCTAGTAAGCGAGTTCGTTTCACTTCAAGGATTTCGACTTCCAACATCACTTCGGGTTCTGCCACATCGTGCAGAGCTACCAGCTTCTCTGCCAGGCGAATGGCGTCTGGACTGTCGCGCACGATCAGCATATTCAGCTTGTCATCCACCACCACATCACGAGTCTTCAAAATGGTTTTTAGCGTAGTCGCGACGTTTTTAGCCTCTGCATTCACCAGATAGAAGGCCTTGACGGTAAGTTGCTGGTAATCTTTTTGCTTTGCCTGGGTGTTCGGAAAAATCAGTACCGTGTTGGCATCCAGTACCCGCTGCTCTAACTGGTTAGTGAGCAGAGTTAGGTTGACAGCGGCTTCAATGGTCGAGTTCTTTAAAAAGATCGATGTCTTTTGCTCGGTGCGCACGTCCTTGTCAAATAAAAAGTTGAGTCCGGACGAACGCGATATCACTTCAAACACTGTTTTTAGGGGAGCATCTTTGAATTCAATGGTGATAGCTTTGCGGTAGGCCTCGTCAAGCGCGCTGGCTGGCAAAGGCTTCTCACTGTCTTGGGCGATACCTTGCAAGATGGCTTGAGCTTTGGAGTTACGCGGATTCTCTGCCGTCACCATGCGAGCCCACATCTGCGCATTCCTATCGTCTTTTTTGCTTAAAGCCTGTTGCGCGGACGATAACCATTTCTCGTGACGACCTACCGCATCAATTGCTTTAAGACCATCTTGCGCGCGGGAATTTTCTGCTTGAAAAGTTAGCGCACGGTTAAATGCAGTGCGCGCATCGACTAGGCGTTCTGCACTCAACGCACGCTCCCCCGCAGCAACAGCGTCTCGAACTAAGGCCTCGCGAGTTTGAATGGCGGCAATTCGATACTGAGCCGACCCGCTGTCTAGTTTTGAAGCCTCCTCAAACTTGAGCAGGGCGTCAGGAGTTTGACCAGCACTGGCCAACTCACGGCCTTCGCGGTATGCGTTTTGCGCCGCGCAGCCACTGAGCAAGACAGCACATGCCAGCATGATAGGTGACAGCAAGCGAGTGGGCAAACGGAATCGCGAGAGCGGCAATAGTGTGAGGTGGCGATTCATTCAGACGCTCCAATGGACAGACTCTGGGTTTGTCCCAAAGGTAAATAAGTGAGGTTCAGGCTAGGCGGATTGATTTTTTCGACACGGTAGATGTTGTCGATCACTGCCCCCTCGCGGGCGATAAAGCTTTGCTCGCCACGACTTAAGAAAACTTCCCATGCACCCGCTTCCAGTTTCTTTCCAACGAAGGTAAACGGAAGTACCGGCGCGGTGGGCGGCGGTGGCGGAACTGGTTTGACCTGTGGAGGAGGACGTGTCCAGGTACCACTGGTAAAAAGTTGTTCTCCTGGAAGCGTTCCGCTTTCGCGAGGCACGATCAAGGTGTCTCTAGGGATCAACAAATCGACCATGATTGCAACTGGCGGTTTGGTCGGACCGATTTTGCTGATGTTGCCACCAGCCGCAGACTTGTCGTTCGTTGCGATCATTGAAGTCGGAGCTGAGGTGATTGCACCTGACGGCGTTTTGTCACCGTACCAAGCCAACCAAGCTGCAACGCCGAGCAGAGGTATCCATAACCACCAACGGTTGCTGCTAGCAGCGGCGGTCATGGTTTCTTGACTCCTCTTTTTGTCGGCTTCTTGGCGGTTAACTCCGTCTTCTTCACCTTCTGAGGGTCAACCCAAATAGAAAACTTCAGGCGTACCTCAACGGTGCCTTGCGTGATCGCCTCGCGTTTCATACTGAACTGGTCTACGCTAACCATCGGATGCTGGCGCAAAGTAGCTTCTGTAAAGGCGCGCAGGCCTGCATAGCTTGCACGAACAGGCAGAGTAATCTGAACTTGTCGCAATCCACCATGGCCTTCGTTGCTCGTTTGTATCTCTGATTGGGTCGCTACTACACCGTGCAAAGCGCCTAACGCCAGCACTTGGCTTATCACGGCACCCACTTCTTGCTGGCTAATGATGTAGCGGTCCAGTGATTCCAAGTCCGATAAGGCGTCGCTGCCCAAGCTGCTGGGGCGATTGGCTTTTTCTGCTTTCAATAGCTGCTGTTGATGCAGAAAGAGTTCTTTTTTCTGGGCCTCAAGGGCAGCCAGTTGCCGTGGTTTCCATCCAAGCTCCACCGCAAGCAGCGCGAGAATCAGCGCAGTGATGAGTGGCCACACCCATCCATACCGCCACACAGCGATGTCTAGGCGGGTACGCAGCGCGCCAAAACGGACGGTCAACATACTCATCGGTTCGCTGCGTCTTTTTTTAAGGTTAGCCTTTGCGGCATCTGCATATCAAGCTCAAAGCTCAAACGCACGGGTTTGTTGCTGTCTTGATCGTTAGTCTCGTGCTTGCTGTAGGTCAAGCGACCAAAAACACCTTGCTGTTGCAATTCGCTGGCGTAGGCGAACAGCGTATCCACGCGCTTTGCTTCGGCAACCAATCGGACAGTGGCACGCTTGGCGTCAGGTTCTATGCTGATCAACGCGATATCGGTGTTCGTGGCTGCCTCGAGCTGATCGAACATATCTTGCCAAGGTGTATTAAGCTGGCGAATAACGGTATTAAGGCCGCGCCGCTGCTCCTCTGTGAGGGTTAGATCCGGCTTGATCTTTTGTGATTGCGCTTTCGATAGAGAACCGTCGCTAGAAAGCAGCTGCGCTGTTTTATTCTTGGCACTTGCGCTTGCAGCGACGAGTGTGGAGGTCTCCTCACGCACACGGATCGTCGTCACCACTTGGTCAGCTAGGGCTATGCACAGTAACAGCACGCTGATGCATGCGAATAAACGCAGCAGAGCAGGATGCTGATGACCCAACCAGCGTTGCACCAAAGTGCTGCGGGTGACTAAGTGGGGAAACATCATTGAGCGTGACCGTTCACAAACTGCTCCGCGCACCAAGCTGTCAAAACCGCATCTCGCCCGGCTTCCGAAAATGGCGAGTTCGTTTGTCCGTTCTCTGGCGGTTCGGGGATGCGCGCGTCAATCTTGGTGGGCAACAGGTCTACACCAGACGGAACCACCAGCGGTGGAGCACCAGGACGAAAGTACAAACAAGAAAGGATCGGTGCACTGCAGTTCTTTCGCAGCATTTCGCGTCCCCACTCCTCCTTAACCGCCTGAAGGATTAGTGTTGCTTCAGGAAGCATGGGGAGTTGCACTGCGCGCAAACTCACTACGGATCGCGATTTGAGTTGAAACAAATAAAGGTGGTTGGCAAGTACTAGCGCTAACCATCCAGTTGTAGGCAGGACTGCTCGGTAATGCTCTAAAGCTTGCGCAGCCAAATGCCAACTTGCATTCGGTGTGTGGGTTTGTGCTTGTACTGCCTCTGCCCATACGGTCGGTAGGGCGAAGCACACAAATGGCCTGCTGGCATGCCAATTGGCTGATACCGACCAATATGGGGTGTTAGTTTCCGATTGCGGTGCCTCACCAAAAAGCAGGCTGCACCGGGCCTGAGCCACATTACGCAATTCGCGCAGGGAGGCGACTTGCCGAGGCGGTGTTTGCAGCCAATGGCGCAACATGCTTGGAGAGAAAATCAATTTACCGCTGCGGAATTGAGCGAGTCCCAGCTCTGCGTTCAGCTTAGCTAACGCATCGCTGGGCGAACCATCCTGCCATCCCAAATTACGCCAAGTGGTTAACCCCCCTGATGTGCGCTCCAGCCAAGCCGCGACATTTCCGCTTACTCCCACCACGGTTGTCGTTCTTAAACCGGCACCGAGCTTGAAACCGAGGATGCTATGCAGAAAGCGTGACACGACGCACCTCCTCAAGTGTCGTCGCACCTTCGCGTACTACGTCTAGCGCCGCGTCTAACAAGCTGCGGGTCCCCTTCTGGCGAGCCAGCTCTTTAATTTGTCGCACTGGTTGGCGCTGCACAATCATTTCACGCAGCTCATCGTCCAATATTAAAAACTCGGCCACCGCTCGGCGACCTTTGTAGCCCGTGCCGCGGCAAAACCCACAACCAACGCCTTTAGCAAACGTGTATCGCTGATAGTCCGACTCTTTTAAATCAAACCGCGTCAACTCTGTCTGGGTCGGTTGATAGGGTTGGCTGCAATGCAAACAGTTCAATCGCAATAGACGCTGTGCCCAGATACCGTTTAGGGCTGACACCAAAGCGTACGGGTCCAAGCCCATATGTGTGAAACGTCCGAACACATCGAACACGTTGTTGGCGTGCACCGTTGTCAGGACAAGGTGGCCCGTCAAAGCTGACTGCACAGCAATTTCCGCTGTTTCCCTGTCTCGTATTTCACCCACCATGATTTTGTCTGGGTCGTGGCGCAAAATTGAGCGCAAACCGCGCGCAAAAGTAAGGCCTTTCTTTTCATTCACAGGGATCTGCAAAACACCGGGCAATTGGTATTCAACCGGATCTTCGATCGTAATAATCTTGTCACGTCCGGTCTGGGTTTCAGCCAGGGCCGCATAAAGAGTAGTAGTTTTACCGGAACCAGTGGGCCCGGTGACCAACAGCATTCCATAGGCGGCTTCCATCAGCTCCCGCATGGTCGCTAATGAATTCGAGTCAAAACCGAGTGCGCTCAAACTGAGTTTGCCATGGGCTTCGATCATGGCTTGCTTGTCCAGAATGCGGATCACCGCGTCTTCCCCGTGGATGCTGGGCATGATAGAGACGCGCAAGTCAATCAAGCGGTTTTGCGCTTGCACTTGAAAGCTTCCATCTTGCGGAACGCGCCGCTCTGCAATGTCCAGTTCGGACAACACTTTCAAACGTGAGATGGTTTGCTCTGCCACCGCGCGACCGTTAACTTGAGTGATTTCGTCCAGCACGCCGTCGATGCGGTACTTAACTGTCAACCCTGCAGGAGTGCTTTCCAAGTGAACGTCGCTTGCACCCGCACGCAGAGCATCGTACAAAGTCGAGTTCACCAGCTTAACTGCTGGGCTTCCTGACTCAGAGACGCTCTGCATCGACAGCACTTCCACTGCGGCAATAGATGCCTGGCTACCCGCTTGGGATTGCGTGAAATTGTCAACCGCTCGCGTTGAGGCTTCTTGCTGATTAAGATAAGCGTGGATGTCCTCAGCGGTAGCCAACACATGCTTGACGGCCGTCTGTGCGGCTTGCTCCAGCTGAGTGGCTAAATCTGTGTCGAACGGATCGCTGGTGACTGCAACGAAATGATAGGCTGCCTCACCTGTGCCGCTGGGTTCGACGTTTCCCGGAGACGGCACGTTAAGCAATAAAGCACGGTGCTGCTGTGCCCGTGCCAAAGACCAAAATGGAAGAGCAAGGCGAAGGCTTTGCAACTCGGTACTTTCCCAGAAGGGGCATACAAATCGCTGTGCCAATGCTCGACTTGCCTCGCGTGCCGACATACTCAACCGCTCTGCCAGTAAATCGAGCAAGGGTCGCCCGCTACTCTGCGCGTCAGCTCGAGTCCTTTGTAGTAATTCATCGCTGAGGACGATTTGTGCGGTGGCTGTCATTGCAAGTTCCCTGCCAGATCAAAAATTGGCATGTACAACAAGATGACGATCAACCCAATGACGATACCAATTGCCGCCATCAGAATCGGCTCAAAAGCCTTGGTAAAGCGTTCAATCCAGCGGGTGGTTTCGTTGTCATAAAACGCAGCAGTGCGGCTCAACATAGTGCCTAACTGTCCAGTCTGTTCACCAACACGCAGCAAACGCATAGCGACCGGCGTTGATAAATTGTGCTGCTCTAGCGCTGCCGATAGGCTTTGTCCCTGACCGACGGCTTGGCGGGCTTGTTGCAACGCTTGCACTTTCGAGCCGTGCAGAACAGCTTCACTCAGTTGCATGGCACGCGCGACGGGAATGCCACCTTCAAGCAGCATGCCCATGGTCAAGTAAAGGCGGGACAACTCCAAAATCAATAAGCGCGCTTGTGCCCCGGGGACCCACTTTAGAAGTCGCCACCAGCCTCCGTTTTGCAGTGAACGACGAGCGGCCCACACTATCATGCCGATTAAAGCCACCAGTAAAACGGCAATAAATAAAGCGTAGTTGGAGGCAAATTCTCCCCAATTCAGCAGCATCTGCGATGCCCACGGAAGCGGTCTCCCGCTGCCTTTGTACACAGAAGCAAACCGCGGCACAACATAGCCCAACAAAAACACAGCAACTGCCCCACCCACGCCCATCAGAATGCTTGGGTAAATCGCAGCACTGGTAATTTTGTGGCGCAAGGCCTGCAGCCGCGTCTCATAGGCAATATATCGCTCCAAGGCGCGGGGCAAGTCACTGGTACCTTCAGCCGCCTGAATCACGCCGACGAACAATGGCGGAAAGACTGTGTTTTGTAGGGTAAGTGCGCCAGACAGGCGCTGCCCTTCGCGCAAACTGCTTACCAAGCGCTCCAGCACGCTTCGCGTCATGTCGACATTCGCTCGTTCGATCAGTGTCTCAATCGATTCCACGACGCTCAAGCCTGCGGCGACTAGGGCGTGCAGTTCCTGTGCAAACAGCAGCAGGTCAAAGCCATTGCGTGATGAGTCCCAATTGGCTCGATTCAGGGCTGAGGTCGGCTTGAGGGACAGAGCCGTCAATCGTCGCGCAGCCAGTTGTCCTTGCACATCAGATGCATCCAACCCCTCAAGCCGCAAGGTCTGAATATGTTGTTGAGCATCAAGTGCTCGCACGTCAAACTGCATAACTTGAATATCCGTGCAAACGCAACGTTATTGGTTGCTGATATCGGCAGCATCCCCGGTGCCACCGGGCTGGCCGTCTTTGCCAAATGAAAGAAGATCAAAGTCACCTTTTGCACCCGGGCTCCGATAAACGTAAGGGCGCGTCCACGGATCCAATGGAACCGATTTTTCAAGGTACGGACCGTTCCACTTGGCAGCTTTTGCCGTATCGGCTGGCTTGGTTAACAGCGCCGCCAGCCCTTCCTCCGTGCTGGGGTAGCTCCCCACATCAATTCGGTAAGCGCCTAAAGCCCGACTAAAGCTCTCTACTTGGGATTTGGCTACGGCCTGTTCCGAGCGTCCGATCTGACTGAAGTATTTTGGGCCAACATAGGCTGCCAATAAGCCAATGATCGCGACAACCACGAGCAGCTCCAAAAGCGTGAAACCGCTATCCGCTTTCGCTGTTAAGTAGGTAGGTTTACGCATGATCAGTTTGAAAGCGCTTGAGTGTGCTCCGTGCCGGAAGAGGCCTGTCGAGCAGCTGCAGACAGCACTGCAGGTACGTACAACATGGTTTCGTTGTATCGCGGAATGCGTTGGCCATGTTTTGCAACGGCGTACTGCCCAGCGTTGTAAGAAGCCATTGCCAGTGCCCATTGGCCGTTGTGGATGGCCAGCAGGTCTCGTAAATGACGAATGCCGATGTCCAAGTTGCGTGCTGGGTCTAGCAGTTCTTTGCGATCTTGCATGCCGTATCGCGACGCGGTTGCCGGCATTAACTGCATAAGACCACGCGCGCCTTTTGGCGACACAGCATGTGGGTTAAAGCCGGACTCGACCTCAATCAAAGCCATAACCAGATCTATATCCACCCGGTGTTGGCTGGCAATTGAGCTAACCAGCGGACGAAAAGCCAGACCTTTTTTGTAGAGCAGCGCTTGCTGTGAAGAAGGTTTTGTTAGAAATTTGAATACCGGACTCTGATCAACTGAACCCGCGAAGGTGAAGGTTTTTTGATAGCTGTTGTCTAGGGCTTGCGTCGACCATTTGGTTTGGCCAGTAGCGGTGTCGGTACTTGAAAAAATCTCACCTGCGTAGACCGTGTGCGCGATCGAAAGCAGCACTGTCACGCTCGAAAGTTGCACAGCTTGGAAGTTGAGGTGAAAAAGGGCGCGCAAACCAACTGACTTATTAACTGGCGTTATTTCTAGATTTTTAGGCGGCGCTAACTTCAGCATTTGCACGATGCCCTTGCGGTCAAGCCTACTTGTTAATTTGAAACTCATCTAGATACATTTTATCATTTAAGCTTACATTTTAAGAGTCGTTTTGTACTGCGCTGTGTAGCGAAAGGTTTCTCGGCGTTTGGAGATGAAAGCTTTATG
This sequence comes from Polaromonas sp., assembly GCA_031386895.1. GTDB lineage: Bacteria > Pseudomonadota > Gammaproteobacteria > Burkholderiales > Burkholderiaceae_C > Polaromonas. The sequence continues at coordinate 47,720 of JANNCT010000145.1, forward strand.
CAAAAAAAGGAGCAACTTGACTCAGTACAGTTTAATTTTGGTGGTTTCTTGTGCCGCTGCTGTAACTTGAAACTCACCTGCGGCTTTCGGCATACGGTTTTGCAGTTGCTGGCTAGTCTGCTGTTTTTATTGCATCCCGAGCTGGCGCTTGCCTGCACGCTTTTCCCTTTGGCGCAGCCCGCCGCGGGGCGCTCTGTTGCTGAACTGCAGCCGGAGTTGCGGTGGAAATCAGGGTCGGCTGCTCCTTTCCGAATTCAAATCAGCGTTGTTGCGCCTGAGGCCAAAGTACTTATGTCTGTCGACACAGTGGTTAATGAACCGCGCTACAAGTTACCCAGCGCCATCCCGGCAAATTTTGCGGCAGTCAAAGTCCTGGTAAGCCAGAATTGTTCGCAGTTGGATGCTCAAGACCTGAACGGACAAGGGCCTGCTTTTTTCCTAGACAGCCGAGCCAGCTGCGTCTTGCAAAGCCGACTTTCGCGCAAGGCCCAAGGCACCTTAGGGTGGGGAAAGTCCGAGGATGCTGAAAGTTACGTCGTTCGTATGTTCACAGCGAACATCGACTCTGACAAAAACGTGAGTCTTAAACTCCTAGAAACGCAGACGATGTCTGGTATCGAGCTGGGCCTAAACAGCTTCGAACACACAAGAAATTCAAAAAACTACCCCCTCGTTGTCAGCGTGCAGCCTGTATGTAGCGGGCGCCCGGGCGTCACTCAATCGATATTTTTGCCGTCGTTGTAGCTGCCTAACTGACTATCGAAGTTGCGCTTCTCGCGACAGCTACATCCCTGCCCACCGCCTCCCCAAGTTTCAAGCCTTCCTCGTTATCACTTCGAAAGTGGATGCCTCCCCACAATCGGGAGTCAGCCGCTTGCTGTGCCATCGCTTGAAATTTTGAGTGGCGTTCAGGCCATTGGCCAGCCAGCACGTAGGCCGCTGCTGCTGACACTGTCGCGTGTCCCGATACATACGCGGGAAACCCAGGGGTGACTAGCAGGGGAGTGAAATTTCGGTCGGCGTCTCGCCTGATGGCTGTAACTGGGCGCTCACTCCAGTCTCTGAATTTGATTTTCCAGCAGGCAATAAAGCCATCATGCATAGCCGCACAAAGCGTGCTGAGTGTTTGCAAAAACAGTGCGGCACGCTCCTGCCCACTATTTATGGGTTCCTGTTCGCCAATCTTTAATTCGTCTAAGGCAATGGCAACCCATACGCCTGCCGGTGTAACTGAGCCAGATTCCAAGTTCCACCGTTGCGCGGCGTCAATTTGGGTTTCGGACAAAGCGGTGGACATGTTCAAGACTTGCTGCGTCTCAGCGGCGTGTCGAGCAGATCCGGGCCGCGGTGCGACTGGCGGCTCATAACGCGCAGCGGCTGGCGGTACCCATGGCCGCCAACTGGCAGCGTAGGCTTCAGCCGGATTAACCGCATATAGCGGGTGGGTCGCCTGCCAAATTCCGGGGAAATCCGCAGGTCGCTGCTTGATTGGCCAGACTCGCCCCGCACCATCGCGCAAACTGCGATCAATCAGCGCTGCGGCCACTGCATTTCCTGCAGATGGTTTGCCAGAGCTATCAGTTGCTGTCGGTAAAGAGGCTTGTATTGCAGCCAGCATTGCCGTGAACGTGCCAGGAGTTTCATTAGGGTAGAAGTGCGCCAGTACTTGCGCGGCGGCTTCATGGGCGGCATTTTCCAGCAAACCATCTTTGTTGAGTACTACATGACTGGTGGAGATATTTAGCCTTGTATGGTGCCAAGCATCGTGCATTGCAATGTGCAGGTAAGCCAGCGTCCGTGACGCACGCAGCGGATTTTGCTGGTACTTAACAATCAGCCCCAAGGCAGTCCGAGTCCAATGAGACAGACGCAGTGCCGGGCCGCTTCCTGGCCAAAAAACTGTCCCGGGTGCACCGTTCGGCGCAGATTCAACTCCGCTCTGTCTTTCAGAAGTTAGCTCAATTGGCAACCAAGGCTTCGCAGTAACCGCATTGGGTTGTGGCGAGGCGCTCTGCGAACTCGAACCTAATACCTTTGATGAAAAAGCGATAGCGCCGCAACCAGCCAATTGCAATAAGAAATGACGTTTTGAGCTTGAAGATGATAGGAAATTGGTATCCGCCATGGCTATTGATTGCGAAAAAGCTAACTAAAAAGTATTCTTCAAAAAAAGTTCAAAAAGATTGGAAATCGTTACATTTATTGATACATTACGGATTCATTGGGTGAGTTATGTGACTTCATGTGACTCAAATTTACAGAACAGCAATAAAACGGCAAGTGTAAGGGACGGCTAGTGCGAAACGCTTTCGTTTTCATCGTGTCATTTGCCAAGCGGCTGACCCATAGTTTTGTTCGCCCCATCAAAAGTGGTGCCGCGTCTTGGAGCTCGGCGAAACACGTCTTCTCCGTACTTGCAACCGCCGCTGCTTTGTCCGTTCTGCTGGTAGGAGGTGGATCCGAAAGCTACGCTGGTCAAGAGCGCTACGAATACGACCCTATTGGTCGATTGGTTCGGTATGTAGACAGCGCTGGCCAAGTTACCGACTACAACTACGACGCCGCTGGCAATGTTCTCTCGGTGGTCAAAGGTGGTGCGGCCAGCTCGTACCTTCCCACACTTTCGGCAATCACGCCGAGCTTTATCCGTCGCGGTGAAACCAGGCCAATCACTCTCACAGGCCAAGGCCTGTTGACAGGCACGCTCCTTACTTCCGACAACGCACTGGACATCGGAAACTTACGGCAAACAGCCACCCAAATCCAGGCAGACTTGTCTGTCGGCTTATCAGCCGCCACCGGGGCGCAAACGCTGACTTATTCAAATGCAAGCGGGTCAGCCAGCATTGGTATCGTGGTCGGCCCTAGCTTGCCTGAGTTGTCTGTAGAGCCCAGCCCATTGGCGTTGCCACCTGACAATTCTGCACGTGCCATCACCCTGCGGCTGTCTGGCCCAGACTTAGTTACCCACCAAATCTCTGTCGCGTCAACCAACACAGCAAAAGCAACAATTAGCCCCGCCAGCGTAACGCTGTTGGCCGGGCAAACGTCAGTGCAGGTCAGTATCACGTCTAAATCGGCTGGCTTTGTCAATTTGGTGCTCACTTCTCCAACGTTGCGCACAGCTACCGTGCCAGTTTTCATCACGGCCGATTTCAGGGGTGTCAACACCAGTTACGCCAACATGGTTGGGGTAGTTGTCGGGGATGCAGAGCCGCCGGTTACTTCGCCCACTACCCTAGGTACGCTTGCCAGTCCGCGTATCGGTATCGCGGTCGGCGCAGTGCTAACCGAGTTGCAGCCAAAATCTTTGGTTCTTGGCAGCAACACTTCGCTGGTCATCCGGGGGGCGAATATCCCCAGCGCCGTTCAGGTCACTGCTGTTCCAGCCGCCGGCCTAACGCTAGGGTCGCCCGTCGTGTCGGCTGATGGCCGTCAAATCGCGGTGCCGTTAGCGGTTGATGCCGCTGCCGTGCCCGGGCCAAGGCTAATTGTGGTGACCGACGCTGCAAACGCGGGCATCGCATTTGCTGACTATGCGCAGTCTCAACTGGTATTAACTACTGGTCAACCTGTTGTTGCATCCGTTGGGCCTTTGTTCGCTACCGCTGGCACCACTGTGCGGATTAAAGTGAACGGCAGGCATCTACAAAACGGCCAACTAACGATCAGCCCAGGAGTTGATCTGCGTGTTGACTCTCAGCCAGTCGTCAATGCCGACGGCACCGAACTGCTGGCGTACGTCCAAATTGCGTCGCTGGCCGTAAAAGGTCCGCGTACCGTTCAAATCACCACTCCATCCGGTACAAGCAGCGACGCGCCAACCGTTGCAAACCAATTTTCTATCGTGAGTGAAATCAAGGCAGACATCGGCCCTATTTCTGCCCCGCTGGTCGGCGTAATGGTGGGCACAAGCACTTCGGCCCAAGTTTCCCAAACCATCACCCCGATTGCATCGCCAAACGTCGGGGTAGCGGTAGGCGCCTTCGCACAAACGATGAGTCCGAAAGTCGGCGTTATTGGAACTTCTGTCAACTTAGCGGTCAATGGCCAAGGCCTGCAGGCCGTTCAGTCCGTGAGCCTATTAGCTCCGTCCGGTCTGACACTTGGCGCGTTCACAGTGAATTCTGAAGGAACTCAGATCACCGTGCCGGTCACCATAGATGCCTCTGCAGCCAAAACTCTGCGCAGACTCATCCTCAATACCGCTAGCGGGCCACTAAGCTTTACAGATCCTTCAGCAGACAGTTTTCTGGTGGCAGCTCCTGCGCCTGCAGTGGCTTCAGCCTCGCCTCAAGTACTTAAGGCTGGCCTGACGATAAACATGTCTCTTCAAGGCGTTAACTTCCGGGATGTACAGGCAGTGCGTTTTGAACCTCCACAAGGCATCACCGTTCAGCCTTCACTATTGGCAAATTCTGATGGAACCCAATTGGGCTTATCTGTTGTCGTTGCAGCGAACGCGGTTTCAGGCCCAAGAACGGTTGTCGTAGTCACAGCGGGCGGCGAGTCGAGCGCTGTTCAAGTCCCTGCCAACACCGTTTACGTGGCCCAACAAACCGGCCCAACCTACGCCGACATCATGGCATTGTCAGTAGGCGTGCAGGTAGGAACGGTGACGGTAGTACCGGTAACAACTCCGTTGGATGTTTACGCGCCCGCTGTTGGCGTGCTGGTTGAGTCATCAGCTGCAGTCCAAGACACAACTACTCGCTTTTTATCAGCGCTGAATGTGGGGGTGATAGTCGGCACAGGCATTACCTCCACAAGCCCGGCCAAACCTGATGGATTCTTAAAAGGCAGTGCTGGCACGTTGATTTTTAGTGGCGTGGGTCTAGACCAAGTGAGTTCAATCACCCTGACTGGCACTTCAACAGGCGCTGTTACCTTGGGGAGTGCCACGGTAAACGCAGCGGGTACCGCATTAAGTTTGCCAATTTCAGTGGGTGCAAACGCTGCGTCAGGCGCGTATCGGGTCAATTTTTATACCGGCTCAGGCACCTCCACAGTTGCGGTGTCTTCAGCAAATCTTGACTCTACGCTGTTTAGAGTGGGTAGCTTGCCATCCTTGTTGGGCTCGGTCGCTCCGATCGTGCTTGAGCAAGGTAAAGCCTACTCTTTCACCGTGCGCGGCACGGGTTTGCAGGACGTTTATCAACTGTTGGCTGATCCAGCTAGCGGAGTCAATTTCGGTGCTGACCTGAGCACTGTGCAGTGGTCGATCGACGCCTTAGGCGAAAAGTTTACGATCCAAGTCGCTGTTAGCACCGACGCGCCAATTGGCAGCCGAGTCATCCGCCTGAGAGTACCCGGCGGCCTTACCGACGCCACGCCACTGCCAGCTAACACCATCACCGTCGTCGCCCCCTTGTAGCTTAGGAATTCGCATGTCGCCTACCTCACTCGTCCGTCCCTTTACCAACTCTTTTACCTTTAGGAGAATCACTATGAGCCATAAATGCCCCGTGCAATCTCAAGCACATCCCGTGCAACGCCTAGCTGTATTACTTGCAGCCATCAGTGCGGTTTTACTACCGGCGGCAGGCTTCGCGTTTAACAGCGGGAGCACTGGCGCAGACGGCGCGCTGGCACCCACCGTCAACACCGCAATCCAACTGCCGCCGTCCGGTGTTCTGAATTACACGTCCGTGACTATTCCAGCAGGCGTCATAGTGACCTTTAAAAAGAACGCGTTAAACACACCGGTGCATTTGCTGGTTAGCGGGGATGTGACTGTTCGCGGAACTATTCTTATGCGCGGCGGAGCTGCAACATCGACTGGCACATATGGCGACGGAAACCAGGCTGACGACGGAATTCCAGGAGATGGTGGGCCCGGCGGATTTGGGGGCGGCAGGGGCGGAAGAGACGACACAGCTCTAAGAGCAGAAATCATTCGCAGCGGAGCTGGCCTAGGCCCTGGCGGCGGCAGCGGTGATATCGACGGAGTCGACGGTTGTAACGGCACTCGACACTATAAGAGTCGAGGCGTGGGCGGAGCATATTCAACTAGCATTGATGCCTACTCACCTTACTGCGGAGGCGCGCCCCGCTATGTGGGTAGTTCTTACGGCTCGAGCTTACTTCAACCACTAATTGGAGGTTCGGGTGGCGGCGGGGGTCGAGGCGGCCTTAATTATCCTGGATCCGGTGGCGGTGGCGGTGGTGGCGCATTACTTATCGCAGCCTCCGGCGCTATAAATCTAGTTAGCACCGGTTGGATCGATGTGCAAGGCGGTGACGCCGGTGGGGTAGCTGGTACCGGCGTTGGCCAGCAAGGTGCGGGCGGTTCTGGTGGTGCGGTTCGTCTAGTCGCGACGTCAGTTACTGGGACCGGTATCATTTATGCAAACGGGGGTTGTATAAACAGGAGCAACGCAGCAAGGCAGGGCTGCCAGCTCTATGACGCTGGCGGATCAGACGGTCGTATTCGCATCGAAGCAGAAAACCTGACCTACACGGCCACCACGCAACCCGCCTTCAGCGTAGACACTCCGGGTCCGGTATTCTTGTCGAGTCTGCCGTCGCTGCGGATTTCATCGGTCGCCGGCTCTGCAGTGTCGCCTGTTCCAACTGGCACTGCCGACGTTACTCTGCCAGCAACCATCGTCAACCCAGTGACGGTTCTTTTTGAGACTGCTAACGTCCCGCAGGGCAACACGATTTTGCTTAAGGTAATTCCAGCTTACGGCTTTCCAATTGAGGCGATCTCCCCCGCAATCACTGGTACTGCCGCTGCAGGTAACGCCAGCGTGCAAGTCAACCTACCGCAAGGCCCGAGCACTCTTCAAGCAGTAACTACCTACACCGTGGTTGTCGCGATGGGTGAAGCACTATCCCGTTTCGCTCAAAACGAGCGGGTAGACAAAGTACAACTGATCGCCTCTATGGGCGGTGAAAACCAGGCCAAACTCATCACCATCACAGGCAAAGAGTACATCGTGCCTGTGTCCGTACTGCAGATGGTTGGCTTCACGGGCTAAAAAGCAGATGCAAAAAGTGGGCGGGCTGCAAGCCGCTCGCTTTCTGCACTGCCCTTGTTAATCACGATACGGCACTTGCACAAGACAAGAACGGTTACACCCCATGGGACGCATCAAGATGGACTGGAACGCGCAGGCTCAATGCCAAGAAACGAGGGCGTTGCAAGGCAAGGCGGCAACCCTTCGCGCGGAGGCAAGCACAGCCGCTTCTTCGGTGCGCGCGAGTGTTGCAACCTTGCTGTCACCCTTGTTGTGGTTGTTTATGTGCCTGCTGTGCCTAACCGGCTTAAGTATCAGCACGCAGGCCCATGCGCAAACCAGCCAATCTACCATCTACGGCCCTAAGTCCGCAGCCATATCGCCCACCAACAACAGGCTTGAGCTGTGGGCCGATATTGACCTTTACTCCCCGGGTCGCTCACCTAGCGCACCTTTTACGCTGGTAATTGACAACCCCTCAGCGGCCGTGCCCGCAGGCAGCAGGCCGAGCATTGAAATTTGGCACAACCTGGAAAAAATTGCCACTACCAACGACTTGTTTGCTGCAAACGGCCAGCCGATTCGCACCATCCAAAAAACCATCACGGTTCGGCCGTTTTGGAATCTCTTCGTTGTTAAAGTGCAGGGTAAAGTGCCCGTGCGCTTCACGTACAAAGTTGTCGCCGGTGGTGTTACACCACCCGCTGCACAAATTACCGGCATCACCCCCAACCCCTTGAGCCTCAACAGTGGCAGCAACGGCGTTTTCAATGTCGCGCTCAGCCCAGCCCCCGCCGCCGCAGGCAGTTTGAACTTGAACTCAGCTAACGCGAGCGTGGCTACTGTGCCAACCAGCGTAGCGTTCGCTGCAGGTCAAACCAGCGTAGCGGTACCGGTGCAAGGTGTAGCGGTAGGCTCAAGCGCGGTCACGGCCAACTTGAACGGTTCAAGCGCCAGTGCAAACGTCAATGTTTTGCCATCCCCTGCCCGCATTACTGAACTCGCCCCGAATCAAAAAACCTTGCAGCAAGGCGCGGCAGGGCAGTTTCAAATCAAGATCTCGCCGGCCCAAACTCAGACCACACTTATTGCGCTGAGCAGTACAGACCCCAGCAAAGTCAGCGTGGCCGCTTCAGTCAGCATTGCCGCAGGCCAAACCACCGCCACCTTCACCGCACAAGCCCTGGCTGTAGGCAACGCACAAGTCAATGCCACATTGGGTACAGGCAACACAGCCAGCAGCGCGTCAGCCCAAGTTCAGGTCATTCCGCAGCCGCCCACAGTTATTTCCTTGCTGCCTGCCAATATCGTTCTGCAAAAGGCCAGCACAGCCCAGCTCACCGTCAAGCTGTCGGCAGTACAAAGTAGCTCGACCACGGTGGCCATCAATGCCCGTACCAACGGGATTGTTGGCGTGCCGAGTTCTGTAGTTGTGCCCCCCGGCGTCAGCCAGGCCAGCTTTGATGTGCAGGGCCTAGAAACAGGCAACACGCTCGTAGCCGCCAGTTTGAATGGCGCAACAGTTGAGTCAGCCATTCAGGTCACCCCCGCGCCAGCGGCTATTGCCAGCTTGGCACCAGTCAGTACCACCTTGGTCATCGGCGCCAACGGACAACTGACCTTGAGCCTAAGCGCCGCTCAGCCAACCACCACCACCATCGCCCTGAGCACCGACCCCAGCGGCTTTGTACAAGTGCCCGGGCAGTTGCTCATACCCGCCGGGCAAACGCAAGGCGTGCTCGATGCATCAGCGCTGGCCGTTGGCCAGGCTGATGTGGTGGCCACTTTGAACGGCGCCTCAAAGCGCTCGACTATTTATGTCACCCCTTTGCCGGTGGCAATTGCTGACCTGATACCCAACCCACTGGGTATTCAACAAGGCGTCAGCGCCAATTTAACGGTACGGCTGAATGCCGCGCAAACCGTGGCCACCACAGTTAACTTGCTCGCTGCCAATGCTGCCTTGGTGCGCGTACCCGCCAGCGTTACCGTGCAAGCGGGTCAAACTGAACAAAGTTTCAGCGTTCAAGCACTGGCGGCTGGCAGTACCAGCGTGTCAGCCAGTGCCAACGGCAGCAGCAAGCAAGCCGTGGTCAACATTACCCTGCCGCCGCCGGCTATCGCTAGCTTGTTGCCGGCCGTACAAGATTTGCCCAAAGGCAAAGTGGGGCGCTTAAGCATCACGCTAGACCGCGCACCTAACGCCCCGGCGTTGGTAACGATCAGCAACGACAACGCAGCTGCCTTAGGCGTGCCCGCGCAGGTCACCGTGCCTGCAGGTCAATTGACAGCAGAAGTTGCCATGACTGCGTTGAACATAGGGTTAGCCAACATCAACGCCAGCCTGAACGGCTCGACACGCAATGCCAAAGTCACCGTGGTGGCTGCTGAAGTTGTCGGCATTGCGTTAACCCCATCCAGCCTTAGCTTGACACCCGGCCAAAGCGCGCAAGTACAAGCAGTGGCCACTTATTCAGACGGCACCACAGCCGATGTCAGCACTGGCGCAGGCACGGCCTGGAGCACCGGCACCAGCAGCGTTGCCAGCATCAGCGCCGATGGCCGGGTAACCGGTTTAACTCAAGGTGTCACCAGCATTCAGGCGCTGCAGTCTGTGCTGGCAACTTATGGCAACCCCAGCCCAAGCCCGGTGGTTAGCATGGGCACAGTCACCGTTGGTGCGCCAAGCCCACTGGCGTTGTCTGCCGCCAAGTCCAATTTATTGGTAGGCGAAACGGTTACCGTCAATATCACCAGCCCTTATGCCGCCGGTGCTACCGCCTTTGTGTTGAATTTAACAACCAGCGGCGTAGGCGTTTTGCAAGTGCCTGCTTCGGTCAGCATCAACCCCGGCCTAACCAGCGTCAGCATCGTGGCGCGCGCTACTTCGGCAGGCAATGTGGTGCTGCAAGCCAGCGCCGCGCAGTTTACGGCCGGGCAGCTGGGCTTTAGCATCACCAGCCCCGCGCCAACCAACATCAGCATCACAGGCATATCCCCCAACACCGGCCCGGTGGGCACCAACGTCACCGTTACCGGCGTGGGGTTTGTGTCGCCAGCAGGTAACAATACAGTTGCGTTTTTTGGCGGCGCACCGGCTGTCATTCAGTCGGGCAGCAGCACGCAGCTGGTCGTCAAGGTGCCCGATGCGGCACAAACCGGCCCCATCAGCATCAACAACGCATTGGGTTCCGCGCAAAGCGCCGTATTTATTGTCGTGCGCGAGCAAGACTTTGGCTTGACAGCCAACCCCGGTAATTTAAAGATCATTCAAAGCTCTAACGCCATTACCACGCTTAACGTGGGTACCAGCGGCACGCGTGAATATCAAGGCTTGGCCAAGCTCAGCGCTAGCGGCCTGCCCACGGGCGTGACCGCCAGGTTCGACCCCGCCAGCGTCAGCGCCTTCCAAACCGGCAGACTTATATTAGAGGCAGATGGCGCTGCCCCGTTGGGTACAGCCACAGTCGTTGTAAGAGCTGAAGCCATGATTAACGGCCTGCCGTGGTTGCGTGAAAGCCGCGTCAATATTGAAGTGGTGACCAAAGCCAGCGTTACTGGCGTCAAAGGCCGCTTTGTCACGCCAGCGGGTCAAGGCATTGCCGGCATCATCGCGCGCCAAGACATCACTACCAACCAAGTCGTTACCGACGCAGGCGGCAACTTCACACTGGTGGGCCTACCCAGCGGCGTAACCACCTTGCGCTTTGACGCCACACCCGCCAACAGCCTGTACCCCATCTGGCCGTACAACGTGACGTTAGACGCCAATCAAATACTGACCATGGCGGACTGGGTAATCAACGCCCCGCCAACCGACGACAAGTTCAAACCCATCAACAACGCCGCTGTGCAGCAGCAAATTACCGACGACCGCTACCCCGGCTTCAGCGTGATCTTGCCGGCAGGTGCCAGCATCACCGGCTGGGACGGCGTTAAAAAGACCCGAATCGCAGTAGAAAAAATCGACCCCGACAAACTGCCAGTCGGCCCACCGCCATTCGCCATGAAAGAAGCCTACCAGCTGTACTTTGGCACCCCGATGGGCGGCATTCCTAGTCAACCTATACCCGTGAACCTGCCAAACGTCTCTGAAAAAGAGCCGGGTGAAAAAGTTGATATTTGGTGGTTTGATGGCTCACCAATGGGCGGCACTGGCGAGTGGAAAATCGCAGGCCAAGGTACCGTTAGCCCTGACGGGAAAACAGTTGCCAGTGACCCCGGCGTAGGCATACCCCGTTTTTGCGGCGTGTGCGGCTTGGTCAGTTTAGATTGCCCGCCTACGCCGAAACCGCCGCAACCCCCGCCAACCTGCCCGGCACCTAGCGCCGGCAACCCAGTTGATTTGTTCACGGGCCAGGAAATGGCGTCGACCAGTGGTTTGAGTTGTGGCGGACTCACACCCATCGACACAGGCATGCGTTACAACCCAGTCGATGCCTTCAACAATCGCGCAGGCACGCTGGCCAGCTTTGGCTACGGTTGGACGTTTGATTACGACATCAGCTTTTTGCCATTCACGGGCCCGCAAAAGCGATTGATTTTGCCCGGCGGCCAGTTTGTGAATATGGTCGATGACGGCACAGGTAAATATCGACAATCAGACGACCCGCGCCTCAACTCAACTTATGCCCAAGCATTGGCTGGCGGTAAGTGGGAAGTCGTGCTGAAGGGCGGCACCCGTTGGCTTTTTGAAGGGTTCGCCAGCATTCCAGGGTTGATTCGCGGCGGCCCCGCGCTGTTTTTGACAAAGGTCACGGACACCAACGGTAATGTGACCAATATCTCCCGCCAAAGCAATGGGCGGCTGCAGTCGATCAGCGGCGTAGAGGGCCGTGCAATGAACTTTGCCTATGCGGGCAACGGTTTCATTTCACGCATGACGGACCACACCGGTAGGCGCCAAGACTATCAGTACATCGACACTGGCACAGCCGCTAACCTGTCGCCCCGGGTGAGCAAAATCACAGACGCTCAAAGTCGCGTCACTGACTACACGTACCAGCCCATGGCTCAGTACGTCAATTCTAACGCGGGCGCCTCTGTAACGGCTTGCCAGGCAGATATTGCTGACAACGGGTTTCAGGGCATTGCCAGCATCAAGTACCCAGACTCGGACACGCCCACCGTCAACACCTACAGCACAGACCGTATCGTCAAGCAAATCACCTCAGCAGGCGAGACCTGGAAGCTGGCTTATCGCCGTGCGGGTGCCTGCGTAGCCAAGGTTTTTGCACAACCCATAGTGGCAGGCGCCACTACCAAAACATGGGACTACACGTGCCGCGCTGGGCAGCCACTGGCCAGCCGCACCTGCAGCGGTGGCCAATGCACTGAGTCGTTAGCAGGCACCTGCCCAGAAGTGGATTCTGAAGAAAGCCGCCAAGCCGGCTGGCGCTTCTACGGCGGCACCAATTTAGAGACTGCAGTAACCAAGCCTGATGGCAACACCACCCGCACCAAATTTAACGCACGCGGCCTGCAAACCGAAATGATTGACGAGTTGGGGCAAAGCTCCAAGTACGCCTATGACGCCAAGCAGCAGTTGACAAAAGCCACTGATGCACTC
>JANNCT010000183.1:0-8915 GCA_031386895.1 Polaromonas sp.
GGCCGGCGGCTCATGCGCTTCGCTTTTTGAAATCGCCGCCGGCCTCTGCCCCACTGCCCGACCAGCTTGGTAGCAGTACTAGCATTTTGGGGTCGGATCCAAGCCCGCAGGGCGCTGGCTCAGACCCCAATTTGCGGGCTCAGTTAACCAAGGCTGTTGAAGCTGATTGGCCGAAAGCGAGCATTGTGATTGGGAATCCGCCGTTTTTGGGTGGCAGTAAAAAGCGCCGTGAGTTGGGTGATGCGTATTTTGAAGCGCTTGATAGTGTGTTTGCAGGGCGCGTGCCCGGTGGCGCTGACCTCGTTTGTTATTGGTTTGACAAAGCACGGCTAGCTGTGGAAATGCAGGGGTTGGGCGCTGCGGGTTTGGTAGCAACGCAAAGCATCCGCAGCGGCAGCAACCGCACCGTTCTTGACGCCATTCGCAAAAACACCCGAATTTTTGATGCCTGGTCAGACGAGGCTTGGGTCAACGACGGCGCGGCAGTGCGCGTGTCGCTGATTAGTTTTGGCTGGGGCGAGTGCTGTTATTTAAATGGCGAGCGCGTCGAGCAGATCAACGCAGAACTTGGCAGCTCGACAGCTAGTGATATGTCGCTGGCCAAGCGGTTGCCAGAGAATGCAGGCATCAGTTTTGAAGGTACTAAAAAATACGGTGACTTCGATGTGCCGGGTGAGCTGGCTCGTGCTTGGTTGCGCCAGCCTAATCCGCATGGAAAACCGAACTCAGATGTCGTGAAGCCCTGGCGCAACGGGCAAGACCTGACAGGGCGCGCAAGCGACACTTGGATCGTTGACTTCGGGGCCGACATTTCAGCGGCTGATGCCTCGCTTTATGAAAAACCCTTTTCGCATCTGTTGCGTCTCGTCAAACCTGAGCGTGAAAAAGTTAGCAGCGAGCCTGCCAAGCGGCTTTGGTGGCTGCATGAAAGGGCGCGGGGCGCAATGCGCGAAGCCCTAATAAACTTGCCCCGCTTCATCGCCACGCCCCGCGTTGCAAAGCATCGGTTCTTTGTATTTTTAGATGCAAGTGTTTTGCCCGACACGCGGCTCAATGTCATCGCCCGAGCAGACGACCTCACCTTCGGCATCCTCTCCAGCCGGATGCACGAAGCTTGGTCACTCGCCAACGCATCGGTACATGGTGACGGTAGTGACGGCGGACGTCCCACCTACAACGCCAAATCGTGTTTTGAAACCTTCCCTTTCCCTGTCCTGTCAACCAGTGAACTTAAAACCCCCGGCGCCAGTGAAGCCATAGCCAAAGCCGGAAAACACCTCAACACCCTGCGCGAAAACTGGCTAAACCCACCCGAATGGACAGACCGCCTCCCCGAAGTCACCCCGTTGGGCATGGCATCCAGCCCCTACCCAGACAGAATCATCGCCAAACCCGGCCACGAAAAAGACCTGGCCGAGCGCACTCTCACCAAGCTCTACAACCAGCGCCCCGCTTGGCTAGACGCCGCCCACAAGCAGCTAGACGCAGCGGTAGCAGCCGCCTACCACTGGGCCGACTACACAGCCTACATGCCAGACGAAGAAATCCTCAAACGCCTGCTGGCGCTGAATTTGGAGCGGGCGGACGCCCAAAACAAAAACCGGGTAACCCCATGAAAAACCTGATGGAAATTGATGGCTGCAAAGCCTTGATAGCGTTTGATCCCAACACCAATCAGCATCCAGGCGAGTTTGTAGACTTTCATGGTGGAGCAGAGTTTTAAGCGGCTAACGTTCAATCTCTCAAAGCCTGAACGCCTGGCTTGCCAATGCGGTCGCGCAAGCGGCGCATGCTTGAACACGTGTCCGGGCGTAACCCCGAATTCGCAAACGCGACAAATTCCATCAAGGCGTTGCATCATGCTGGGGATGCGGCAGGCCGTGCGGGTGAGCTAAGCAGGTTAGCGACGGCTGTTTTAAGTGTTAAAAACGGCTGTAGACCAATAAATATGGGCGCAAGCAGCTCCTGAAAAAGTAGCGTATTGCTACTGGCGCTCCGGTGTTGCTGTTGATCATTGACGGTGCTGCAAGACTGGCCAGTTTCGTTTTCTGCCCGTCCATTGCTTGAACAAGGTCCACATATACCTGCTGCGCTCTCGGGTCAGGCTCAATCAGCGTTGGCTGCGCTTGCTGCGCGGGGGTAATGCTTACGCGGTGTAGCAGTGTTTACCCACTGGCACAGCCGATGTTTGACAGTGGTGAGCCGGCTGGTTGCGCTCTTTAATAGGTTTGGGGCTTCAGGTAATCAGCGCATCGAAACGGGCTGATTGACCGGGAAAAGCCTTCTGAACTTTAACCATAGGAGAATTTTATGACCCACCCCACACGCTTTATTTCATTGGCCTCTACAGCTGCCGTGCTTGCCGGCCTTGCCGCCTGCGCGCCGATGAACCCGGCGCCCGGCTCGACGTATCCGGCCGCCACCACGGTGCCAAATTCGCAAGGGGCGTATGTGGAATACGGGCGAGTCAACAATGTGGAAATCATCAGAATCCAACAGCCGCAGACAAGCTCTGGCGTGGGCGCAGTGATTGGCGGTGTTGCGGGTGCCGTCGTAGGAAGCCAGATTGGTGGGGGGAGCGGCCGTACCGCTGCAACGGTAATAGGCGCTGTCGGCGGCGCGGTGGCCGGCAATGCTGTTGAAAGAAGCCGCACGGCCAATGCCGCTGCGGGGGAAAGCTACCGCGTGTCTGTGCAACTGGACAACGGCGCCCAGCGCGCCTACGACATGACGTCTTATGGCGAGCTGCGGATTGGTGACCGGGTGAGAATTGAAAACGGTCAACTCTACCGCGTGATGTGACGCAACACGCGCAGGCGGTTGACGGGCGAATTCGCTAAGTGTGCAGCTTGAGTGAAGAGCTGCGCCTGGAAGCGGCTACACCCGATGCCGCGTGCCAGATGCTCTGGATAAAGGCAGGCTAAGGGCAAGAGCAAAGAGCAAGGGCAACGTCAGCTTTTAATTTCTGCTGAACCCCAAGTTAATACAGGGGTTGATGCCTGCTGGGCCATAAACCTCAAACCAGCGTCAACCAAATCTCATTGCGCCGCAAAAACGGCAATGAAAAGGGGCTGTTGTATCGCGATGAAACCGGCTCGCCTGTTGTCGCCACACCCGCTGCGGTTAGCGCGCTGCGCAGTTTTTGCAGCTGGTCTTCGTATGTGCTTTGCGACCAGCTGCCTGAAAAGCGGATCACCGCCACGCGGTTGCCGGGCACTTCACGCAACTTGACTCGCGCATCAAGTGGCTCGGGCAGCGTGGCCAGCGTGTAACCCTTCGGCATAACAAACTGCACTATGAACCCGCCAGGCGTGGCCGCTTGAGTCACAGGCACGGTCATTTCCACTTTCACAGGAGTCGCAGCCTGTTGCGTGACGGGCGCGGTCATCTCTAACTTGCGCTCGCCCTTGTTTTTGCCAAAAATATAGCCGCCTAGCAAGCTGAAACCCTGGCTGCCCGCTTCACTGGCAGGGCCGGGCACGAGCACTTCAGCAACCAGATACGGGTCGTACTTGCGCACCTCAAACACTTCGGTTTTTTGCACCACGGTGTAGGGAGGCTCTTCAATGGCTTGGGCGTTTGACATGGAGAGGACGATGCTAAGAATTGACGCGGTTTGAGCGAATTTTGCGAAGAGCTTGAGCATGGTGGTCTTTCATTGCATTACCTTAAAAATAATAGCTGACTGCGCGCGTAATCATTGGGCCACAGGCTGTTTTTTCAATAAATTTTCGATAACCGTGTGCCCCAGCTGCTGCGCCATTTGTACAGCGTTGTTGCCTTGCGCGTCTTTGAGCGACGGGTCGGCTCCTGCGGTGAGCAAGCGCTGTACTGCGCCAATGTGGCCGCCGAGCGTGGCCAGCATCAAAGCTGTTCGGCCACTCTTGTCGGGTGCGTTGATTTGCGCCGCGCCGCCTTGTTGTAAGGCCAGCTCCAGCAAACCGATTTGGCCTGAGCGGGCTGCGCTGCGCAATGCGTCGCCAGTACCCATCATCAAAGGCATTGAGGGGGCAGCTGGCTCTGCCGCGGGCGCGGTGCGACTTTTCATCGAAGCCGCCGGTGCGCCCGGTTGCGCGGTAAATTCAGAATCGGCCGAGGAAGAAGCCTTGCTTTGCGCACCGGGTGGCGCGCTTTGCATTGAGCGGTCTGCCGAAGCCCGGTCAGCTGTGCTGTCAGTTTCGTTTTTTTTCAAGGGCGCGGCGGGAGCGGCAGTAACTGGAGCGGGAAGGGCAAGCGCCTGGGCGGTGGGCCCTTTAGATTCTGGCGCTGCTTTCGGTTGCGTCGATTGCATTTTGGCTGTGGGGCTGTTGGCAGACAGCGCCGACTCTTTTGCTGACGGGGCAGACTGAGCTGGTCGCGCTGATCGCGCTGGTGGCCCTGACGGCGAAGTTGCTGATGCAGTTGTCGGTGCACTTGCTGGCGTTTTTTGGGGCAAATCTTGCGACTGCGCTGCTGGCGACTGCATCGTAACCGGCGGAGCGGTCACAGAAGGCGTGCCCAGCACCACGTCTTTGTCCTGGCTGTCGCTGCGGTCAAACTGCAGCGCCAGCAGTGCGCCGATGCAGGCAATGGCAACGCTGGCGACGAGGGAAAAATTCCAGCGATTGGCCGCTGCTGCATTGCCCGGCTTGGCTTGCGCGGCTTGCGTGGCCAAGGCTGGCGCTGCCGTTGCAGCCACCATTTGCGCATGGGCAAGTGCGGCGCGCCTCACATGCTCACTGGGGCCAATGCTTTGCGCGGCGCTGGCCTCAAGGTAGCGCTGCTTCAAATCGTCAACACGACCGTCGTTCTCTGGCGGGTGGAAAGTTGTCATGCAAAGTCCCCAAGCAGTTCGCGCAACCGGCTGCGTGCGTAGCGCAAGCGGCTTTTGGCGGTTTCAAAACTCACGCCGCAAGCGGTGGCGATTTCTTCAACCGACAGATCGCCTTCTGCCTGCAGTAAAAACGCGTCGCGCTGCCCGCTTGGCAATTGCTCAATGGCGGCAATCAGTGCGGCGCCTTGCTCGCGCGACTGGAGTTGCCGCACCGGACCAAAGACAGAATCAGCGGCCAGCGTATCGCTAAGGGCCATGTCGCCTGCGCGCTCTTCATCCAGACTTGCATGATTTTTAACGGTGCGAAAGTAGTCTATTTTGCGGTTGTGCGCCAGCGTGAACAACCAGGTTTTAAAACGCGCGGTGGCCTGGTAATTAGCAGCCTGGCGAGCCACCGAAAACCACACGTCTTGCAGCAAATCGTCAGTCACCGCGGTGTCTCGAACGCTTCTGAAAATATAGCGCCATACACCCAGCGAATGTCGGGTGTACAGCTTGTCAAACGCCGCTACCTGGCCACTGGCGTAGTGCTGCATCAGCATGTGGTCGCTGGGCTCAAGGCTTTCAATCGGCGGCGCTGCCTGGGGCGCTAAATATGGCGCTGAAGGTGACATCTAACGCATTATGCAGACTGGTCAGCATCAATAACGGCGCTGCGGTGGGTCAGGCACATAAGCCGTTGGCGACTCGGGAAATGCATTCGGCGCTGGCTGCTGCGGGGGTCGAATAACGCCCAGGGCGACCAGATTGGCGCGGCTGTTGTAGCGGATCAGCACGACCTCGTCAGGCTGGGCGTTTTGGCGTTCAAACGTGGTGGAGCTGACGACCGAGGTTTCACGCTGGCCGTGGGCTGTGCCCAGCTTGGCAGCGGCTTGCGGTGCGCTGCGGCGGCCACTGCTGGCTTCTGCGTCTGCAAGGCCGCTGGACTCTTGCCTGCTGGACGCCTGTGGCGGTGCTGATTCCTGGCTGGCGGGCGCAGGTGCAGAGCGTGATTTTGCCGACGCAGCCCCGTCACTTTTTTCGTTGCCTCGCAGCTCTGGGTAAAAGTGAGGCCTAGAGTGAGGCTCGGGCTGAGGCTGCTGCTTCTCCCGAAACAGCGCCACACCAATCACGCCCACATTGGCCGGCCGCCCGGTCAGGCCTGCGTAGGAGTCGCTTGCGGCGGCAAACTCGAACGCGGCGACTTCTGAATCGCTTTTGCGCCAGCCCGTGATCTGGTACTGGCTGTAGCTGGAGAACACATAGCCCATCTGGTGCCACGCCGCGGTTTGCCCGCTGAGCACGTTGATGCCATCTACTGCAGGCACCGCCATCAGGCGTTGGCCCAACTTGCTGCGCACTGAAATTGCGTAGCGCGCGCCGGGTGCGCCAGCCACCCAGTATTCGCCGCGGTGGCTGTGCACCGGCAGGGTTGCGCCGGTGTTGCGGTCAATGACGGTGACGTCGGCCAGACGGCCTACGGCGAAGGCGGGCAACGCTGCGCTGACCAGCAAAATTGAAAGCGCGCAAAGTTTGAGGTTCACGAGAGCTCCGTTAAAAAGGTTGGAGCTGACTTAAACGAACGAGATGGGTGAACGGGGTTAAAAACTTGTAAAAATAGTTGAATGGCTTACTGAGCGTGCTTGAGCCAGCAAAAAAAGCCAGTAAATAACTATAATTTTAATAGCAGCTTACGCCCGTATTTATTGCGCTATAGGCTTATTTTGCTTGAAAAATGCGTCAAAAAGCGGCTGTAGCGCCGCACATTCCAGAGCGAAGCGTTCGGGGTTTACAAAATACGCCTCAGCCGCCACCGCGAAAAATTCGGCTGGCGCGGTGGCGCCATAAGCATCCAGCCACGGCGGTTCTGCGCCGAAGCGCTCGGCCATCACCACGCGGGTATTGAAGTCTTCAAACGCAGTCTGCATGGTGGTTTGCCAGTGCGCCCTGGCCGCGCGTGACGGCAGGGGTGGGCAGCCGTTGGCGCTGCCTTCTCGCATGTCGATTTTGTGGATGAACTCATGAATTACCACGTTGTGCCCCTGGCTTGCCGATGTGCCAGACGCTGCAACGTCTTCCCAGCTCAGCGTGACAGGCCCGCCCTGCATGGCCTCGCCGACCAGTGCCTCGCGGTAGTGGTGCAGCACGCCAGCAGCGTCCACCACGCTGCGGCGGGCCAGCATGGCACCGGGGTGAATAACGATGCCCTCAAAGTCGTCGTACAGCTTCAAGCCCAAATGCAAAACCGGCAGGCAGGCTTGGGCAGCGACAGCCACCGCCATGGCGTCTGTGACTGCCAGGCCCTGTGCACCGCTAAATTCTTTTTGGGCCAAAAAGCGCGCGGTCAATGCCCGCAGATGCGCCTGGTCCAGCGCAGGGCGGGCGGCTAAAAATGGAAAGTGTGCAAGAGTGGATTGCCACAGCGCATCGGGCATGGGCCGCGCTGGGGCGAGTCGGTTTTGTATCCAGCCAAACATGGCATTGGTCTAAAGCACAACAATGCGCTGCAGCCCGCCAGCCGTCAGGCGCAGCACTTCGGCTCGTGGCGGTATGGCCTGCGCATCCCAGTCACTGAGCACCACGCGCTGCAAGCCGCCCGGCAGGGGGTGCTCGCGTGGCTTGTGCGTGTGCCCGTGGATCAGCGTGGTGGCGTTGGCTGCGCGTAACCAGGCGGTGGAGAGCGCAGAGTCAAGATCGGCGTAGTCAAGGGCTGATTTTTTCACCGACTCGCTTTGCTGGCGCAGCCCGCGTGCAATCGCTTGGCGCTCGGCCAAGGGCTTGGCTAAAAACATCTGTTGCCACGCCTGGCTGCGCACCTGATGTCGAAAAGCCATGTAGGCCGTGTCGTCTATACACAGTGCATCACCGTGCGAGAGCAGCCACCGCTGCTGGTTAAAAACCAGTACCGTGGGGTCTGCCAACAAGGTGGTGCTGCAGGCTTGCATCAGGGCCTGGCCAACTAAAAAGTCGCGGTTGCCATGCATGAAAAAAGTCGGCACGCGAGCCGACGTTTCTTGAATCACTTGCGCGCACTGCGCCTCGAAGCTTGCAGGTAGCAAGGCATCGTCGCCCACCCAGACTTCAAACAAATCACCAAGGATGAAAACTGCGTCGGCTGGGGTGTTTTGCATGTAGTGCCGCCACGCATTGAAGGTGGCGGCGTCGCTGGCCTGCAAATGCAAGTCAGAAATAAAGTCGATGGTGCGCCACGACGGCCCAGCAATCAACTCGGGGGTAGCCATGGCTAGAGGGCTACGGCCTTTTCAATGACCACGTCGGTTACCGGCACATCACCGTGCCCGCCTTTGTTGCCGGTTTTCACGCCTTCAATCTTGTCGACCACGTCCATGCCGCTCACGACTTTGCCGAATACGGCATAGCCCCAGCCGGAGCCGTTTGGCGCAGTGTGGTTTAAAAAACCGTTGTTTGATGCGTTGATAAAAAATTGTGAGCTGGCCGAGTGCGGCTCATTGGTGCGGGCCATCGCCACCGTGTATTTGTCGTTTTTCAAACCATTGGTGGCTTCATTTTCGATGTTTGCGTCGGTGTCTTTTTGCTTCATGCCGACGGCAAAACCGCCGCCTTGGACCATAAAGCCCGGAATCACGCGGTGAAACACGGTGCCCGCATAGTGACCCTTGTTGACGTAGCTTAAAAAGTTGGCCACGGTTTTTGGCGCTTTGGCTGCGTCAAGCTCCAGCGTGATAACGCCGTGGCCTGTGATGTGAAGTTCTACTTTTGGCTGGGCTTGTGGATTAGTCATGATGTTCTTTATAAAGTGAGTGAATGAAAATTAGTTGACGAGAGTGGCAGATTTGATAACGATGGGCGTTTTTGGAACATCCGTCGGAAACGGCCCGCCCGCGCCAGTGGGCATGGCTTTGATTTTATTGACCACGTCCATGCCGCTGGTCACTTTGCCAAACACGGTGTAGCCAAACAGTTGCGAGGCGCCCAGCAGTTGCGCGCGCGGGGTGTTTTCATACACGCGGCCGCCGTATTCAAACTTGGGCACTGGGTCGCCTGGCGGGATCACGGTGGGATCTAGAAAAGCGTTGTCCTTCACGTTGATAAAAAACTGCGACGACGCTGAATTGGGGTCATTCGTGCGGGCCATGGCCAG
>JANNCT010000205.1:0-6473 GCA_031386895.1 Polaromonas sp.
GCACTTCTTGTGGCATGCCAAACATCATCGGTGTGCCAAAAATACCCGGTGCAATCGTCATGTTGCGAATGCCGTTGCGGGCGAGGTCGCGTGCAATCGGCAGCGTCATGCCGACGATGCCGCCTTTGGATGCGCTGTAGGAGGCTTGGCCCATCTGGCCGTCATACGCTGCAACCGATGCAGTTGAAATCAACACGCCGCGCTCGCCTGTACCTTCAGGTTCGTTCTTGCTCATGGCCTCGGCTGCCAGGCGAATCATGTTGAAGCTGCCGATCAAATTGACCGTGATGGTCTTGCTGAAAACCGCCAGGCTGTGCGCGCCGTTTTTACCGACAGTTTTTTCAGCTGGGGCAATCCCCGCGCAGTTGACCAGGCCCATCAGTTTGCCCATGCTGACGGCTTTAGCTACAGCGGCCTGACCGTCGGCTTCTTGCGTGACGTCGCATTTGACGAACGCGCCGCCGATGTCCTTGGCAATCGCTTCGCCTTTTTCAGCCTGCATATCGGCAATCACCACATGGCCGCCGTGCGCTGCCAGCATGCGCGCTGTGCCTTCGCCCAGGCCCGACGCACCGCCGGTGACGATAAAAACTTTGCCTTTGATGTCCATGATGTGTCCTGGTGATTTGAAGTTAAAAGTGAAGTTGACGTTAACGTAAGGTAACTTCAAATTATGGCCCACAAAAAAGCCCGGTCATCTTGCGACGGCCGGGCTTGTTTTGACAGTGCAGAGTTTATTTATATCCGACGCGGTCCAGCATCTGCTGGACTTTTGCCTGGTTGTTGCCAACGGCTGCAAGCGGAATCGTCTCAGATTTGAATGCGCCACCGCTCATGGTGGACAACGCGGTATTGGTCAATTTAACGCTGGCCACCACTGGGTATTCGTTGTTGCCGTTGGCAAAATAGTCTTGCGCGGCGGGGCTGGCCAGGTATTCCATGAACCGGACAGCATTGGCTGAATTTTTCGCGTTTTTAGCCACTGCTGCGCCGGCAATGTTCACGTGCGTGCCCCAGCTTTCCTGGTTGGGGAAAACCACCGCAATTTTGCTAATTACGGCTTGGTCTTCAGCCTTGTCTGAACGCATCAGGCGGGCAATGTAGTACGTGTTGGTCAGCGCAATGCCGCACTCGCCGCTGGCCACCGCCTTGATCTGGTCGGTGTCGCCGCCTTTGGGGGCGCGTGCCATGTTGTCGACCAGGCCCTTGAGCCAAACTTCGGCTTTGGCTTCGCCGATGTGTTCAGTCACCGCACCGAACAGCGACAGGTTGTACGGGTGCGAGCCTGAACGGGTGCACAGCAGCCCTTTGTTTTTCGCATCGGCCAACTCTTCATACGTGTCCACGTCGGCTTTTTTGACTTTGACTTTGTCGTACACCACGACGCGGGCACGGGTTGAAAAGCCGAACCACGTCGTGCCTTCAGGGCTGGCTTTGGCACGCAGCGGCGCGGGAATGGCGGCTTCAAGCGCGGCTGATTTGATGGGTAAAAACATGCCTTCTGCGTCGCCCTTGGTCAGGCGCGCGGCATCGACCAGCAAAATCACGTCGGCAGGCGAGGCTGTGCCTTCAGCTTTGAGGCGGGCCAAAATGCCAGCGTCGTCAGCGTCGACCCGGTTAACCTTGATACCAGTGGTCTTGGTGAAGTTGGCGTACAGCGCTTCGTCGGTCTGGTAGTGGCGGGCAGAATACAGATTAACGACCTGTTCCTGCGCTTGAGCTGTGCCGATAACGGCAAAAGTAGCTGTCAAGCTCAGCGCCAGAGCAGCAATCAAAGAAGTTTTTTTAAACATAGGGGATGACACCTTGAAAAATGGAAATCTGAACAACGAAGCTGCAATCTTAATACAAACGCGAATTGTTCTTATTTGCTTTGCAATAATTTTTGTGGGGGTTTTGTCAGGATGTGCAACCCGCGTCGAATATCCGCCAGTAGCAGCTCCCACGGCTGCGACCAGCTCGACCACCGCACCCCGGCCGCTGAAGATTGGGCTGGCGCTCGGCGGCGGCGCTGCGCGTGGGTTTGCGCATGTGGGCGTGATTGCGGTGCTGGAAGAGGCTGGCCTGAAGCCGCAGATTGTCGTGGGCACGTCAGCTGGCAGCCTGGTTGCCGCACTGTACGCCAGCGGCAAAACCAGCGCCCAGCTGCAGCAAACAGCGCTCAGTATGGAAGAAGTAGCGATCACCGACTGGATGCTGCCGCTGGTGGGGCGCGGCATGTTCAGGGGCGAGGCGCTGGCGCGCTACGTCAACGAGCTGCTGGCCAATCGGCTGATTGAAAGCATGGTGATTCCGCTCGGTATCGTTGCCACTGACTTGAACAGCGGTAATGCGGTGCTGTTCCAGCGTGGCGACACCGGTACCGCCGTGCGCGCGTCAAGTGCCGTGCCAGCGGTGTTTGTACCGGTAAAAATTGGGGGGCGTGAATATGTGGATGGCGGGTTGGTCTCGCCCGTGCCGGTGCGCTTTACACGGCAGATGGGCGCAGACGTGGTGGTGGCAGTAGACATTTCCAACCCGCCCGAGGCCAATACCGCTGACGGCACACTGCAAATTCTGCTGCAGACTTTTGCCATTATGGGAAAAAGCATCAACCAGTACGAGCTGCCGGGCGCTGACGTGGTGGTCAAGCCATCATTGGTCGGCTTGAAAAGTGCTGATTTTTCTGCCCGCCAGAAGGCCATTGATGCGGGCAGGGCCGCGATGCTGGCTGCGTTGCCTGCACTGAAGGCGAAACTGGCAACGCTGTCTGCTTCTCGTTAATCAATCGCTTGGGGCCGCTACAGGATGCGCTTGTGCTGGCCGAAAGAAGAAACGAACGCAAGGGCGCTATTTATTTAATAGCTGCTCGCGCCCGTATTTACTGCGATAGAGCCCTAAAACGCTTGTGAATCAAGTTACCTTGCTGAATTGGGGCTTAACTTGCGCAGCGACTGCAAAATCAGCGGCGCCACGTCTGATGCCGTCTGGCTGCTGTAGTCGGCGCCAACCTGGCGGCCGTTTTCTGTGGACTCCATGAAGCCGCGGCCACCCACAATAATGACCAGCGCCGGGTTGCGTGATGCCTTGCGCACCTGGGCAATGGTTTCTGCCACACGCGGCATCCAGTGGTCGCGGGTGAAGGCGGTGCTCAGGGTCAAGTCCAGCGCGTCATACCAGTTGCTGGAAACCATGTTTTGCAGCTGTGTGTTGGTTGCGGGAAAAGCTGCTTGCGGCGCCCAGCCACGCTGGTGCAGTGATTCAGCATCAAGCACGGCACTGAGCAAATGCAGCTCGCCTGGCTGCGGAACAATCAAGACCGCCGGTGCATCCACGCTGACCGAGGGAACCTGGCCGGCGACATTTTCACGCATGGAAGATTGCAGGCGCGCAAGACCGATTGACACATCTACTTCGCTGCAGTCATCCGTGCCCCACAAGTCGCCCAAACCGCGTGCGGCAGGCTCAAGTAACTGGCTGCAAAGCTGCCGCAGGGAATGGGTCTCAGCGTAGAACTGGGTAATCAATTCCTGGGCAGATTCGGGCTCGGCAAGAATCAGTTTGTGCACCAGTTCACCAACCCGCAAGTCGACTGGTACCAGCAGCTGCTGGGGCGCATTGTGGCGCGCAAACAGCTGCGGCAGCGCAATGGTTTTTACCGCATCGAGCAGCGTGGGTTCTACGTAGCGCGCCCCGGTCGAGTTTTTGTCCTGATTGGACGCTGGTGCGTATTCTTTTTGCAGGTCAGCTGCGATATCGGCCGAGCCCTGAGGGCGGCGAAACAGGCTGTCAATCAGGCCGTGTGGAACTTCTTCTGGTGCACTTTGTGTTGCGCTAACCGCTTTTTTGCGCACTGAAAACCGCATGTCCCAATCACCGAAAAACCGCAGCGGAACGCTCTGGTTGCCCATGATCTGAATGTCCGTGTGGCGCGGGTCGCGCTGTATGGAGTCCCATACTTTGGAAAGCTTTTCAGGGCTGCCTTCAATCCACTGAAAAAACCGGCCTTCGTCGTAGACCAGCAAGCCGGTCAGGCTGTTGGCGCGGTTGTATTCACGGGCCGATTCAAGCAGCTGCGCTAGTTGCAGTTCAGAAAACAGATGAACCGCCCGGCTGCGATAAGAAATGGTGGCGAGTTGTTCGGGTCGCGCACCATGGCCTGAAAAGCTGGCGGCTGCGTCGTGGGTGGTCGGTTGGTGCGTGGCATTGGCCATGTGGGTGTCCTTAGTTGTTCGGCTAACAATCTTGTGAGCAGTCCCTTGATTTCCTGACGTCGGAAATAAATGCAGGCAGTCCCGTTGCAAGTCGATATTTAATCATAAAAACCAGGCGCGCGTGGCAGGGTATCCACGGTGCCAGACACAAAAAAAGCCCAGTCATTTGACTGGGCCTTTGGGTGCTGGCTCAGCGTTCTCCGGCGTCCGGTGTCGCGCTCATTGCCGGCGGCGAATTACCGCTTTTTGGCCACCGATTTGGCAGCGCCGGTCACTGTTGCAGCAGCATTGTTGAAGTTGCTTTCAGCCATGTCGGTAGCTTGCTTGACCGCTTTTTGCATCGACTCAAACGCATTGTTTGCAGCAGCAACTGCGCTCTTCATTACGGCAACAGCGGTTTCAGAACCAGCCGGTGCGTTTTTGGTTGCACTGTCAACCAAACCCATGACTTTCTTTTGCGCTTCAGCGGTTTGGACTTCAAACGTCTTGCCGATGTCAGCACCAGCAGCCGATGCAATGTCGTACAAATGGCGGCTGTACGCGGCGGTTTTTTCAGCCAGTGGCTGAACCATACCGGCTTGCAGTGCCATCAATTCCTGTGCGTCTTTCACGCCCATCATGGCTTGTGCATGGTTGGCGGTTTCAGCCAATGCAGCTTTGGTGGCTTGTACGTTCAGCTCAACCAGTTTCTCAACGCCTTCAAAGGCTTTGTGGGTCAAACCGAAAAGGGTTTCGATGTTGGCTTTGTGGGAGGCCATAAGTTGTTCAGCAGTCAGCATAATTAATCTCCAGTAAATAGTAGTTAAAAAAACAGTTAAAAAAAGCGATCAAAAACTGTTGCTTTGCCAATCACTTGCTGGATTGCTGCACTGCAACATAAAGGTAATTATAGGGATAACCCCTGCGAATGCAAGCGCTCAGCGCGTCATTTTTGCTGCACTGCACCATTTTAGAGGCGACCTTCAATTCGCGACTGGTAAGTCACAATTGAACGGTTGAGTTTTTAGTTTTTTATATTGCCCGTTTTGCAAGCCTTCTACGCCGACAACTTCGTTTTACCGCTGCCCGAAGGCCACCGATTTCCGATGGCCAAGTACGCCATGTTGCGCGAGCAGGTGCTTGAACAATTACCCACCGTTACGCTGGCTCAGGCGCCTGCAGCGAGCGATGGCGAGTTGGCACTGGCACACACGCCGGGCTATATCGACGCGATTGCGCACGGCACGCTAGATGCCCCGTTGCAGCGCGAAATCGGCTTTCCATGGAGTCAAGCAATGGTTGAGCGTGCGCGGCGCTCGGTAGGCGCTACTGTGGCTGCGGCGCGTTTGGCGCTGGGCGGCGCGGGCGTTGCCGCCAACATGGCGGGCGGCACGCACCACGCCTACGCACACAAGGGCGGCGGCTTTTGTGTTTTCAACGATGTAGCCGTGGCCGCGCGTCTGATGCAGGCCGAATGGGCAAGACTCAGCCGCCAGCCGCTGCAAGTTGCCATCATTGATCTCGATGTTCACCAAGGCAACGGTACCGCCAGCATTTTCGCGGGCGACACAAGTGTGTTCACGTTGTCGCTGCACGGCGAAAAGAATTTTCCGTTTCGCAAAGAGGCCAGTTGCATCGATGTGGAGCTGCCCGACGGCTGCACGGACGCACCTTATCTGCAAGCGCTGGAACTTGCGCTTGACGAGCTGGACCGGCGCTTTCGTCCGGGACTGGTGCTGTACCTGGCAGGAGCCGACCCGTTTGAAGGCGACCGCCTCGGCCGCCTCAAGCTCAGCTACGACGGCCTTGAAGCACGTGACCGCCGGGTGTTCGACTGGGCCTGGCAAAAGCGCATTCCGCTTGCGTTTTGTATGGCGGGCGGCTATGGCATCAAGATTGAAGAGACCGTGCAGGTGCAGCTTAATACGTACCGGGTGGCTCTGGAGTATTGGCGGCGTTGGCAGGCGAATCATTCACAAAAATAATGGGATGGCCATGGGTTGTTTTTATGTATTTGCGTTGGGCGGTATCTGAGTGGCGCGCTGCAGCTTGACTGTGCAGAGTTGATCTGCGGCAAACTCAACCCGCAATGGACACGGCGTATCTGCCTCCGCGAATGTCCCCCGCCCTTTGGGCTCCTCCTTGATTTCGCTGCAGCAGACACACCGTGCCCATTGCTAAGCAGTGTTTCTGTGCTGGTGTAGCAAAATAGTAAGAGCGGTCTGCCCGGGTGTTATGCAGAGGTCAATGAGGAGCGCAAAGCGCGGGGGGCACGCAGCAGAACACACGGGCAGACCGCTC
>JANNCT010000081.1:0-15156 GCA_031386895.1 Polaromonas sp.
ACGCACGCGGCACGATTACAGGCCTGACGCGCGGCACCACCATGGCGCACATTGCGCGCGCCGCACTTGAAAGCATTGCCTACCAAAGCGCCGCACTGCTGCAGGCCATGAGCCGCGACGCCATCAGCGCGGGCGCAGCGCCAGTAGCCGAGCTGCGGGTAGACGGCGGCGCATGCGTCAATGATTTGCTGATGCAGTTCCAGGCAGATTTACTCGGAATTCCGGTGGTCAGGCCTCTGGTTACCGAAACCACAGCGCTGGGTGCAGCCTACCTGGCCGGGCTTTCAAGCGGCGTGTACGGCAGCACCGCCGAGCTGTCAGACTTGTGGCAGGCTGAAAGAACTTTTTACCCCACCCTCAGCCCCAGCCGCGCCGCCGATTTGATGTCGCAATGGGAACACGCCGTTCGGCAGGCGGTACAGACCTGACGCGCTGAAAAAATCAAACGTCTTCAGCACGCTCACTCACTATTATTTTTATAGCTGCTTGCACCCGTATTTATTGCGCAAAAGACCTTATTGGCTTTAAAAAGAAGGGCTTTTCGCCTAAAAAGCTGCTGTATGCGCTGCGACCTTGGGCGGCCTGCGCGCCGCAAGTCAGTGACCTTATTCACTGTTATTGACTATTTGTCAGCAAATTAAACTGGCGTCAAAATAACCCTCGCGCCAACCGCTATTATTTAGCCGCGCCTTACACTGCATAACCGTAACGCCCCCAGCCCACCGCAGCCGTTTCTGCCTGAAAACCTCGCCTGACCGATCACTGATGACTCAGCAATCTGACGTTCTACAACACTGCTTGGAAGACACCGCACAGGCGTGCGGGCCACTGCTGGCGAAGTGCATAGACACCGCGGTGGAAACGCTGCAGCAGCTAGAGCTAAAAAGCATGAAAGTGGCCGAGCGAGACCGGCTGGCCACAGCTTGGCGCCAATTAGCCAGTCGAAAAGACAGCTGGAAGGCGCGCTACGCTGCTGACATGCTGACGGCGTTTGCGGCGAGCGTGGCAGCCACGCCGTTGGCTGGGGCGCGTCTTTCGCCCGACGCTGCTGCCTTGCCGCCCGGTGTATCCGCCGACGAGTCTCGCTACGGCGGCGCTGGCCTGAGTAGTTTGAACTTCGACAGTTTGAAATTGGTTGACGACGCAGAGGTGGCACAGGCCATTGATTCGCAGCGCCTGTTGCAGCAAATCTTGCCGGGGTTAGAACAAAAACTGGCGGAGCTTGACGCGCTGATCAGCACCGCGCTGGGCCTGCCAAATGTCATGCCCGAGCACAACCCGCTGCGGCCACAAGAATTCACGCGGGTGCTGCAAGACCTTGTTACTGCGCCTGGGTCTGACGCAGCGCTGCCCGCGCTGTGGGTCAAGCACATGGCTGCGCCTTTGGGTCAGGGCCTGAAAACCCGGTACGCCAAAGCGATTGCGCAGCTGCAGTCGGCCAACGTGCAAGCGGCGCAGTACCGCGTACTGCAAACTCCGCTGGGAACGCAAACCAGCGGCGGCGGTGGTGGGCGTGCTGGCGGACGCGGCAACAGCAGCGCCAATTTGGCTGGAACAACCGGCAACGGCATGGACAGCGGTGGCGGTATGTGGACTGGCATGGGCGACGGCGAAAATTACGCAAACTCCGGACCGGGGTCGTATGAGGAAAACCCGTCCGCGTATGCCGACTTGTCCAACCAGGGCGTTCGGCAAGACTTTTTTGATGATTTTTTGTTTCGCGGTGGCAGCAACGCGGACCAGCGACTGGCGCCAGCCTACTACGACCAGGTTGAAGAAGAGCTCGCAGCGGCAAGTGCGCAGGACGACGAAGAGCTGGACGCCGCCGACGCGCACAGCAACTACCAGCACCTGCCCACCGTAGACCGACCGCAACGCGCAGTCAATGCAGCCAGCCACCTGAACACTGGCGCATGGGGCAATTACGGCAAAGCGCGGCGCCGCACCCTGGTACGCACGCAACTGAAAAAAGAGGCCACCCAGGTTGGCCAGGTGATGGCGCTGGAGGTAGTGCGCCAGCTGGTCAACCAGGTTGCGCAGGACCCGCGCCTGCTGGCCCCAATGCGCGAGGCGATTGTGGCGCTGGAGCCGTCTTTGCTGCGCCTGGCGATGGTAGACCCGCGCTTTTTCAGCGACGAACGCCATGTTGGCCGTGCCCTGATGGAGCGCACGGCGCAGCGCAGCTTTAAATACAACGACGAATACTCCAGCGAATTTTTCGCATTTTTTGAGGGTGTCAACGTCGCGTTCAACACGCTCAACGACAGCGAAGTTAAAAACACCCAGCCCTTTGCGCTGGCGCTGCACACGCTGGAATCCGCCTGGAACGCGCAAGACAGGCAAGAATTCGACAACCGCCAGGCCGTGCTGCAAGCGCTGCGCTTTGCGGAAGAACGCCAGGCCAAAGCCGACGAAATCGCGTTTGGCTTGAGTACCCGCTCCGACCTTGAAAAAGTACCGGGCTTGATCCTCGACTTCTTGTTTGGGCCATGGGCACTGGTGATGGCGCATGCCAAACTGGTCGACAAGCGCAACCAGATTGACCCCGAAGGCTTTGGCTCGGTAGTGCCTGACCTCATCTGGAGCGTCAAGCGCGACGCGACGTTAAAGCAACCCGCCAAATTCGTTTCCATGCTGCCCGCAATGCTGGTAAAACTGCATTCAGGTTTGGCGCTGCTCGGCCAGTCGCCTGAAGAAAATCAAACTTTTTTTGAAGCGCTGATGAAGCTGCACCAACCGGTGCTCACGCTGCGGCGGCTGAAGTCCCAGCGCGATGCGGAAGAGTTCGGTATAGGCGCACTTGATGACCTGGCAGATGGGCTGGAGCTCAGTGACGGACAAGACGGCCTGGACGCGAACGAGTCCACCAGCACACCGCTGGAGCGGCTGGAGAAAATTCGCGCCGACGCGCAACCGCTGTGGATGGGCAAGGGCGACCTTGATGCTGCCGGGTTTGAAGACACGCTCCCTTCCGAATCGATACCACTTGAAGCCGCTCCTGCCGAAACGGTGCCTGTCAGCGTTGCACAAGCCGCCGCAGCGCTTGCAATCGGCACGCCGCGCTCTGACACCGAGGGCCTGACTGAAAGCTTTGTAAACGCCGAGCAGCACTTGGCAGCACCACAAGAGGCGGCGCAGGCCTGCACCAAAGAAGAGGCGCAGGCCATGCTGCTGGGCTTGCGCGCCGGCAACTGGGTAGATTTGTATTCCAGACGCCGCTGGCTTCGCGCGCAGCTGGTGTGGGCCAGTTCCAAGTCAACGCTGTTCATGTTTTTAAGCCATGGCGGCCAACCGCATTCCATGACCAACCGCAGCTGCGAAAAGCTGATGATGCAAAACCTGCTCCGGCTGGTCGATACGCGCGGGGTGGTGGCGCAGGCTTTGAACGCGGTCACCAACACCCATGCAGACGCCGCGCAAAAAACAGCGGCCTTTGCTACCAGCCGAGCAAGCCAGAGCGACTTGCTGACAGCTTGAGTTGAGCCTGCCCGGCAGAACTGGCCTGCCAGCATCAACCGCCGCGGCCGGTCAGATCTCGATTTTGCTGCCCAGCTCTACTACAGCGTTGTTCGGCAGATTCAAATAATCTGCAGCGCCGCTGGCATTGTGGTGCATTTGTGCAAACAGCTTTTCACGCCAGGCAGCCATGCCGCCGCCAATGGTGGGCACCACCGTGTCGCGCGATAAAAAGTAGCTGGTGGTCATGGGTTCAAGCTCGCAGCCACGGGTTCTGATGTGCAGCAGCGCCTTGGGCAGATCGCGGTCGTTTTTAAAGCCGTAGTTCACCACCCCTTGCCAGCAGTGGTGGCCAAGCGACTCGATTTCGATGCGCTTGTCCATGCCAATCCACGGCACCTCGTGGTTGCGCACCGTCACAAACAGGTTTTCTTCGTGCAGCACTTTGTTGTGCTTGAGGTTGTGCAACAGCGCATTGGGCACCGTACCAGGCTCGGCGGTCAAGAAGACTGCGGTGCCTTCAACGCGAGCCGGTGGGCTGACGAAAACCGCATCCAGAAAGCTCGGCAAATCAATCGCATCGGTGCGCATCTTTTCATTCATGATGTGCCGGCCTTCCTTCCACGTCATCATGAACGTGAATACAACGCCGCCAATCACTAGAGGGAACCAGCCACCCGCAAAGAGCTTCATCAGGTTCGATGCAAAAAACGCAAAGTCCACCACAAAGAAAACGCCGGTTGCAGCAAGGCACAACCACAGCGGGTACTTCCAGCCGTAGCGCACCACATAAAACGTCAAAATGGTGGTGATCAGCATGTCGGTGCACACCGCAATGCCGTAAGCCGCTGCCAGGTTGCTTGACGACCGGAACATCACCACCGCCAGTACGATGGTGACGAACAGCCCCCAGTTAATGAACGGCATGTAAATTTGCCCGGTGTCCCGCACACTGGTGTGCAAGATCTTCAGGCGCGGCAAATACCCCATTTGAATGGCCTGCTTGGTCACGCTGAACGCACCAGTGATCAGCGCTTGCGATGCAATCACGGTGGCCATGGTGGCCAGGCCGACCAGTGGCAGCAGTGCCCAGTCAGGCGCCATCAGGTAAAACGGGTTTTTAACAGCCGCCGGGTTGTTTAAGAGCAGCGCGCCCTGGCCAAAGTAATTGAGCACGAGGCAAGGCATCACCACGCTGAACCAGGCAAGGCGAATCGGTTTTTTACCAAAGTGGCCCAAGTCGGCGTACAACGCTTCAGCCCCGGTCACGCACAGCACCACCGCACCCAAAATAATGAAAGTGGTGCCAGGGTTGTTCCACATAAAGCCAACGGCGTAATGCGGGCTGATGGCCCATAAGATTTCCGGATGCGTCACAATTTGCGAAATGCCCAGCAGTGCAATGGTCAAAAACCAGACCAGCGTTATCGGGCCAAAGAACTTGCCAATGCCCGCAGTGCCGTGCTTTTGCACCGCAAACAGCGCGAACAAAATCGCCAGCGTGATCGGAATCACGCCCTTGGCGAACGCGGGGGAAACCACCTCCAGCCCTTCAACGGCTGACAGCACCGAAATTGCCGGAGTAATGACACCATCACCATAAAAAAGTGAGGTGCCAAAAATACCCACCACCAGCAGCAGGCGCCGCAGCTTGGGCTTGTCTTTGACGGCGTTTGATGCGAGTGCCAGCATCGCAATCAGGCCGCCCTCGCCGTTGTTGTCGGCCCGCAGCACCAGCGCCACGTACTTGATGGACACAATCACTGTCATTGTCCAAAAGAAGATCGACATCAATCCGTACACATTACCCGGAGTGACCTCCACATGTCCGTGGTTGAAAACTTCTTTGACGGCATACAGCACGCTGGTGCCGATGTCGCCGTACACGACGCCGATGGCGCCCAAAGTAAGTGCTGCTAGGGAAGATTTTTGACTTGACACAAAAACGTCCCGCCTTGGGGCTTGGGCGGGGGTGAGAGCTTCGGGAACGCTATTTTGCACGCACCTTGCACAATTTCGGCTTTGCTTTTTTGCGCAGCGTCAATTAACGTCAAGTAATCCAAATTTTGTTGCAGTGCAGCAACTGGCAAGGTCAAGCGCTGGATTGCTGCTATTTTAATAGCTTCTTGCGCCCGTATTTACGGCGCCAGACATCGAAATGACCCAAAAATCAGCGCATAGGTGCCAGTCAGTCGTACACCTCGGCCAATGGGTCGGTGGCTTCCAGCTCGTAACTGGCCGCAAGCATGGCCAGGCGAGCAACCACGCCGTACATGTAAAAGCGGTTTGGGCCGCTCGCGCCAGACTTTTCACCCGGCTGTGGTAAGCGCCCACTCTCGGCAAATGCCAGCGGAACGTAAGTTGCACCTGGCGTGCACAAGTTTTCGTCTGGCCCGCGCCCGGAATGAATGCGGTAAAAACCGCCCACCACAAAGCGGTCAACCATGTACACCACTGGCTCGGCCACGGCGGCGTTGACCCGTTCGTTGGTCAGCACGCCTTCTTGAATGATGATTTCAGAAATCGCCCCAGCAGTGGCTTTTGAAGGTTTCCCAACCGTCGCGACTTTGGCCAACACCCTGGCCACCACCGCGTCCAGCTCTTTACCGTCGCGAACCATCATGATGCCGGCTCCTTGCGCGCCGTCTTCTCCGCCCTCGG
This sequence comes from Polaromonas sp., assembly GCA_031386895.1. Taxonomy (GTDB): domain Bacteria; phylum Pseudomonadota; class Gammaproteobacteria; order Burkholderiales; family Burkholderiaceae_C; genus Polaromonas. The sequence goes on from JANNCT010000081.1 coordinate 6,118, forward strand.
CTTTGATGACCACAAACGGCCGCTCATTGATTCCGTACTCTTTGTATTTGCGTTTGACTTTGACCAGCAGCGCATCAATGTGGCCGCGCAGTTGCTCCACGCTTTTTTCGTTGGCAAAGTCCACGTTGCCGCAATGCGTGAACATCGGGTTGATCAGCCAGTAGTCAATGCCCACCAGCTTGGCAAAGCGCTTGGTAACTTCTTCATAGGCTTTGTAGTGGCTGGTCTTGCGCCGCACCGAACTGCTGGCGTGCAGCGGCGGCAGCAAGTACTGCTCGTTCAGGTCTTCAAGAATGCCCGGAATGCCAGCCGACAGATCGTTGTTCAGCAAAATCGTGCAGGGGTCAAAGTCTTTCAAACCCAGGCGGCGGTCGGTGCGCACCAGCGGTTCCAGGGTCAGAGATTCGCCATTGGGCAACTTCATCGTCACCGGCTTTTCAGTCGTGGCGCTGAGCGAGCCAAAACGCACGTTCAACCCGGCCTGGTGAAATACGCGCTTGAGCTGCATCACGTTGGCCCAGTAAAACGTGTCGCGCGGCTCGTTTTCAGGAATGATGAGCAGGTTGCGCGCCTCCGGGCATATTTTTTCAATCGCCGCCATGGCCGCCTGCACCGCCAGCGGCAGCATGTCAGGCGTCAAGTTGTTCCAGCCGTGCGGGCACAAATTGATGTCTACCGGCGCCAACTTGAAGCCCGCATGCCGCACATCTACAGAGCAATAAAACGGCGGTGTGTGCTCCATCCATTCAAGACGAAACCAGCGCTCAATGGCTGGCATCGAGTCCAAAATGCGCTGCTCAAGCTCGTCAATCGGTGGGTTGGTAGCAGTAATCAGGTGCGGGACCATGCGGTCTTTCTTTTTTAATGAATAGTGTTTTGTTGAGATATTGGGGTGGGAATTAAAGTTGCAAGTGAGCTTGCCCGAATCAACTTGTTGCCTGCCCTGAACGCTATTTGATAATATGGTGGTTTATGCATTTACTCAAATCATGACGCAAAACGCAATACCTGAAGGCACCCAGCGATTAAACGTTGACCTGCCCAAATCGCAATATTTCGCGCTCAAGTCATACGCCCTGCACAACGAAACAACGGTGTCGCAGCTGGTGCGCGATTCACTCAAAAGCATTGTGGAATATGACACGTGGTTTAAAGCCAAAGTAGAAGCTGCGCGGGCAGACCAGCGGCCTGCGCTATCACCCAAGGTGTGGGACAGCATTCGTGAGCAAAAACTTAAACAGCGACGAGCATTGGCTGCTAAAAAGTGAAGCGGCTTTTACAAGTGCTGCGCAAGCCGCAGTACTGGGAAAGCCTGCAAGCCATCGAGGACTACATTGCGCACGATAACCCAGCTGCGGCAATCGATATGTGGTTGTCTATCGACGACCAGGTCAGCAAACTGGCTGACCCCAACTTTCCACGCCGACCGGGCCGTTTGCCTGGCACGCTGGAGCTGGTGGCGCACCCAAACTATGTGGTGATTTTGGAGCAGACGCTGGAAGCAGTGACTGTGCTTGAGGTGCTGCATTCGGCTATGCGGTATCCGTAAGCACCTCTTGAACCTCACCCCCGCACTTCCCCATCCCCCAACACCACATACTTCAGCGACGTCAGCCCCTCAATCCCCACCGGACCGCGGGCGTGAAATTTGTCTGTGCTGATGCCGATTTCAGCGCCCAGGCCAAACTCAAAACCGTCGGCAAAGCGGGTGCTGGCGTTGACCATCACGCTGGCTGAATCGACTTCGCGTAGAAATTGTTGAGCGTGCTGGTGGTTGTTGGTGATGATGGCGTCGGTGTGGTGGCTGCTGTATTTGTTGATGTGAGCAATCGCTTCATCCACACCCTCAACCACCTTGATGCTAATGATGGGGGCCAGGTATTCTTCGTACCAGTCTTCCTCAGTCGCCGTTTTGACTACTATCGATTTAGTAGCTGCTTGCGCCCGTAATATATGCGCTACAGCCTCATTTGATCGTATTTCTACGCCTTTTTCAGCGTAAATGGCGGCGATTTTGGATAAGAACGCTTCTGCAACCCCGCGCGCCACCAGCAAACTTTCAGCCGCGTTGCACGGGCTGTACTTCTGGGTTTTGGCGTTGTCGGCAATTTTTACCGCCATGGCGATGTCACAGGGGTCGTCAACGTACACATGGCAGTTGCCGTCCAGGTGTTTGATAACGGGCACCTTGGCATCGCGGCTGATGCGCTCAATCAGCCCCTTGCCACCGCGCGGAATGATCACGTCAACATACTGCGGCATGGCAATCAGCTGGCCCACGGCTTCGCGGTCGGTGGTGGGTACCAGCTGCACTGTGTCTGCAGGCAGCCCGGCTTCGACCAACGCGGTTTGCACCAGCTCGGCAAGTGCTTTGTTCGAGTCAATCGCTTCTGAGCCACCGCGCAAAATACAGGCGTTGCCGCTTTTGATGGCCAGGCTGGCGGCTTCAATCGTCACATTCGGGCGGCTTTCGTAAATCATGCCGAACACGCCAATCGGCACGCGCATTTGCCCCACACGAATGCCGCTGGGCTGCTGCTTCATGCCAATAATTTCGCCAATCACGTCGGGCATGGCGGCAAGTTGTTCGCAGCCGATGGCCACGGTTTCGATGTCTTTCGCCGTGAGCTTGAGGCGGTCGAGCATGGGGCCTGCCAGCCCGTTGGCTGCGGCGCGGTCCAGGTCTTGCTGGTTTGCCATTGCCAGGGCCAACACGTTTTGCCGAAGCAAGTTTGCCAAGCCAATAAGCGCTCTGTTTTTAGTAGCTGTTTGCGCCCGTGCTATGTGGCTTGAAGCCACTTTTGCCTTCTGGCCCATGGCCTGAATAAGCAGCGTGATGTTTTGTTCAGACATAGCGCTATTTTGCACGTACGGCGCACTGCTCACACACCATGGCCGCCAGACGGTGCAGCGCTTGCCAGCCACTTGCTGGCCAGTCGGATTGTTTCAAGCCTTTGCAAATTCCGTCGACTTTGTGCGCTGCTGTTAAAAGCTGCGCCAACGCGGCGCTGCTGATATTGGGCAGTACACGCTCGTACAGCTTTTCTTTGACGCCCCACACCCGGTGGTCTTTCAGCGCCATCGGCATGGGCCTGCCTGCTTCGATGGTGTCTTTGACGCGCTTTAGCGCGCGAATATCTTCGCTTAGCGCCCAATGAACCAGCACTTCAGATTCACCTTCAGATTGCAGGCCGTCGAGCATGCGCGCTACACGAACCGACTGCCCGCCCAGCACCGCTTCAGACAACTTGAACACATCGTAACGCGCCACATTCAGCACGGCGTTTTCAACTTGCGCAAAGCTCAACACACCGCCGTCTGCGTTGCCGTACAGCAGGCCAAGCTTTTGAATTTCCTGGTGCGCGGCCAGCAAGTTGCCTTCAACCCGGTCTGAGAAAAACTGCAGTGTGCGCTGACCCTCTTCGCCTGCGGCCACGCGCTGGCCTTGCGCGGCCAGCCGCTGCGAAATCCACTGCGGCAACATGCCGCGCGCAATTGGCTCGAACTTGACGGTGACGCCATAACTCTCAAGCGCGCCAAACCAGGCGCCCTTGGTCGTCATGCCGTCGAGTTTGGGCAGAATCACCAGCGTCAGCGTTGCATCATCGCCCTGCACCCGCTCGGCAATTTGCTGCAGCGCAACCGAGCCATCTTTGCCGGGCTTGCCACTGGGCACGCGAATTTCAATGATCTGCTTGTCAGCAAACAGGCTCATCGAGCCGCCGCTGGCCAGCACACCGCTCCAGTCAAAATGCGCGCCTTGCACCACATGCACCACGCGCTCGGTAAAGCCTTGCGCGCGGGCGGCGGCGCGCAAGGTGTCAGCAAACTCTTGCACCAGAAGTGGCTCGTCGCCATGCAGTGTGTACAGACTTTTGATGCCGCGCTTGATGTGCTCGTTCAGCTGCGCAGGGGCCAGGTTCATGCGTTTGCGCCCTGGCTACAGCGTTGTCACTGCAGCAAGGCGCCGCATGATTTGCTGCACGATGTCGTTTTGCATGTCGCGGTACAGCAGCGTTTCTTCCGCTTCTTTGGCAAGCACGGCGGTTTCATTGAAACTGATGTCGCGCTGCTGCGTAATTTCAGTCGGCGCAATCAGCTCCACGCCTTTGGCGTTGCGGAGTTTGAACTTGAACAAAATGCGCAATTGAAACTCGCGCACCTGGCCAGACGCATTTACGCCCACCACGACCTTTTCACGCTGGTCTTGCAGCATGTCCAAGATGACGTCTGCCTGGTCAATTTGCCGTACGTCTGTAATCACGCGCACGGCCCCGCCAGATTCAAGCGACCGCTTGAGCGCGGTGCCCAGCTGTGAGCTTTCACCCAACGGGCTGAACAGCGTTTTGAACACAAGGTTTGGCGCGGTGCGCAGGGCAAAACCGCAGCCAACCAGACTGAACCCAGCGCTGACTGCCAAAAGGTGCAAACACAAACGGCGATGCATAGTTCGTCCTTTTTAGTCCTGCTTACACAACAATGTTGACCAGCCGGCCCGGCACCACAATGACTTTTTTCGGCAGCGCGCCAGCAGCCAGCTTGATGAACGCTTCTGTTGCCAAAGCCGCGGCTTCAATCGTTGCCTTGTCGGCGGCGGCGCTCACGGTCACCGAGCCGCGCAGCTTGCCATTGATTTGCAACATCAGCTCGACTTCGTCTTTTTGCAAGGCGGAGCTGTCAACTTGCGGCCAGGGCGCATCGAGTAAATCGCCGTGCGCTTTGTCGTACCCTAAATCAGCCCACAGCGCGTGGGCGATGTGCGGAGTGACAGGGTACAGGCAGCGCAGCAGAATATTGAAGCCTTCGTGCAGCGCGGCAATTGAAGCGTTTGAGGTGTCTGATTGCCCCGCCGACAGGCCGCCCTTAGGCGAGGAAGCCCCCTCGGGGGGCAGCGCAGTACGCGAAGCGACGAGCGTGGAGGCAGACAGTTTGTCTTCTAAAGCATTGAGCAGCTTCATCGATCCCGACACAACAGTGTTGTACTGCATGCGCTGGTAGTCAAAATCGATTTGCTTTAAAACGGTATGAATCTCAAACCTTAAAGCTTTAATTTCTTTATCAAAAGTGCCTGTAGCCCAATCAATTCGGGCGCAAGAAGCACCTGAATTGATAGCGTTTAATTTGAAGCCAAAATTCCAGACCCGGCGCAAAAACCGATAGGCGCCTTCGGCCCCAGAATCGCTCCAGATGGCGCTTTGGTCGGGCGGTCCGGAAAAGATCACGAACGCGCGTGCCGTATCTGCACCAAATTTGGAAATGAACTCACGTGGCTCGACCACGTTGTTCTTGCTTTTCGACATTTTTTCGGTGCCGCCATAAAGCACAGGCAGGCCGTCGTCTTTGGCTGTGGTGCGGATGGGTCGGCCTTTGTCGTCTTGTTCGATCAGCACCTCATTCGGATAGAACCAGCGCTTTGCCCCTCCAGCGTCTTCTCGGTAGTAGCAATCGTGCAGCAGCATTCCTTGCGTAAACAACTTGGTGAATGGCTCATCAAAATTAAGCAGCCCCATGTCTCGCATGACCTTGGTCCAAAAGCGCGCATACAGCAGGTGCAGCACCGCGTGCTCAATGCCGCCGATGTACTGGTCCATCGGCATCCAGTAGTCGTTGCTGGCATCCACCATGGTGGGCGCATCGGGACAGGTGTAGCGCATGTAGTACCAGGCGCTGTCCACAAAAGTGTCCATGGTGTCGGTCTCGCGCATCGCAGGCTTGCCGCAGATGGGGCAAGGTGCATGCAGAAACTCTTCACATTTGTTGAGCGGGTTGCCCGAACCATCTGGCACGAGGTGGGGCGGCAAAACCACTGGCAGGTCTTTTTCGGGCACAGGCACCGCGCCGTGTTCAGCGCAATGGATGATGGGTATCGGTGTGCCCCAATAACGCTGGCGACTGATGCCCCAGTCACGCAAGCGCCAAGTGGTTTTTTTCTCGCCGAGGCCCTTGGCGATCAGGTCACCGGCTACCGCGTCAACCGCGGCTTTGAAAGCCAGGCCGTCGTATTTACCGGAGTGAATGGCAACGCCTTGTTGCTTGTCGCCGTACCAGTCTGCCCACGTGTGGGTGCTGAAGGCTTGGCTATTAACGTCAGTAACTTGTTTGATTGGCAAACCATATTTGTTTGCAAACTCAAAGTCCCGCTCATCATGCGCAGGCACGCCCATCACCGCGCCGTCGCCGTAGCTCATCAACACGTAGTTGCCAACCCAGACTTCAACCTGCTCGCCACTCAAAGGGTGCGTGACGAACAAACCGGTGTGCTCGCCTTTTTTTTCTTGCGTGGCCAACTCGGCTTCGGTCGTGCCGCCGGACTTGCATTCTTCAATGAAAGCAGCGAGCTTGGAATTACCCAGAGCCGCGTGCAGCGCCAGTGGATGCTCAGGTGCCACGGCGCAAAACGTCACGCCCATGATGGTGTCAGCACGGGTGGTAAAGACATACATCTTGCCGTCGCCGATCAATTGACCGGTTGCATTTTTGATGTCGTGCGTGAAAGCAAAACGAACGCCCTCGCTTTTACCGATCCAGTTCTCTTGCATGATGCGAACACGCTCAGGCCAGCCGGGCAGCTTATTGAGCGTGTGGTCCAGCAGCTCTTCGGCGTAGTCGGTGATGCGCAGGTAGTAGCCAGGGATCTCGCGCTTTTCAACCAGCGCCCCGCTGCGCCAACCTCGCCCGTCAATCACCTGCTCATTGGCCAGCACGGTTTGGTCGACAGGGTCCCAATTGACTACCTGGGTTTTACGATAGGCGATGCCTTTTTCCAGCATCTTCAGGAACATCCATTGGTTCCACCGGTAATAGCTGGGATCACAGGTCGCAATTTCCCGTGACCAGTCAAACGACAATCCCAGCGGCTCAAACTGCGACTTCATCTCTGCGATGTTGGCGCGCGTCCATTTTTCGGGTGGTACGTTGTTGGCAATAGCCGCGTTTTCGGCGGGCATACCGAAGGCGTCCCACCCCATGGGCATCAATACGTTGTAGCCCTTCATCCGTAGCTGGCGAGCCATCATGTCGTTGATGGTGTAGTTGCGCACATGGCCCATGTGCAGCTTGCCGCTGGGGTAAGGCAACATCGAGCAAGCGTAAAACTTGCCCAGCGGCTTGCTGGGGCTGTCTTGGTTCTCGACGCGGTAGGCGTTGCTGGCCGTCCAATGCGTTTGGGCGGCGGCCTCGATGGGTTTATGGTCGTATTTTTCTTGCATGGAACGAATTGGGAGGAGTGCTGAATCTGAAAACGCCTGACGAGACAGGCGAGGCAGCCAAGCGCTGCGAAAAGCCAGATTTTAGATGCTGGCCTTGCCGGGTCAGCGACTTGCTGCAGGCTGCGCTGGTGCAGGTACCAAACCGGGCGTTGAAGTTGGCGATGGACTTGCTGCATCGGCCACAAAACCAATGCGGTTCAGGCCGGCTTTTTGCGCCGCGCCCATCACTTCCACCACTTTGCCGTACGGCACGGCAGCGTCTGCTCGCAGCTGAACTTCTGTGTCAGGATTTTTAGTGGCGGTTTGCGTCAGGTTGACGCGCAGCGCGTCAAGCGCGATGGGTGCTTCATTCAAAAAAATCTGGCCGGTTTTGTCGATCACCAGGGTGACGAACTTGGGTGCCTCAAGGGCTGTGGCAGCATCGGTTTTAGGCAGATCAAGCTTGATAGAGCTGGCCATCAGAGGCGCGGTGAGGATGAAAATCACCAACAACACCAGCATCACATCGACCATGGGCGTGACGTTGATCTCGCTCATCGGCTCAGAGCCTTTACTACGCTCTAACCGTCCAAAACTCATCTGGTTGCATCCAGCGAACCGTTTGCCAACAGTTCACGCAAATCCCGCGCAAAGCCTTCCAGGTCAGCCTCAATCCGGTTGATGTAGCGTCCAAAAATGTTGTACGCCAACACGGCCGGAATCGCCACAGCCAAACCCGCAGCGGTCATGATGAGTGCCTCGCCGACCGGGCCAGACACTTTGTCGATGGTGATTTGCCCGCTTGACGCAATTGCAATCAGCGCGTGGTAGATGCCCCAAACCGTACCGAGCAAACCCACAAAAGGTGCTACAGACCCCACCGTTGCCAGCAGCACCTGGCCGTATTGCAACTTGAGCAGCACGGCATGCAGTGCGCCCCGCAGCACGCGAGTGAGCTGCTGAGATTTGTCGCCACGTGTGGCCAGAGTGTTGCCCGCTTCGATGTTGCTGGCAGCAATCAAAGGCAGCACCAGCGCTTCGCGGTCGAATGCTTTTACTTTTTCATGCGCAGCACCTACCGAAGCCGATTGCCAGAAAGCCGCCGTGCTGCGCGCAACATCGTCCATCGCGCGCTTGAGCAACCAGGCCTTCCACAAAATCACCACCCAACTGGCAATCGACATGGCCAGCAACACCAACGCCACGATCACGCTGACTGCGCCGCCCTGGGTCATGAGGCTCACGAAATTCATTTTGTTTTCTTCATGGGTTACTTCAAGCCAAGCACATCAAACATGTCGAACAGCCCGCTTTGCTTGTCGGCCAGAAACCGCGCCGCACGCAAGCTGCCTTGCGCGTAAGTTACCCGGCTTGACGATTTGTGGGCAATTTCGATGCGCTCGCCATCGCCTAAAAACATGACGTTGTGGTCGCCCACCACGTCACCCCCGCGCACGCTGGCGAAGCCAATGGTTGAAGGGTCACGCGCCCCGGTGTGGCCGACACGCGCGTACACGGCGCAGTCTTTCAAGTCACGCCCCAACGCGTCGGCAATCACCTCGCCCATTTTCAGGGCTGTGCCGGATGGCGCGTCTACTTTATGGCGGTGGTGCGCCTCAACAATTTCAATGTCGTAGCCAGTGTTGAGCGCTTTGGCCGCAAGCTCGAGCAGCTTCAGCGTCACATTAACACCCACACTCATGTTGGGCGCCATGACGATGGCGATGTCTTTGGCTGCAGCGGCGAGCTCTACCTTTTGTGCCTCGGTAAAACCAGTCGTGCCGATCACCATTTTTACGCCCAGTGCCCGGCACACCGCCAGGTGCGCCATCGTGCCTTCCGGGCGGGTGAA
>JANNCT010000020.1:0-36708 GCA_031386895.1 Polaromonas sp.
TGCGGCTAGCCGCACCGCGCCGGCCCAGCTCAGACACGGGTTTGCCAAGCACCGTGATGTCGCCTTTGGTCGGGTGCTCCAGCCCCAGCATTTGCCTGAGCAGCACTGTTTTGCCCGTGCCCGACCCGCCGACCAGCGACAGGATTTCGCCGCGCTGCACAGACAGGTCAAGGTCTTTATGGATGACCACGTCTTTGTCACCGTTTTTAAAAACGGTCCAAAGCTTTTTGATGTCTATGGCGGCAGTATTCATTTCTCAGGCTGAGTAAGACAATTTTCCGACGGGCCGCCCCTAGGAAAATTAGCCCCCCCGGGGCTGGTGCCTGCGGCTCCAAACCTGCCTGCGCAGGTTTGGACAGGCGACAGAAGCGAAGCCTTTGGCAAGCGGCGGCCTGCAAGGTGCAGCGGCCACACGCAGTGGGCAAGCGTGGGGGTCATACCTACAGCGGTCGATTTTCGTCTGGATTTGGTGCCCGGCGCTGCGGTGCTAGTAACAAGATACTGGCCAACGGCCAAAGCAAGGACTCGGCTACAGGCGCCATTAACAAAATCCAGCCGGGAAAAATACCGCCACTTACCATCCGGATGACCAGCTCAACGCCGTGCGCCGCAGCAAACAGTGGCAACACTTGCAGCGCTTGCGATGGAACTGAAAACCACAGCAGACGGCGGTGGATCATGGTGGCAAAAAAGCACAGTGCTGTGTAGCTCAGCGCGTGCTGGCCTAACAGTGCGGACTGGTGTACGTCCATGCCCAGCCCAAAGAAAAACGCCAGCCCAATGCCCACCCGCAGCGGCTGGTGCACATTCCAGAACACCAGCACCAGCGCCAGAAAATCAGGCATCCAGGGCACCCGGCCCAGCGGCAACATATTCAGCAGCAGCGCCGCAATCAAGCTGCCCCAAATGAACAGCGGATTTGCTGGCAGCAGGAGTTGCTGGCCTGATCGCATGATCATGGTGTCAAGCCCTTCATGATCATTTGGCAGCACCCTTTTTCGTCGGCGCTGGCGGCGGCAAGTCGTCCGGGCGTGAAGGTAACTGGCTGGTTACGGGCTTGACCACCATGACGTGGCGCGCACCTGATACCAGCGCCTGCGGTGTGCAATAAATTTTCGCGAATGCGGATTCAGCACGGCGCTCAATCTTGCTGATTCTGGCAACTGGCAAACCTGTTGGGTACACACCATCTACCCCGCTGGTGGTGAGCAAATCGCCTTCCTGCACATCAGAATTGCTGCCCATAAAGCGCAGCTCCAGGCCGCTACCAGTCGCTGCCGTGGCTGGGTCTCCAAACGCCACACTGCGTGCTCCGGTGCGCACGTTGAGCACAGGTATCGCCAGCTCGCGGTCAATTACCAAAGTCACTTCGCTTACCAACGGGTGCACGCGCGTGACCTGGCCAAGCACGCCAGACTCATCCAGCACGGGTGAGCCCAGCTCAATGCCTTGCACCAATCCCTTGTCAATGATGACTTTACGGGTGTACGGGTCGGCTGCGTCATAAAGTACTTCTGCGGACATGACCGATGCGGTCAACTGGTCCCGAAGGCCAAGCAACTTGCGCAGGCGGGCGTTTTCTTGCTCTAGGGACTCCACTTGCCCGGCGCGCATGGACTGCAGTGCCAGCTTTTTGCTGGCCAGCTCGCTGCTGGAGTTAGCCTGGTCAAGCCCGGTGAGGTAGCCACTGGCGTTTTGCACCGCGCGAACCGGTTGCATGGCCAGCCACTGCACCGGGTACAGCGCCGTGGCCAGCGCGGCACGCACCGGCTGGGTGATGCGAAACCGGGTGTCTGCCACCATTAAAAACAGCGCCAGCGCGCTGAAGAAAACCAGCTTGGACAGAGCAGAGTAACCCTGCTTGAAAAACGGTGGAGGGGTGCGGTCAAGGGTGCCGAGAGGCATGGTGTCGTGTACGTCGTGCTGCGCTTAAACCGGCTGGCGCATGACGCGTGAGCCTTGTTTATTCCGACGTGAAGATCGAACCCAGGCGGTCCATACGCTCAAGCGCCATACCGCAACCGCGCACCACGCAGGTCAGCGGCTCCTCAGCCACCAGCACGGGCAAGCCGGTTTCTTCAGCCAGCAAGCGGTCCAGGTCTCTCAAGAGAGCGCCGCCGCCGGTCAGCATCATGCCGCGCTCGGCAATGTCCGCGCCCAGCTCAGGCGGGGTCTGCTCCAGCGCGTTTTTCACAGCGCTGACAATGTTGTTCAGCGGGTCGGTCAGCGCTTCCAGAATTTCATTGCTTGAAATGGTAAAGCTGCGCGGTACGCCTTCAGACAAATTGCGGCCTTTGACTTCCATTTCCTTGACTTCAGAACCGGGAAACGCAGAGCCGATTTTTTTCTTGATCGCTTCAGCCGTTGGCTCGCCAATCAGCATGCCGTAGTTGCGGCGAATGTAGTTGATGATGGCTTCGTCAAAACGGTCGCCACCCACGCGCACACTGCCTTTGTTGACCATGCCGCCGAGTGAGATCACGCCCACTTCAGTGGTGCCGCCGCCAATGTCGACCACCATCGAGCCGCTGGCCTCGCTGACTGGCAAGCCTGCACCGATTGCTGCGGCCATGGGCTCTTCAATCAAAAACACGTCGCGTGCGCCAGCGCCGAGGGCGCTTTCACGAATGGCACGGCGCTCAACCTGGGTTGAACCACAGGGCACGCAAATGATGATGCGCGGGCTCGGCTTGAAAAAGCTGCGCGGATGCACCATTTTTATAAATTGCTTGAGCATTTGCTCGGTCACGGTGAAATCGGCAATCACGCCGTCTTTCATCGGGCGAATCGCCTCAATGTTGCCGGGCACCTTGCCCAGCATGGCTTTGGCTTCATGGCCCACGGCTTGAATGGTTTTACGGCCTTGCGGGCCGCCTTCATGGCGAATGGCAACCACGGAAGGCTCGTCCAGAACGATGCCGCGGTCACGTACATAAATCAGTGTGTTGGCTGTGCCAAGGTCAATGGCAAGATCGGTAGATACGTACCGACGAAAAGCTTCAAACATGTTCAAGAGTCCGGTTAGGGTGTGCGCAAACTTGCGTTGCGCTAAAGCCCTGAGCAAATAATCTTCGCAAAGTGCGACATCCCGCGGATCGTCAAAACGAAGTGGCCTTGAACCCATTTCAAGCGCTCAAAAAGCACTTAAAGGGTGCAATCCGTCGCGATTTCACACCAAAGGTTGGATAATAACGCATCCCCCTTGGGTTTTACCCTTGTTTTAAGCCAATTTCATTGGGCGCGCGGTCAGAATTTCGAACTCGACAATCGGCAGTTTTACTTACTTTTACTTATAGCCATGACGCAACCTGCTCCAGCCGCTTCAAGCGCCTTGCTAACAGCGCAAGACATTTCCCGTGTGGCCAACCTGGCCCGGCTTGAATTGCGCCCAGATGAAACCGAACGTGTGCTGAGCCAGCTCAACGGGTTTTTCGCACTTGTCGCGCAAATGGACGCCGTCAACACCGACGGCATTGAGCCACTGGCGCACCCGGCCGCCATTTTGGGCGACGTGGCGCTGCGCTTGAGGGACGACGTTGCCAATGAGCCGAACCAGCGTGATGCGTCGCAGAGGTCGGCACCCGCCGTTGAGCGCGGCTTGTTTTTAGTGCCTAAGGTGATTGAATGAGCGCGAACCTTGCCAATACAGAACTGCACGACTTGAGCGTGTTCGACCTTGCTGCCAAATTGGCCGCGCGCGAAGTATCGAGCGTAGAAGCTACTGAGCATTTTTTAGCGCGCGTTAAAAACGAAAAGCTGGGCGCCTTTTTAGCGACTGACGCTGACGTGTCCCTGGCGCAAGCTAGAGCCGCCGATGTGCGGTTGGCCGCAGGTGAGCGCACGCCGCTGCTGGGCGTGCCGCTGGCGCATAAAGATGCGTTCGTGACGCGTGATTTTGTGACGACCGCTGGCTCAAAAATGCTGGAAAACTACCGCAGCCCATTTGATGCGACGGTGGTAGCCAAGTTGGCGCAAGCAGGCATGGTCACGCTGGGCAAATTGAATTGCGATGAATTCGCGATGGGTTCGGGCAATGAAAACAGCGCGTACTTTCCGGCAAAAAACCCGTGGGATACCAGCCGAATACCCGGCGGTTCGTCAGGCGGCTCAGCGGCTGCGGTTGCTGCGCGTTTGATACCTGCTGCAACGGGCACAGACACAGGCGGCTCTATTCGCCAGCCTGCGTCACTCACCGGCATCACAGGCATCAAACCCACCTACGGCCGCTGCTCACGCTACGGCATGGTGGCGTTTGCCAGCAGCCTGGACCAAGCCGGGCCAATGGCACGCAGCGCGCTTGACTGCGCCTTGCTGCTGAGCGCCATGGCGGGGCCAGACCTTGACCGCGACTCAACATCGGTAGACATGCCAGCAGTAAATTACGCTACTGATTTAATAGCTGCTTGCGCCCGTGAAACGGGCGCCACAGCCCTAAAACATCCACTAAAAGGCTTAAAAATAGGCCTTCCCAAGCAGTTTTTTGGTGCTGGTTGTGCACCCGACGTTTTGGCCTCTGTTCGCGCTGCTTTAAGTGAATATGAAAAGCTCGGCGCCAGCCTTGTTGAAGTCGATCTGCCGTTGACCGAGCTGTCGATCCCGGTCTACTACGTCATTGCACCCGCAGAAGCCAGCAGCAATTTGAGCCGCTTCGACGGCGTGCGGTACGGACATCGCGCCGCCCACTACGGCGACCTGAACGACATGTACAAAAAGTCGCGCTCCGAAGGTTTTGGCGACGAAGCCACGCGCCGCATCATGATCGGCACCTACGTGTTGTCGCACGGCTACTACGACGCGTACTACCTCAAAGCCCAAAAAATTCGCCGCCTGATTGCGCAAGACTTTCAAAAAGCCTTCACGCAGTGCGACATCATCGCCGGGCCGGTGTCGCCCACCGTGGCCTGGAAGATTGGCGAAAACAAAGCCGACCCGGTGGCCAACTACCTGGCTGATATTTACACCTTGTCGAGCAGCCTTGCTGGCTTGCCCGGCATGAGCATTCCCGCGGGCTTTGGCGAGGGCGGCATGCCAGTGGGTTTGCAGTTGATTGGCAATTATTTCAAAGAAGCGCAGTTGCTGGGTGCGGCGCATCAGTTTCAGATGGCGACGGATTGGCACATGCGCCAGCCAACATTTGGATGAAACGCGATGGATGATTTAACGTTCCTGTTTGAGCGGCTTCAAGTTTTGATTGAGCAAGAGCGCTTTGAAGAACTTGAAAGCGACACCATCGAATTTAAGCCCTGCCCTTCCACTGGTCAGAGCTGGGCGGAACGCTTTAAATCTGTAAACGCCTTTTTAAACACCCGGGGCGGGCTACTTGTTTTAGGTATCAAAGAGGAAGGTCAAGGCAAGCATCGGAAATACGTTGTTTCTGGTTATGACCAATCCGCAGAGAACAAGCTGAGCGAAATGCGGAGTGCATTTACTGATGTCGAAAAACGTCCGCTTGATTTAACAGAATACTTACCTCCAACAGAGCTGCGCTTGTTTATGGACCACCGCATTGCAGTTCAGCGGGTTGATGCCCTACCTGCACAAAAACGTTTTGTTTTCTACGATGGTCAAGCTTATAAGCGTCAACTTACGGGCGACCAGAAGGTCAAGCAGCCCGAGTTAGATCGTCAGGTTGAACTCATCGAAGAGTTTGCACAGGCGCGCGAACTCGAAACGTTGGGCACCGAAGGACTTGAGAGCATCGACCTTGACAAGCTGAACGAATATATCGTTCAGCTCAATCGACTTCAAAAAATCGAGACGCTCAAACCCAGCCTCTTAGAGGCAACCGCTTTTTTGGAGCGCAAGAAGTTTCTTGTAAATGGTCGATTAACGTTGCTCGGCGGATTGGTATGTGGCGCGCATCCAGGTGATCTACTAGGTTTTAGAGCGCATGTGCATGGCTATGTGAGCGCCCTTGATCAAGATGCGCTGGTTGCGCGTGACAAGCAAGACATGATCGCCAATGTGTTGCCGCTGCTTGAACAGGCTAACGCTTATGTGCTTCGTAATATCCAGGCCGGTGTCAGCACCGTTCGCGGAGGCACAGTCACTCCGCAATATCCCGAAGCAGTACTCCGGGAAACCATCAACAACGCGCTCGCGCATCGGGACTATTCGATTAACAAGCAGGTGGTCATTTCAATCACGCCAGCGCGGCAAATTGAAATCACTAACCCAGGAAAATTCAGAGATCAACTCCTACTAAACCATTCTTCTGCCCATCAAGGTCATTCACCGATTCTCCGTGTGGTACCTGAAACCAAGCCACGCAATCCCCGCTTGGCTGATGTCTTGCGCGTCTACAGCAAGTGGGAAGGGCGTGGAATAGGTATGTCGACTTTGGTGAATCTAAGTCTTGAGAATCGTTTGAATTTACCTTACTTTAAATTCAAATGTGATGAGGTGACACTTGTGCTGCAGGCCGGGCAGTTGATTGACCCTCGAATAACCGAACTTTTTGGCTCCCGTGACGATTACATCGCGAAAAAATTAGGTCAACTGGACGAATTTTCGTTTGAAAAGCAAGCCGTGTTGGCTTACTTTATTAAGAGCGAATGGGCAAACCTAGAGGGAAAATATTGTGTATTGTTGACGCCTGATAACAATCACGCTCAAGCTATTAAGGCGCTGGAAGCAGCCGGGTTAATTTCTCGCGACGCCAGAAGCGCTGACCTTTATCCGGTTTACACAGCAGACCGAAATCTGCTTTCTGATAATTTTGAGGTCGAGTTGCAACAGCAATTTGGCAACGCACTTGATGAGCTGACTTTATTAGGCAGAAAAATCCTTAGTGTTGCCTATCGTTACACCAACTTCAGCTCAAAAAGAACGATCAATGCAAATCAGGCTAGCTTTGCCCTTTGGGCATCCGAAGGTAAAGATCAAACGGATATTCGCGAGTTTGACCGATTTAACCGTGGTGTTCGAAAGATATTTAATCATCTCGAAAAACAAAACTTTATCCAAAAAGCGCCTGCGGGCAACGGCAAAAGCAAAGGTTATATCCTCTCATCGAGTTTGAGGGGAATACAAAGAGGACTTTTTTAGAGATGTCGAAACTTGTAAATGGCTACGAAGTCGTCATCGGCTTTGAAACGCATACCCAGCTGACCACCGAATCCAAGCTTTTCAGCCGTGCATCCACGTCGTTTGGCGCAGAGCCGAACACCAATGCTTCTGCGGTGGACTTTGCGTTGCCGGGCGCGCTGCCGGTTATGAACAAGGGCGCTGTGCAGCGGGCGATTGAGTTTGGTTTGGCGGTGAATGCGCACATCGCCGAAAGCAGTGTGTTTGCGCGTAAAAACTATTTTTACCCCGACCTGCCCAAGGGCTACCAGATCAGCCAGTTTGAGATTCCGGTGGTGCAGGGCGGTGCTGTTGAGTTTTTCTTGGACGGTGAAAAGAAAACCGTTCGGCTGGTGCGCGCGCACCTGGAGGAAGATGCGGGCAAGTCGCTGCATGAAGATTTTGTTGGCATGAGCGGCATCGACTTGAACCGCGCGGGCACTCCGCTGCTGGAGATCGTCACCGAGCCCGACATGCGCAGCAGTGCGGAAGCCGTGGCCTATGCCAAAGAGCTGCACAAAATCGTGACCTGGATTGGCATTTGCGACGGCAACATGCAAGAAGGCAGCTTCAGGTGCGATGCGAACGTGTCTGTGCGCAAACCCGGCGCAGCGCTGGGCACACGGCGCGAGATTAAAAACCTGAACAGCTTCAAGTTCATGCAGCAGGCGATGGACTATGAAATCCGCTGGCAGATTGAGCAGATTGAAGACGGCCACGCGATACAACAGGCGACCGTGCTGTTTGACCCCGATACGGGTGAGACACGCTCCATGCGCAGCAAGGAAGACGCAGCCGATTACCGCTACTTCCCGGACCCGGACTTGCCGCCGCTGGTGATTGGACGGGATTGGGTTGAGAAGACGCGCGCTGAGATGAGCGAGTTGCCACGTGTGATGGCGGCGCGGTTTGTTTCGCAATACGGGTTGACTGAATACGATGCCGGCCAACTGACACAAAGTAAGGCGACGGCGGCTTATTTCGAAATTGCGGCTAAGACGAGCGGCTCACCGAAATTTGCAGCCAACTGGGTGCTAGGCGAGGTGTCTGCACTTCTGAACCGACTACAAGTGGGAATCGACGATGTTGAAGTGCCTGTTCCCACAGCATTGGGCGAGCTCATTCGTCGAATCTTGGACAACACTATTTCTCATGCCGGTGCGAAAACCGTTTTTCTGGAAATGTGCGCGCGTATTCACGAGCAACTTACCGATTTAGCGAAATTCATTGACGCCATCATCGAAGCCAAAGGCCTCAAACAAATGAGCGACTCCGGCGAACTCGAAAAAATCATCGACGAAGTACTCGCTGCCAACGCCAAAAACGTAGAAGAAGTACGCGCAGGTAACGCCAAGGCGATGAACGCCCTCGTCGGCCAAGCCATGAAGGCGACCAAAGGCAAAGCCAACCCGGCGCAGGTCAACGCGCTGCTGGCAAAGAAATTGGGTTAGCTCAGAACAGGTGCTCCAGGAGCGTGGGCGGCAGAAAGGACGTCAGCTGCAAATTGACCGCAGCGGTTTATTTTTCGCCGATTTCTTGCCAAATATCCAGATATTCGTCGGCGAAATCGTCAAAAACTTGGCCGTGGCTGGGGCCAGTATTCGCTTCGACGCCTTCTGTAGCCCAGGCTACCAGCTCAAGTTTGCTATTAATTAAGGAGCTTTTTGCGCCCGTATTTATTGCGCTAGAGCCTGATTTGATGCAAAAACGGGCTAGGGCTTCTTTTGCGTAGCCTTCGCATCGGTTGCTTGCGTAGCTGCACTTGCCGCGCCTGATCCACCCGCCATGGCCCACAGTTGCTTGAGCTTGACCAGCTCTTCGTCAAAGCGCAAGTTCACACGCTGCTTTTC
This sequence comes from Polaromonas sp., assembly GCA_031386895.1. Lineage (GTDB taxonomy): Bacteria > Pseudomonadota > Gammaproteobacteria > Burkholderiales > Burkholderiaceae_C > Polaromonas. The sequence goes on from JANNCT010000020.1 coordinate 8,916, forward strand.
AAGGTCCTGCTCGGTCAAGAAACGCTTTTGCACGGCGGTGCTGCTGTCATTTTCTTCAACCCGCCGCTTGAGGGCTTGTGGCGCTTTGCTGGGGTCTTTCTTGTAAAACTCCATCTCAAGATTGATGGCAGCACGCTGCTCGGTCAACTCCTGTGAGCGCTTGGCTGACGCCTTGATCACCTCATTAACCTGCTCAATGGCTTGCGCACGCTCTTTGTCGTGCACAGTTTTGCCAGGGTAGCGCGACAGCAGTGCGCGGTCGCGGCGCTTTTCCTCGAGCGCCGAGGCGCGGCTTTCCTGCTCTGCCTTTTCTTTTTCTTCCTGTGCAGCAAGCTCTCGCGCGGTCAGCGTGGGCCCCACAATGCGCCTGGTGGTGCCCTGTGGTGACAACTCGCGCTGGCTGCGGTCAACGCACTCGGCGATGGGGCGGTCTGACGTAAGTTTGCGGCCACTGGCGTCCACGCAGCTGTAAATGCTTTGGGCCATGGCCATGGCCGCGCCGCCCAAGCACACAGCTGCCAACACCGCAACAACGATTGCCTTGCTCTTCACCACCGTTTGATTTCCTTCGTCCTGTTAGTCGACACCGTAGCGCTGCCGGTAGGCCAGCACTGCAGCGTGGTCAGGCGTTACCACGCTTCGCGTTGCCAAATAATCCAGCAAATCCGCAAGCCGCGCAACCGCGCAAACCTGCAGACCGAGCCGATTGGTGACATATTGCACGGCGCTGTAACTTACGTCAACACCATTTTCGGTTGCTTTTTCCTGTCGGTCCAGCGCTATTGCCACTGCGTGCGGTACGCCGCCCGCTTCTGAAATGATAGCAATTGACTCACGTACCGCAGTGCCGGCGGACATCACGTCGTCCACAATCAGCACGCGGCCTTTGATTGGCGCGCCTACCAGCGTCCCGCCCTCGCCATGGTCTTTGGCTTCTTTGCGGTTGTACGCAAACGGCAAATTTCGTCCCATGCGCGCCAACTCAACTGCGACCGTGGAGGCCAGCGGAATGCCCTTGTAGGCGGGGCCAAAAATCATGTCGAACTTCAGGCCCGTTTTTTCTTCTTCAGCCAGCAATTGCCGCGCATAAAATTGCGCCAGGCGGCCCAACTTTGCGCCGTCGTCGAACAAGCCTGCGTTGAAAAAGTACGGGCTCATGCGGCCAGCTTTCGTTTTGAACTGGCCAAACTTGAGCACGCCAGACTCAATGGCAAACTGCACAAATTCTTGTGCCAGATTGCCACGGGCCGGTATGTCGCTCGATGTGCTGTTCAATTCGTTACTTTTTAGCTGCTGCCCCACCATAGGAGTTGACCCTTGTTTAAATTGACCAGCCTGAACCTGAACGGTATTCGCTCAGCCACCAGCAAGGGCCTCGAAGCCTGGCTTGCTGCGTACCAGCCAGATTGTATTTGCGTGCAGGAAGTCAAAGCCCAAGCCGCTGATGTGCTCGGAAGGTTTGAAGAGCTGGCGGGCATGAAAGGGTACTTTCACTTTGCCGAGAAAAAAGGCTACTCGGGCGTGGGCATCTGTACCCGGCATGCCCCCACAGACGTCATCATTGGCTACGGCTCCAAAGAGTTTGACGCTGAAGGCCGGTTTATTGAACTGCGCTTTGACCAGCCTGACCGCCCGCTGCTGCCCAAGCTTTCAATCGTCAGCGCGTATTTCCCCAGCGGGTCTTCGGGCCCTGAGCGGCAAGAAGCCAAGTTTCGGTTTCTGGCCGAGTTCTATCCTCACCTGCTGGGCCTGAAGAAAAACCGGGACTACATACTGTGTGGCGACGTGAACATTGCGCACCAGGAAATTGACTTGAAGAACTACAAAGGCAACAAAAAGAACAGCGGCTTTTTGCCAGAAGAACGCGCCTGGATGACACGGCTCTTGTCAGAGGCCGGAAAAATAGATGTCTATCGGCAATTGCAACCCACCACCACCGATGCCGCCTACACCTGGTGGAGCAACCGGGGCCAGGCCTACGCCAACAACGTTGGTTGGCGACTGGACTACCACCTGGCCACGCCAGCGGTGGCTGCGCTGGCGCGCACCGAACACATCTACAAAGAGCAGCGCTTTTCAGACCACGCGCCTATGACGATTGACTACGACTTCGCGTTGTAAGCGATGGGAGCGTTGTACGCCGCCGCCATGCGGCTTGGCACTTTAAACGGCTCTTTTTCTGACAAGACCGCGCGCTGCTTGCTTGCGCAACGCGCCGCTTGCATCGGTTATCTTCTAATGCTTACTCAGGCCTGTGGGCGGTAGCCGTTACGCTGCCTTCCCGCTTCTGATCAATCAACTCCAGCCCCAACCCGGGCGGGCAGCTCAAGGACATGACATGAACATTTTGATGGTTCTGACTTCACACGACAAACTTGGCAATACCGGAAAGAAAACCGGCTTCTGGCTGGAAGAATTCGCCGCACCATACTATGTTTTCAAAGACGCTGGCGCCAACATCACCGTGGTGTCGCCAGCAGGTGGCCAACCGCCGCTTGACCCGTCCAGCGATACCCCTGATGCGCAAACCGACGACACGCGCCGCTTCAAGGGGGACACCGCCGCGCAAGACGTACTGGCGCACACGGGCAAGCTTTCTGGTGTGTCAGGCGAGGATTTTGATGCCCTGTTCTACCCCGGCGGTCACGGACCTCTGTGGGACCTGGCAGAAGACACGCACTCCATCAAGCTGATCGAATCGATGGCCGCTGCGGGCAAAACCATCTCAGCCGTGTGCCACGCTCCGGGCGTGTTCAAAAACGCCAAAGCCGCTGATGGCTCGCTACTGGTCAAAGGTAAAAAAGTTACGGGCTTTACCAACACCGAGGAAGCTGCAGTAAAACTCACCGACATCGTTCCCTTTTTAGTCGAAGACATGCTGACAAAAAACGGCGGGGTTTACAGCAAGGGCGCTGACTGGCAAAGCTATGTGGTGACGGACGGCAAGCTAATTACTGGACAAAACCCCGCATCTTCAGCCGCAGCGGCCAAGGCGGTGTTGGGCCAGCTGAAACAAGCGTCGGCTTAATCTGCCTGAGCGCGAGCCTGTCAATTTTTTCACCCAAATAGCGAGACCTCATGGCCTACCAAAGCACCAATCCATTCACCGGCAAAGTCGAAAAAAGTTTTGACGACATCAGCGCTACGCAGCTTGAAGAAAAACTCAACCACGCCGACGCATGTTTTAAAACCGATTGGTCTACGCGCAGCTTTGCGGACCGCACGGCAATTTTGAAACGCGCCGCAACGCTGATGCGCGAGCGCTCGCACATGCTGGCTGAACTGATCACGCTTGAAATGGGCAAACTGATTGCCCAAAGCCTGGGCGAAGTCGCGCTGAGCGCGTCGATTCTGGACTACTACGCAGACCATGCCGAAAAGTTTCTGGCACCTGAAAAGCTTGACACGCCCAAAGGCGAAGCGATGGTCGAAAGCAGCCCGATTGGCGTGCTGTTTGGCGTTGAGCCATGGAACTACCCTTACTACCAGATCGCCCGTTTTGCGGCGCCCAATTTGATGGCGGGCAATGTGGTGATGGTCAAACACGCGTCAAGCGTGCCGCAGTGCGCACTGGCTTTTGAGCAGCTGATGCTTGACGCAGGCGCACCTATCGGTGCCTACACCAATCTGTTCATCACCAAAGACCAGGTTGCGCAGGTGATTGAAGACCCGCGTATTCGCGCAGTCGCCTTGACCGGCAGCGAAGGTGCAGGCGCCATCGTGGCAGCGCAGGCGGGCAAGCAACTGAAAAAGACCACGCTGGAGCTCGGCGGCAGTGACGCATTCATCGTGCTGGAAGATGCCGACCTTGACAAGGCCATCAAGCACGCGGTGAGCGGGCGCATGGGCAACTCAGGCCAGGCGTGTACGGCGTCAAAACGCTTTATCGTGGTGGAGGCATTGGCCAGCAGTTTTCTCGAAAAATTTGAGGCTGCACTAGGCGAGTTTGCACCCGGCGACCCGCTGGACAAAGCCACCACGCTTGCCCCGCTGTCCTCAAGCCAGGCGCTGAAGGATTTGCTGAAACAGGTTGATAGCGCAGTTAGAAGTGGCGCGCGCGTGGTCATCGGCGGCAAGCGCATTGATGGCCTGCCCGGCAACTTCATGCAGCCCACCATCCTGACCGACATCAGCGCCAACAACCCGGCGTACAAAGAAGAGTTTTTTGGGCCAGTAGCGCTGTTTTTTCGCGTGGCTGATGAAGATGCTGCCATTGCGCTGGCCAACGACTCGCCTTTCGGTTTGGGCGGCTCGGTTTTTACCCAAGACATTGAGCGCGGCAAAAGCGTTGCCCGCAAAATTGACACGGGAATGGTGTTTATCAATTCAGGTGCGGTTTCGTCACCCGAGCTGCCTTTTGGTGGCGTGAAGAACTCTGGCTATGGCCGTGAGTTGTCAAGTGCGGGTATTCAAGAGTTTGTAAACAAGAAGCTGATTCGGGTGAACTAGCCAGGCATGCAAATCAGCGAGCAGGCAGTTCACTATTAATTTAGTAGCTGCTTGCGCCCGTATTTATTGCGCTACTGATCTATTTCACTCTAAATCCAGCCCAGCGCATGCAAATCCTGGCTGTCAAGCGAGTCAGCCGCACCAGATGTGATGGGCTTTTTAAACTCTTCATCGGGCGCGGCGTGAAGCCGCCATCATCGAAGATTTCTGATACCTGAATAAAACTGGTTTTTCCCACCAGCGGATCAACCAGCATGACGAACTTGTTCGTCTCACTCGCAGCAATCCGAAACACCGGACGGTCAGCCGCTGCACCGTGCGAAAAAGCTGCCAAGCTCATGGCAAAAATCCGTTGGATTGCGTGGTAAAGCCAAAGCACTGGCGCACGTTGTACAAAGTTGCGTCCCAGCAAAAAGCGGGCGACGTGGTGGCGGTGCAGTCTTCCAGCAGCACGCAGTCATATCCCAGAAAATTCGCGTCCATCAGCGTGGCCAGCACGCACTGGTCGGCGTTGATGCCTGCAAACAGCACGGTTTTGATGTCAAGGTTGCGCAGGACTGAATCGAGGCAGGTGTCGTAGAAGCCGCTCATGCGGAACTTGTCGATGCTGATGTCGGCGTATGCTTTCACCAGCTCGTCCACCACCGCAGCGCCCCATGAATCGGCTTGCAAAACGCGGTTGTCGCCGTCTTCTGCCAATGCGTCTTTGGGCACACCAATGGGCACACCAATGGGCACACTGATGAGCGCATCACCCAGCCCCAGCGAGCGGCCATCGCCGTTGTACACATGCAGTGCAGACGGGCTCAGGTTGAGTTTGTCTGGCCGATTGCCCCAGTTGACCCACAGCACCGGCACGCCTTGCGCGCGCAATGCGGGCAGCAATGCTTGCAGTGGCGCAATCGGCGCTCTGGCGGGAGCAACGTCTACGCCGACCGAGGCAAGCCATCCGCCAGTGTGGCAAAAATCGTTTTGCATTTCAATCACCACCACAGCGGTACGGCGCAGGTCGATGGTTTAATCCTGCGGCAATGCGGGCAGTGACAGCGGCTGCGGAGCTGCGCTGGCGCGCAGCAAATCGCACTGCTGCGCGTTGACGCGCCACTGGTTGCGCGGGCTTGAACTCAGCGCCAGCAGCTCGCTTGAAAGATCATCGGGTGGGATCGCGCTCATGGGTCAGTGGACCATCTAGCTGACGTGGGCAGCGACGACGCGCCAGCCCTCAGCAAACTTGATCCAGGTTTGCGTCTGTCTGCCAATGCGCGACTTGGCGGTGCGCTTGACGGTGATGTTGGCAACGCCGGTGGTACTTCCAAATGTGACGATGGGCCGGTCAATGATTTCGCGTTGCAGGCCCACGGTGGGGCGCGATGCACGGAAGGCTTTGATCTGGTCAGTGCCGGAAAGGTTTTCTTTTGCGCCGAACCGCAGCGTGAGTGGGTGGCTCCAGAACAGTGCGTCGAGCACGCTGAGTTTGTTGTGAATCAGCGCGTCTTCATACGCGTCAAACGCGGCAGCAAGCTCTGCCAGCGCGTCTGTTGCGTTGATGCGGTCTGCTTCAGACCCATCTGCCTTTTGCTATTTATTATATAGCTGTAAGCGCCCGTATTTGTTGCGCTACAAGGATATTTTTCTTAAAAACTAGCCGCGCGCCCGCTTGTACAGCCCCTGCACCTTGGGCACGTTGGCTTGCAGCTCTTGAATGCGCTGCGGCCCTGACGGGTGGGTCGATAAAAAGCTGGGGCCGCTTTTGCTGCCGCCGTTGGCCTGGCCCATTTTTTCCCATAGGCTGACGCTGGCTTGCGGGTTGTAGCCGCCGCGCGCGGCGATTTCCAAACCCACCAGATCGGCGTCGGTCTCATCGCCACGGCTAAATTTTAGGGTCAGCAATTGCGTGCCCAAACCTGCAGCCAGGTTTCCCAACTGGCCCAAGCCCAGCAACTGAGAGCCGATGGACAGCGCCGCACTGGTGCCCTGGCTTTTGGCAATGCGCGCGCGCGCATGTTCACGCAGCGCGTGGGCCATTTCGTGGCCCATGATCATGGCGGTTTCGTCGTCAGTGAGTTTGAGCTGCTCAAGAATGCCGGTGTAAAAAGCGATTTTTCCGCCGGGCATGCAAAACGCGTTGATCTGCTTGCTGCCGAGCAAATTGACTTCCCATTTCCAGCCCCTGGAACGGTCGTTCCACTGCGCGGTTTGCGGCACCAGTTTGGTGGCGATGCGCTGCAGGCGGTCAAGCTGCTGGTTGCCCGGCTGAGCCAGCGCGCCTTGTGCTTTTGCTTCGGCCATCATTTGCGCGTATTGCTGCGCGGCGGCGTTTTCCAGGTCTTCAGCGGGCACCAGCTTGCGCAGGCCAGACGACTTGCCAACATCGACCTGCGCAGCCGCCGGTGCGGCTACAGCGCTGCCCGCCGCTGCAAGCAAAAAAGCTCGGCGGCCAACCCAAGCAGATGATTTAGCCTCACATAGAAAACACATACGCTAATAATACCGATAAAGCCAGATCAACACACCTGACAAACCCCGTCAACACACATGCAAGTCCTACCCGCCGCCAGCGCGAATCCCCAGCCCACCAAACGCCCGTGGCGCGAGGTTTTTGCCGTGTATACCGAGGCTGCCACGCTGCGCATGTTGCTGCTGGGCTTTTCAGCCGGGTTGCCGCTGCTGCTGGTGTTTGGCACCCTGAGTTTTTGGCTGCGCGAAGCCGGGGTGAACCGCACCACGATTGGCTACCTGAGCTGGGTTGGGCTGGCCTACGCTTTTAAGTGGGTGTGGGCGCCTCTGGTCGACCGCATGCCCATACCAGTGCTGACGCGCGTACTCGGCAGGCGGCGCAGCTGGTTGCTGGTTTCACAAATTACGATTATTTGCGCATTGATTGGCATTGGTTTGACCGACCCTGGTGCGGCACTTGCGCCGGTGGTGTGGTGCGCTTTGGCGATTGCCGTTGGCTCTGCCACGCAAGACATTGCGCTGGACGCTTACCGCATTGAATCAGCCGACAACGACCGCCAGGCAGCGCTGGCGTCAAGCTATATGACGGGTTACCGCATTGCGATGATTTGGGCTGGCGCGGGCGCGTTGTGGATTGCCGCGCGCTCTGAAGTCAGCGTTGTTTCGGGCTACCAACAGGGCGCATGGCAAACCGCGTACTGGGTGATGGCTGCATCAATGCTGCTGGGCGTGGCCACGGTGCTGCTGTCGCCCGAGCCCGCTGCGCGGCACATCTTGCCTGCGCGCAACGTGGCCGAGTGGCTGCAAGGCGCATTGATTGAGCCGTTCGCCGACTTTTTACGCCGCTACGGCAAGCAGGCAATTTTGATTTTGGCGTTGATTGCGATTTACCGCATCAGCGATGTGGTGATGGGCATCATGGCCAATCCGTTTTATGTGGACATGGGCTATACCAAAGACGAAGTGGCTGCGGTGACCAAAATTTACGGGGTGGTGATGACGCTGGTGGGCGCGTTTTTGGGCGGTATATTGGCGATGCGTTTTGGCGTGATGCGTGTGCTGATGCTGGGCGCAGTGCTCAGCGCGGCGAGCAATTTGCTGTTTGCATGGCTGAGCACGCGTGGGCACGACGTGGCGGCGCTGACGTTTGTAATTTCAGCCGACAACTTGTCGAGCGGCATCGCGTCGGCCGCATTTGTGGCGTATTTGTCGAGCCTGACCAACATCAATTACTCAGCCACACAGTACGCACTGTTCAGCTCGATGATGCTGCTGTTGCCCAAGTTTTTGGCAGGCTATTCGGGCAAGATGGTGGATACGTTTGGCTACAGCAACTTTTTCAACGCCACGGCGCTGATGGGCGTGCCGGTGCTGGCGCTGGTGTGGCTGGCGTCTCGGGCGCAAACTTCAGCAGCCCAGCAGCAGTAAGCTGCGTTTACCCCATCTTTACCCAAGCGACAACCCAGCTTGCCTTTAACCCCCGAGGATGCATTGATGACCCAACAGCATCTGCTAATGATTGAAGACGACGCGCGGCTGGCCGCGATGGTGGGCGAATACCTCGGGCAGGCGGGTTACAGCTTTACCCACGCGCTGGACGGCACTACCGGCCTGGCTGAGCTGCACGCCACCTCGCCTGATTTGGTGATTCTGGACTTGATGCTGCCCGACATGGACGGCCTGGAAGTGTGCCGCCGCATCAAGGCCAGTGGCACAGCGGCTGCGGTGCTGATGCTGACCGCCAAGGGCGACCCGATGGACCGTATTGTGGGCCTGGAAATTGGCGCTGACGATTATTTGCCCAAGCCGTTTGAGCCGCGCGAGTTGCTGGCCCGAGTGCGCGCTGTGCTGCGCCGGGGCAGTGACGCTGCCGCCAGCAACGGCGGCGCTGCCCAAAAAACCCTGCATTTCGGATCGCTGGAGATTGACCGCGATGCGCGCACCGTGCGCGTGGCGGGCGATGTGCGTGAACTCACGTCTTACCAGTTTGATTTGCTGGCGGCGCTGGCTGAGCGGGCCGGGCGAGTGCTCACGCGCGACCAGATCATGGAGGCCGTGCGCGGGCGCGAGCTGGAAGCTTTTGACCGTTCGATTGACGTGCACATGGGCCGCATCCGGCAGGCAATTGAAGTCGATGCCAAGGAGCCAAAACGCATTTTGACGGTGCGCGGTGTAGGCTACGTTTTTGCCAAGCAGCAAGACTGATCGCAAAAACCCATGCGGCTGTCTTTCGCGTCAAAGTTGTATGTTCGCATCTGGCTGGCTGTGGTGGCTGCAGTGGTTGTGCTGTCGTTTCTGGTGGGCGCTGCCTGGCGGCTGACGCGTGATGAGCAGCAGCTGCCAATACGCGAGATTCAAATCAAAAACTCAACTGGCGAAGTCATTGGCACCGCCCAAACGAAGCCGGGCCGAAAGTTTGCCGATGGTCTGGAATTTGACGTGCTGACCAACGACGGGCAAAACCTGAATGTTTTTCTTCCCCGGCCTGTACGCGCTGCTGGCAACACGCCCAAGAACCGCCCACCGTTTGGGTTTGGCTGGATGCTGGCGCTGGTGGCAGTGGCCGTGGCTTTGGGGTCTTACCCGGTGATTCGCAGGCTGACGCAGCGCCTGGAAACCTTGCAAAGCGGCGTCGAACGATGGGGCGCAGGGGACTTGTCTACCCGGCTGGCGGCTGACGGCAACGACGAAGTGGCTTTTCTGGCGGCACGTTTTAACCATGCCGCCCAGCGCATTGAAGCCATGCTGAACGCACACAAGTCACTGCTTGCCAATGCGTCCCATGAGTTGCGCTCGCCACTGGCACGCATACGCATGGGGCTTGAATTGTCCGGGCTGTCCCAGTCGTCGCCGCAGCGCAATGAAATATCGCGCAGCATCCATGAACTGGACGAGCTCATCGGCGAGATTTTGCTGGCCAGCCGGCTGGATGCCAGCCAGGTCAGCGCCGAACCGTTTGAGGCGGTCGATTTAACCGGCCTGGCAGCCGAAGAATGCGCGCGGGCCAACGCGGAGCTGGGCTTGTCTACTACCGGGCAAAGCCTGGTGCTGCAAGGCTCGCCCAGGCTGCTGCGGCGGCTGATTCGCAACCTGCTGGAAAACGCCCGCCGCTACAGCGCAGGCGAGGTCACGCTGGACTTGACACTGCTGGGCACCGGCAGCCAGCAGCGCGCAGTGATTAGCGTAAATGACCGTGGGCCCGGCGTGCCGCTTGACCAGCGCGAGCGTATTTTTGAGCCGTTTTACCGGTTGCCAGGTGCCAGCGAGCGCGAGGGCAGCGTGGGGCTGGGCCTGGCGCTGGTACGTTCCATCAGCCAGCAGCACGGCGGCACTGCGCGATGTGAGGCACGCGCTGGCGGCGGGGCGACGTTTATTGTTGAACTGCCAGTAGCACCGCAGCGGGGCTGATGTCGTTTAAGCAGCGCATGTGGCCATCGGCCTCGCTGAGTGGGCAAACCCGCTCAAAGCACGGCGCGCAGTCTAGTGGTGGCTGGTAAGAAGCATCGTTTTTCAACCACAGCACGTGTGCTTTGGTATTTAACGGCGGCGTGTGCAGTGGGCTGCTGGAGCCGAACAGCGCCACCTGCGGCACGCCCAGCGCAGCGGCAATATGCATCAAGCCCGAATCATTCGTTACTATTAATTTGCTAGCTGCTTGCGCCCGTATTGCTTGGGCTAGAGTCGTTTTTCCTGCTAAATTGATGCAATTTTCGGCTTGCTCTGCGATCTCTTGGCACAAATCAGCTTCTTTGCCAGAGCCCAACAACACGACCGGATACGGCAGTTTTTTCGCCAGCTCAGCGTAGTGCGCCGCTGGCCAGCGCTTGGCCGGGCCGTATTCAGAGCCCGGCGCAAACACCGCGTAGTTGCCCGCCACCAAATCCAGTTCGAGCAGCGTTTTTTCAATATCGCCAGGTGCGATCTGCAACTGCGGGCGATCGGCCTCCATACCCGCCTCGCCACTGAGCGCAGAGTAAAACGCCACCATCGGCGGCCGGTTTTTAGGGTTCTTCAAGCGGTGCGTCAGCAGCCCAACGCGCGCTTCACCCAGGTAGCCAATGCGCTTGGGAATGCTTGCCAAAAATGGCAGCAAAGCACTTTTCAAAGAGTTGGGCAGCACATAAGCCGCATCAAACTGGCCGATGATTTGTCGGGCGATTCGGCGGCGCGCCGCAAACTGCAAACCGCCATGCGCAAACGGAAACTCAATGACTTCAGACACCTGCGGCATCGCCCGGTACACCGGCGCAACCCAGGGCAAAGCGCCCACCGTCAGCTGCTCACCCCTCCCAGCGAGCCGCCGCAGCAAAGGCTCAGTCATGACTGCATCGCCAATCCACTGTGGGGCAATGATCAGTGAACGCATCAAAACGAACAGCTAATTGAAGGCCCTTTAATTGGAGTCTGACCCCAATTAAAGAAATTAAACCGCTTTTTAATTGGGGTCAGACTCCAATTAAATCCGGGCTGCTTCAATGGTGCCCACCCACATGCTCACCTGCTTTCAGCGCATATACCGTGCCGCAGTATGGGCACTTGGCTTGGCCAGTGCGGGCCACGTCCAAGTACACCTTGGGGTGGGTGCTATAAATTTGCATGTGCGCCTTGGCGCTGGGGCAGTACACGCCGCCTTGGGCGTTCAAATCTGACGCCAGCAACTCAATGTGCGATGAAGTGGTCATGTTTTTACTTTCCGACAGGCAGAAACCGAACGCAGCGCCGGGCCGCCCCAAGCAAGTTCAGCCACCTCGGGGGGCAGCGAAGTACACATAGTGACGAGCGTGGGGGCACCATGTTTAGACCTTGGCTAACCAGGATGCGTATTTTGGATTGCGACCATTGACGATGTCAAAGAACGCGGCCTGAATTTTCTCGGTGATCGGGCCGCGTGAACCGCCGTCGCCCCTATTGCCAATCTCAACCCGGTCCAGCTCGCGAATCGGCGTGACCTCGGCCGCTGTGCCGCTGAAAAACGCTTCGTCGGCGATGTAGATTTCATCGCGCGTTATGGCTTTTTCTTTCAGCTCAATTCCCAAGTCCTGGCAGATGGAAAAGATGGTGTTGCGGGTGATGCCGTTGAGCGCTCCGGCGCTTGAATCAGGCGTGTACACCACGCCTTTGCGCACCACAAACACGTTCTCGCCCGCACCCTCGCTCACAAAGCCTTGCGGGTCAAGCAGCAGCGCTTCGTCGTAGCCTTCGTCGGTGGCTTCCATGTTGGCCAAAATCGAGTTGGTGTAATTGCTCACGGCTTTGGCGTGAATCATGGTGATGTTGACGTGGTGGCGGGTGAAGCTGGAAGTTTTCACGCGTATGCCGCGCTTCAAACCTTCGTCGCCCAGGTACGCGCCCCAAGGCCAGGCGGCCACCATCAAATGGATTTTGTTGCCCTTGGGGGATACGCCGAGTTTTTCAGAACCAATCCAGGTCAGCGGGCGAATGTAGCAGCTTGGCAGCTTGTTTTCACGCACCACGGCAAGCGTGGCCTGCATGACTTCTTCTTGCGTAAAAGGAATCTTCATGCGCAAAATTTTGGCGCTGTTGAACAGGCGCTCGGTGTGCTCTTCCAGCCTGAACACGCCGGTGCTGCCGTCGGCCAAATGGTAGGCGCGCACGCCTTCAAAAGCGCCGCAGCCGTAGTGCAGCGTGTGGCTGAGCACATGGATTTTGGCGTCGCGCCACTCGACCATCTGGCCGTCCATCCAGATTTTGCCGTCGCGGTCGTCAAGTGCTTGGGGAGCTGCTGTTGCCATGGTTGTCCTGAAGTGAAAATTCTTAAAGCTGTGATTTTACGGTTTGCTCGCGGTCTGCTGAAGTAAAGAGACTGTGGGCTTCAAACCAGCTTTCTTGGCGCGCTTGGCAAAACCCTTGTCATCAAACGTGGCCATTGAGCTGCAGCGGCGGTAAGCGCCGTGGTGCAAGACATCGGCAAAGTCAAAGCCGATGGATAAACAACTCGCGGCAGCTTGGACCGCAACGCGGTCTTCAAATTCCACATGGCTCAAGCTCAGCAAATGCAAAAAAACTGCCTGCACTTCTTCTGCTTGCACGCCGTAAGCACCGCGCAAAACCCACTCCAGTTCCAGCGCTACGGTTTGGCTGACCATCAGACGCTTGCCGCTTTCGATCAGCTGGCGTGCAGCCTCGCACTGCCGGGCGGTGGCGGCGTCATCTTTGCTGCCAGCGGCAGTGTAATAACGCGCCAATACGTTGGTGTCCAGCCCAATCATGGCGGCTTATATGGCTGACTTTTTTGCCAAAAGCGTTGCCACGTCAAAGTCAGCTGGCACCTGCTTGACTTTTACTTTGACCATGCCAAAGCCGCTTTTAGGGGATTGCGCAACGTTTTGCACAGGCCGCACGCCCACATACGTGCCCGCCTGAAAAAACTCGACCGCAGCGCCCGCTTTAAAACCAAAGCTCTGCCGCAAAGCAGCCGGTATGGTGACTTGGCCCTTGCTGGTCATATTGCTTGTCAAAACTGCGCTCATACTCAGCTCCTGGTTGGTCGAGTGTTACGTGGTAATACTCAATTATAAGTTTACCGGTGTTTCTGGTCTGTAAAGCACATGGTGCGACAGCTTACCGCCTACGAAGGTGCAGGTCACGGTGGATTCACTGCCGTCTTTCCACTCAAACACCTCGGGTTGCTCGTCCTTTGATGATTTGAGTAATCCCAGCGCCCGCGTCATGGCCACTACGTGGAGCAGCGTGGCGCCGGGTTTGAGTTTGGCGTTGAGCATGACGGCACTGTCAACGTAGCCAATGGGGCGGTTGGCCGCGCGTTTGAGGATGGTCATCAGGCGGGTGAAATGCAGCAGGATGCCGAAGACCAAAAAGGTCACAACTACGGCGATACCCGGCCAACCGAAAGAGCTGAAAGCCAGCGCAGCGCCAGCGACTATTGCCATGGGGATAAGGATTTTTTGCAGGTCCATTGGACTACTTTGTTTTTTCGGTCACCTTGGCCGTGTAGTCGACCTGGGGCAGGTCTTTGAAATGCGCGTCGCATGTCACTAGCTGAGCGTCGTGCTCCAGCGCTGTGGCGTAGATGACGGCATCGAGGGCGTGCAGTTTGTATTCGGCGCTGAGTTGCGCGGCTTGTAATGCAATGGCGGCTGTGGGTTCAACCACATAGGCATTGAGCAGCGTCACCATCGCCTGGTCAGCACGCTCGTCGTCAACATTGCGAGCCAACCATTTGGCCAGCTCGTAGACCACCATGGTTGAAACAACCAATTGCCCGGATGGTGGTATTGAGGCCTTCAGCGCGCGCCCTGTGGGGGTGCCTCTGAGTATTTCAGCCCAAACGCAGGTGTCAACTAACTTCATGCTTTGCTTTTGACAGTTTTGCCGGGCCGTTCAACATGACGCAGCGAGACCACTTTGTCTTCTGCGTTAGATTGCGGAAGGATATCCTCGCGGCGCGTGCTGCGGTCGCGGACAAACTCTCCAGCGCCTTTGGCAATACCAAACAAGTCCTCGATCTTGAGCACGGGCACCAACCTCAAACTCTTGCCCACTCTTAAAAAAGTCAGTTGCTGGCCAGGCTTGAAATGCATAGCCTCGCGAATGTCTTTGGGAACGGAGATTTGAAACTTGCTGGAAAGAGTAACTGTGGTCATTTTTACACTCCTTGTATCGATGTGTGGATTGTAAGACGAACTTCACTTGCATATCAAACCATGCGCCCTGTGCGCAGCGCAACTGCCCAATCTGGCCGCTGGCGTAATTCGGCCAGCCAGGCCATGCTTTCAAAGTCGTACATCACGCAGCGCAGCTCAATGCGCCAGCCGATATCCGTTTGCTCAGCAATCGCGTACCTCGCGTGCGGGCTGCCGGTTTCAATGTGGTGCTTGTAGGGGTGATCATCGTCATATGCAGGCAAGCCAACGCTGCCAGGGTTGACTATTGCGATGAGGTGGCTGCCTGCTGGGCTGGCGACGCTGACAACGCGGGGGATATGCGTGTGGCCGCAAACGATCAGGCTGGCTTGCGTGTGCGGGCCGGTGCCCAAGCGCTCCAACACCTCGGCTTGCGTGGCTGCGCGTACGCCCGGTGAGCCGTGTTGGCCAAAGTCGTTGGTGACAGTTTCAAGCCAGTAATGCAAGTCGCTGTGCGGGGTGCCGTGGCAGACGAAAACATCTTCAAGCAGCCAAACCGTCGGCGGCGCGCTGGCCAGCCAGGCGCGGTGGGCGCTTGAGATTTCGCTGGCAGTGCACGCGTCGCTGCGGTTTAACTTTTCAGGCGGGAAGGTCAGCAACTGCCGCTCGTGGTTGCCTGCAATCATGGGGATTTGTCGCTGCATCAGCAGGTCAGCAGTTTTGGCAGACTCAAGTGGCCCGCCCAGCGTGTCGCCCACGTTGATGATGCAGTCAGCGCCAGCGATGTCAATTTCAGCCAGCACCGCTTGCAGCGCGGGCAAGTTACCGTGGATGTCTGAAATGATGGCGATTTTCATCGGCAATCGTTTTTACCTGTGTACATTTTTATGTCGAACCCTAACTTGACGATTGAATATCGTCGTTTTGGCACCCGCGATACAGGTGAAGCTTATCAACAAAATTGTCACTGCTCGGCAGCAAATCAGATGTGCTGAATGCTGTGATTGCCGCCGTGCGCAGTCAGCTGGCTTGGGCGGTTGCTGGCTGAAGTCCTGGCAACACAAGGCAGCATGCAGTCAGACTAAGGTGCATGAGACAACCGCTGGCGGCCGCTGTGCAACTCTTGCAATTGCAAAGCACTCAATACGAATAACGCAGACCCACAGCGAGAAAATTCGAGCCGACACGGCGCGGCGCAATCGCGCCGTAAATGCCTGACCGGTGATGCACCTTGGCGATCACCGACCAAGGCGACGGCGCGGTCGGTGTTAACGCCAGTTCCAAGCCCAGATGGCTTTGTAGCTTGTAGCGACGCTTCGGGTCACTCTCAGGGCCGTCTTCGTAAGCTGGCGTGCCAAATGCCTGCGACAAGCCCCAAGAGATGCCAGGCTTTAGCCGAAGCGGCCCCAGCGCCACGCCGCCGAAGCCAAGGTGATAGGCCACCGCCAACTCGCTGTTGGTTTGCAAGCCACGATGCTTGACAGCCACGATCTCAAGCGCTGAAGCGGGCTTGTCGATATTGACCAGACCAAACGCAGCGCCTAGAAACTCGGGTGTTTGCAATCCATATTGATAACCCAAGCCGATGAACTGCGCATCTTCAAACCGCGGCTTACCCAACAGCAGTCGGCCCGGCAGTTTGATCAGGTCGGTGTCGGACCCACGGCCCAGGTAGAGCGTGAAAGAATCGGCCGCGGCTGTACGGGGCAGGTTGCAGAGTGCCAATGCGGCAATCAATGTTGCAGTGTGGAACTTCATGCATGAATCATACTTAACAGTCGTTATTGAACTAGCCACACGCCATTACCAACGGACGTTGCGCATGTGGAGCAACACCCACGACCTTGATTTGTGTCGTTGCGTTCATCACACGCAGCTCCAACCTGCGGAAAATACCCGATCGAACTGGCGCGGAGTCTAAGGCGTCACGCGTGTTGCCGATATGCGGCCCGTCATAGCCTGACTTCAATCCGAAGATGGGTAGATGTGCACAAGCCGAGACAGACCAGGGTTTGAAAGCGCAATCGCACCCGTCTATGAGATTGATCATCGCGTGAATGGACGATGATGATGAGCTAACAAGCTTCGGCTCAGGCATGCTTTGTGCGCACCTGAGCGGGCCGCCTGGCATGTCGTTGCAGTTGATGATGTGGTCAACACCGGCGGCGTCAATTTCAGCCAGGCCCCACTGCAAGGCATGCAGGTTTCCCTTGGGTGTCTGAAATGATGGCGATTTTCGTGACTGTGGTAATTGCGAGCCGTTTCACCCTATTTTATGCCGTTTTAAGCATAGTTTATTGCTTCAGCCCAATAGATACGAGTGCAAGCAGCTCTTAATACCATAGCAAACAAGCATCTCACTGCAAATTGCGCACCACCTCCAGCGCCTGCTCAATGCGCTTCACGACATGCCGCTCTTGCAGCCGTCTCGAACCGGTTGTCTTGATAGCACCCGCGGCCACAAAGCAACTGATACAGGCTCTCCAGCGGAAACGCCACCAAGAAAAGAGCGCCCCAAAGCTCGTACTGCGCAACGTGAACTCTTTCATGTGCGCGCAACGCTACCTGCTCCTTTGCACTGCACGCAATGACCACGTGGCCGAAGGTGATCGCCGAGAACCGCAGGCAGGCTACTGCCTTGCACAACACGGTGCTGCGAGGGGCAAGGCTGACTTCCAGCACGCCGCTAACGCGTTTGATTTCTGCGCCAGCAACGCTTGCGATGCAGGCAGCGCAGACGCCGATTGCAGAGGCTGGCGCAGCCCAGATGTATTTGAGTGCGGTGGTAGGGGACATGGCTGCTTATTTAGGCAGTTGGAGCAGGCAAAACGGGCTAGGTTCTATTGATCATGGCAACTTGTTTTCGCATTTCTTCCAGATCAGCTTGCTCGTGCGCAATGTCTTTCTCAAGATGAATAGTCAATCGCATTATGTTCGCGAGCATTTCATCCTGCACTGCGATGTCAGCCCCGGCACCAATTGCTGCGATGTCGTTGCGCTGTTTCTCGTAACTGTCCGTCATCTTTTGGACTCCGTCCAGATTGGCTTTTAAACGAGTGAACTCGCTCGCCATTGTTTCGTGCAATTCAGAATGTTCGCGAAATAGCAAGATCTTCTGGGCAGTTAGCAGTGAAAGCGTCGCCATCCGCGTGTGCCGGCTATCAAGTTCGTTTAAGGTTTCGCGTTTCTTTTCAAACAGCAGTATTCGATCTGCGTCAGCCTTATTCTTCACGTTGAGCTTATGTGCCATCTGCGCTGTGTAATTTGCTCGTAGGCTTATGAGTAAAGCTACTGCCGCCACAAGAAGCGCAGCGTTGGTTGCTAGGAGTTCGATAAGTTGATTCATTCAGGCTTGTGGTGATGACGTCTTTGACTTGAACCAGTAAAGCTTGAGCCGCCAGTTTTTAGCCAAAATCGAAGCAGTAGCAACGCGCTTGTCGATGCGAAGCGACTTATTGAGCAACTTACTAGCCCCCATTAAACGGCGGTAGCTGCGTAATCTGACCATTTAAAGCAAGGTCGAAACTAGTTGGTGGTGCAATTCACCGTATCGCCATATTTAGTGCAGTTTGTCGTTGTCGGTTGCCGCTGGATAACGAGTGGCTGCGCCGGTGGAGCAGGGGGAATGTACTGCTGTCCGACAAAGTTAAAGTCTGGCATTTTTCCGTCCGATGGCCCACAGGCAAAATTCATCGCGTACCAAGTTATCGGTCCGGGCATGATATCTGCCGCAATCCCACCGGCATTGCTTTGGCTAGAAATAACCCGATAGGTGCCTTCCTTAGGGCAACTATCGGACGCCATCACGAAACATTTGGCGGGGTCAGATGTGCACTTTACCTTCTTGACTGTCGCCCCATCGGGAGATTTAAATTCGCTTACGCTTGTAGCGGCGCAGCCGGACAAAATAGCAATTGGGATCAGAAGCAGTGAAATATTCATGGGATTTTTCGAGGAGTAAGAAAAGGGAAGAAACAGACGCAATGTGTTGTAATTTATAGCTTAAATTTGCAGCACAGGATAGCCATTTTCCCTGACTGAAATTGGCTCACCTGCTGGCGACTTGAAGTGGTCATATCGTTTGATTTGGTCTCGTTATCGTTACTCAAACATTTGTTGTATGGGAAATATTCATCAATGCACTCAGATACTTCAACATGAAATGCATTGTGGTTAAGGCCGACTGCTTAATAAATACGGGCGGAAGCAGCTCCTGATACAACACAGCGTTTAACTCACTCACTGCAAACTCCGCACGACTTCCAACGCTTGCTCAATGCGTTCCACCGCATGAATCGTCAGCCCTTCAAAGGCTTTGTCATTCTTCTTCGGCGCATTAGCTTTGGGCACGATGGCGACGCTAAAACCCAGCTTGGCGGCTTCTTTCAAACGCTCCTGCCCGCGCGGTGCGGGCCGTACTTCGCCTGCCAAACCGACCTCGCCAAAGGCAATAAAACCTTTCGGCAAGGCTTTGCCGCGCAGGCTTGAAGTAATCGCTAACATCACGGCAAGGTCGGCTGCAGGCTCGCTGATGCGCACGCCGCCTACTGCGTTGACGAACACGTCCTGGTCCATACACGCTACGCCCGCATGACGGTGCAGCACCGCCAGCAGCATGGCCAGGCGGTCTTTGTCCAGCCCCACAGACAAGCGCCGGGGGGACGGGCCGCCACTGTCGACCAGCGCTTGAATTTCGACCAGCATGGGGCGCGTGCCCTCTAGCGTGACCATCACGCAGCTACCAGGCACGGGCTCGGTGTGCTGGCTTAAAAAGATCGCGCTTGGGTTGCTGACGCCTTTCAGGCCCTTTTCGGTCATGGCGAACACGCCAATTTCATTGACCGCGCCAAAGCGGTTTTTGATCGCCCGCACCAGCCGAAAGCTGCTGTGCGTGTCGCCTTCAAAGTACAAAACGGTGTCAACCATGTGCTCAAGTACCCGAGGCCCGGCCAGCGCTCCTTCTTTGGTGACGTGGCCGACGAGCACGATACACACGCCCGACGACTTGGCCATGCGCGTCAAGTGCGCGGCGCATTCGCGCACCTGGGCAACGGATCCGGGCGCGGACGTGAGCTGGTCGGAGTAGACGGTTTGAATTGAATCGATCACAGCAATAGTCGGCTGCGTGGCTTCCAGCGTGGCCAGGATTTTTTCAAGCTGAATTTCAGCCAGAACTTTGACTTGCGAGCCTTCCAATCCGAGTCGTCTTGAACGCAGAGCAATCTGCGCGCCGCTTTCTTCACCAGTCACGTAGAGCGTGCTTTGCCCATCACGCTGCAATGAATCCAGCGCCTGCAGCAGAAGTGTGGACTTACCAATGCCGGGGTCGCCGCCAATCAACACCACGCCGCCTTCCACAATGCCGCCGCCCAGCACGCGGTCAAGCTCGTCATGGCCAGTAGGCGTGCGCTGCATGTCGGTTGCGTCAATGTCGGCCAGCGTGGTGACTTCAGACGCTTTAGCAAGCCCCACGTACTGCTGGCTGTAGCGGTTTTTGGTGGGAGCTGAGTTGTCGGCTACGCCCTCAACCAGCGTGTTCCAGGCGTTGCAGTGCGGGCATTTGCCCAGCCACTTGGGGCTTGTGCCGCCGCACTCCGTGCAGGTAAATACGGTTTTGTCTTTTGCCATGCGAGTAGTTTACTGGTTATATTTACAGCTATTGGTTCCGCAGAAAAATCCTTAAAGTAATACAATTATTTTTTGTATTACCCAGCCATGAATTCAGGAGTAGCCATGACACCCGCACTCACCGTTAAAAGTCAGGTCACCATCCCCAAAATTATTCGAGAGTTTCTTGGGATCGGGCCTGGCGCCCGTATTACTTTTGAGCCGCTGGCAGATGGACGCGTCGCGATTACCAGTGCCGATAAGTCGCCCAAACGCAAACGTGTTGTTGACCCGGTCGATGCCCTGATAGGCAGCGCTACGCGAAAAATCAGCACCGACGAACTGATGCGCTTGACCCGAGGCGACGACTGGAACAAACCGTGATTCTGATTGATTCAAATGTATGGATTGATGTGATGTCGCGCGATCCGATATGGCTGGACTGGTCTGTATCGCAACTCAAGCTGGCACGGTTGAAAGGTGGCATTGCCATCAACCCGGTGATTTACGCAGAAATTGCAGCGTCTTTTGACAGCATCACCGCGTTGAACGATTACCTGCGCCCGCTAAAAATCAAAAATACCGGGTTTACTGATGACGCTGCGTTTCTGGCAGGCCAAGCCTTTTGGGCGTACCGCAAACGCAAAGGCGCTAAAACTGGCGTGCTGCCTGATTTCTTTATCGGCGCACAAGCGCAGTCTGAAGGCTGGACACTGCTGACCCGTGATGCGGCGCGCTACAAAACTTACTTCCCCGAAGTTCGGCTGATCTGCCCTGTCTGAATATTCAAACTTAAAGCAAACCATGCAAACACCCATCAACCCCTTCAAACTCGCACTTAAAAACAAGCAAGCCCAAATCGGCCTGTGGCTGGGCTTGTGCGACTCTTACGCCACTGAAATTTGCGCTGGCGCAGGTTTTGACTGGCTGCTGATAGACGGCGAGCACGCGCCCAACGACTTGCGCAGCACGCTGCAGCAACTGCAGGCGATTGCGGGCTACCCCGGCGTGCACGCCATCGCGCGGGTGCCGATGGGCCACGGCCATGTGGGTGAAATGTTGATCAAACAGTACCTTGACCTAGGTGCCACCACGTTGTTGATTCCCATGGTTGACACCGCCGAACAAGCCCAGGCCGTGGTGCGCGCCGCGCGCTACCCGCAAGCGGACGGCGCTGGAGGCATTCGCGGCATGGGCGGTGCGCGTGGCTCGCGCTTTGGCCGCTACCCGAACTACGCGCAGGAAGCCAATGCGCAGGTCTGCGTGCTGGTGCAGGCTGAAACGCAAACTGCACTGAACAACCTCGAAGCGATTGCGCAAGTCGAAGGCATAGACGGCATATTCATTGGCCCAGCAGACTTGTCAGCATCGATGGGCCACCCCGGCAACCTGACGCACCCCGACGTGCTGGCCGCCATTGCCAGCGCGATTGCACGTATCAACGCTGCGGGCAAGGCGGCAGGCATTTTGTCGGCAGATGAAGCGCTGGCGCAACAGTATTTAGACCTGGGCGCGCTTTTTGTGGCGGTGGGCCTGGACACCAACCTGCTGGTGCGCCACACCAGCGCGCTGGCAAGCCGCTTCAAGGCGAGTCTGCGCCCCGCGACTGGCAGCAAGCTGCATTAGCGCCATGTGGGGCGCATGTTGAATACTCCTAAATGTATAGCTGCTTGCGCCCGTATCCTTTGCGCTAGAGGCACTTTATTCATAAAAAATGGCCTTTTGAAGGCTTGAAAGGCCGCTGTGAAGGTTTGCATTTACGGAGCGGGAGCCATCGGCGGCTGGATAGGCCATGGCCTTGCGCGGGCGGGTGCCAGCGTAAGCGTGGTGGCGCGTGGCGCAACGCTTGACGCGCTGCGCACAAACGGACTGCAGCTGATTAAAGCTGGCAGTGTCACGGCGCAGGCGGTGGCGTGCAGTGCTGTACCGCAAGACCTGGGCGTGCAAGATGTAGTGGTCATCAGCGTCAAAACTCCAGCGCTGGCCGAAGTCGCCAAAAGCGTCGCGCCACTGCTTGGCCCAAACACCATTGTGGTGACCGCAATGAACGGGGTGCCGTGGTGGTTTTTGCAAGGGTTTGGTGGCGCATTTGCTGGGCACGGCCTCACGTCTGTTGACCCGCACGGGCATATCGCCAGCAGCATTGCGCCGCAGCACATTGTGGGCTGCGTGGTGCATGCCAGTTGCTCAGTCGATGCACCTGGAATCGTGCGCCACCACTTCGGCAACAAGCTGATTATTGGCGAGCCATCAGGTGTTGCTACCGCTCGCATCGCGCAACTTGCGGCGCTTTTTGCAGCGGCGGGTTTTGAGGTCCATGTCTCAGCGCAAATTCAAAAAGACATCTGGTTCAAACTGTGGGGCATCATGACGGTCAACCCAGTTAGCGCACTCACTGGTTCCACTTCTGACTTGATTTTAAATGATGAACTGGTGCGCACGTTTATCTCCAGCGTGATGCTCGAAGCCAAAGAAATCGGCCACCGCCTCGGCATTGAAATTGACCAGCAACCCGCCGACCGCCACGCGGTCACGCTCAAGCTTGGCGCATTTAAAACGTCGATGTTGCAAGACGTTGAAGCAGGCAAAGCTGTGGAGCTTGACGCGCTGGTAACTGCCGTTAAAGAGCTGGGCACGCTGACGCACGTTGCCACGCCCTACACAGATGCGTTACTGGGCTTGGCTCGCTTGCAGGCGCGTGTGCGCGGGCTGTACGCGTAGGCGAGGAACGCGAGTTTTCACGCACCGCTTGAAAATATGCGACAGTCAAACCACGTGAAGTTCTCTTCAAATCCACCTTATTTCGAACTCAATTTTCAAGGCCAATTCATGTTCAAACCCAACCGATTGCTAACCGCAACCCTGCTTGCCACTGCCTTCGCAGCAGCACTACCACTGACCCTGCACGCCAAACCTTTCAAGTTCGCCCGCGCCGCGGATATGTCGACCTGGGACATCCACGCGCAAAACGTCGGCGTGAACAACACCATGCATGCTGCCGTGTACGACACACTGATTGAATACGACAGCAAAACCTTCAAGCCGCGCGCGTCACTGGCCACCGAGTGGAAGCAAATTTCACCCACGCAACTGCGCCTTACGCTGCGCCCAGGCGTGAAGTTTTCTGACGGCTCAGACTTTGGTGCTGCTGATGCCAAATACTCGCTGGAGCGCGCCAAAGCCAAAACGTCAAACTTCACGGTGTACGCGCTGGGCATGGACCGGATCGAAGTGGTCAATGCCACCACGCTCGACATCTTTTCAACCGTGCCCAACCCGGTGCTGCTGAACCAATTAACCGAGCTGCGCATGATGAGCAAAGCCTGGGCCGAGAAAAACAACTCGGTAGAACCCAAAGACATCAAAACAAAAGACGAAAGCTTTGCGCACCGCAACGCGCTGGGCACCGGCCCGTTCATGCTCAAAACCTGGACACCTGATCAACGCACCACGCTTGTGCCGAACCCACAGTGGTGGGGCAAGGGCAAGTACCCCACCAACGTGACGGAAGTGGTCTACACACCGATTAAATCTGACGCCACCCGCATGGCCGCGCTGCTGTCGGGCGAAGTAGATTTTGTGCTCGACCCTGCGTTGCAAGACCTGGCGCGGGTCAAACAAAACGCTGATCTGAAAGTGCTTGAAGGGCCCGAAAACCGCACCATCTTTTTAGGCATGGACCAGTCTAGAGACGAGCTTCCCAACTCCAGCGTAAAAGGCAAAAATCCACTCAAAGACGTGCGCGTGCGCAAAGCGTTGTACCAGGCCATTGATATCGAAGGAATCAAAAAAGTGGTGATGCGCGACCTGGCCGAACCCAGCGGCGCGATGGTGGCTAAACAGGTCAACGGCTGGACGGCCAAAGCCAATGTGCGCTTTCCGTACAACGTGGCTGCAGCTCAAAAACTGTTGGCTGACGCTGGCTACCCGCAAGGCTTTGAAGTTGACTTTGCATGCAGTGCAGGCCGCTACATCAACGACGAACAACTGTGCCAGGCCATCACCGTGCAGTGGGCAAAAATTGGCGTAAAAGCCAAGTTCCGCAGCCTGCCATTTGCCACCTACTTCCCCATGATTCAGCGCAACGAAGCCAGCATTTATCTGCTCGGCTGGGGCGTGCCAACGTTTGATGCTTTTTATAGTTTGCAGTCCTTGATTCGCACTGTAGGCGCAGGCGGCGACGGCAATTTTAACTTGGGCCGCTTCAGCAATCCACAGCAAGACGCGCTGATTGAACGTATCCGCAAAGAAACCGACCTGCCCACCCGCAACCGCCTGATTGAGCAAGCGCTGGTCGCAGACCATGAACTGATTTCGCACATTCCGCTGCACAACCAGATCATTCCGTGGGCGATGAAAAAGACGGTCGATATTCCGCACCGGGCGGACAATTTAATTGACTGGCGGGCTGTGAAGGTGAATTGAGGATTAAAAGTGCTTGTAGCCCAATAAATACGGGCGTTAGCAGTTCCTGTATTCATAGCAATTTTTACATGCGGGCTTGCTTTTTAACCGACAAGTTGCAGGCAGGCGAACTCGAAAACCTGATCAGCTGACATTTGCAACTTTAAACACACACGCAGCATGCGATTCACTGGAACCCTTAAAACCTGGAACGATGAGCGTGGCTTCGGCTTTATCGAGGCCACCCAAGGTGGCCAAGAAGTTTTCGTTCACATCAAAGCGTTTCCCTCGGGTACGGGCCGGCCATCCGTCGGGCAAGTGCTTAGCTTTGAAGTCGAAACGGGACGCGACGGCAAGAAAAAGGCCCGGGCAGTGCAATACCCACCACGTGCAAGGCCAGTCCATAGACGCAGCGTTGAGTCGCCAGCGCCGTGGACGCCTATGCGTATCTTGGCAATCCCGATGTTCGCAGCGGTTTACGCGGCGGTGGTGTTTCGGTGGGGGTTCTCACCACCGATACTTTTTGCATACTTCGGCATGAGCGTTGTTACGGTGTTTGCTTACGCATTTGACAAGTCTGCAGCGGTGTCAGGACGGTGGCGAACGGCAGAGGACGCACTTCACCTGATGTCGTTGGCGGGCGGATGGCCGGGCGCGCTACTGGCCCAACAGCTGCTGCGTCACAAGACGAACAAGCAGAGCTTCATCTCCGTCTTTTGGATCACGGCACTGCTAAATGTTGCTGCGTTTGTAGCTTGGCATGCGGGCCTGCTCAGCGTCCCGGCGATGTCTGGCGTTTTTTAACTTTTACTGCGCAGTACTCGCTTTTGCACTTAGCAGGCAGCTACGCATAGCCGCCCCAAGGCCAGCAAAGCAATTGCAGCAATCGGATTGCTTTGAATTTACTTTTCCAACTTAACGAGATTTACAAATTCATCGAAATGAATGATAATTTATCTCATCGTGGCTGCGCAGGCTGAATAATTTAAAAAGTCAAAGCACGATGCAGACATTGAAAGGTTTAAATGATCGTACTTAAAGCCACGCAAGACAAAATTCCCGCGATCTTGCAGTCTGCCGCAGACATTGTTGAACGGCGGCACACACTCCCTGTTTTGAACAAAGTGATTATTCACAAGACTGGCGCTGATCTAACAGTGCTAGAGCCACGTCCAACAGCACTAAGACCGAGCGCCAGCAACGCCTACCAATTCACCGGCTTACAGGCAGCCCGCAATTGGGCAATTTCGGCACTACCGCGTTGTATTGGCTTCTTCTCAGCCACCAAGGCAAACCTGCGCAACGCGCCTTGACGCGCACCCGCCCCAAAACACCCGCATGAACACCTTAACCATTTCCTCACCGTTTGCCACAAAACCCGCCCAATCGCGCCATGGCACCACCACTGATAGCCCTTACGCCACCGCTGCGCAAACACAGGCTTTGCTGCGCTCAGGCGCGCAATACCGCCGCGAGCGTATGGAAGCCGCCGACATGATGAGCACAGATGAAGCTGCCGAGCTGGCGGGCACGACCCGCGTAACAGTCAACGCCTGGATCAAGGCTGGGCGCTGCATTGGCGTGGCGCATTTGCGCCGGGGGTTCAAGCTGCCGCGCTGGCAGTTTGAGCCCGCGATCTGGCCCCAGTTGCAGCCCTTGGCCAAAGCCTTGGGAAGTAACGACGGCTGGCAGTTGCTGTCGTTTCTGGAGTCACCCGCCACCTCACTGGATGGCCAGACTCCGCGTGCAGCACTGGAGCAGGGCGTAGCGCCCGAGCACATATTGGCACTGGCACCGGCTGAGGCGCACTGACCTCGCCGATGAACTTTAAAGACCTTGACCCACCCATTATTGAAATTCCGGCCCACCAAGCATGGCACCGCGTGCAGCGTACAAGCGCGCGGCGCGACAGCGTTCGGTTCAAGGGCTATGTGCTGGCACCGCCCGGTGGCTTGGCCGGGCGCTTTGATCTGGCGGACGAGCCCACCGCCTACCTGGCTGACTCTGCTGAGACGGCGTTGTATGAGTCCCTTTTCCGCAGGGAGGTGCGCAGTTGCTACTGGGACAGACTAGCCCAACGCTCTTTGGTGAGTTTTGACGGGCGAGCAAGCTTGAGACTGGCGGACTTGCGCGGCCTGGAAGAGCGTTACCCCGTGCTGCAGTCGATGCGCTACGAGACCAGCCAAAAGTTTGCTCAAGACTGCAGGCAACAAGAGCTGCACGGCATCTTGTACGCCTCGGCCCAGCACCCGCTTCACTGCTGCGTGTGTTTATTCAAAGCGGGTATGGAGCGGACCAAAAAGATTACATCGTTTGCGTTGGTGGAGCCGGACACCGGCAATCTGCTCAGGTCAGTGGCCAACGCAGCGCGCGGCTCGCAGGTGCCGATTGTTCGGGAGTAGTTTTGGCGCGAATTTGTTTTGCGCGACGACTAAAGCTTAGGGTGGCGCAGCTAGTGCTGGGTGATATGGCTTGTGCCGATCGGAAGAAGTCGCACGCGTCTTTTTATCAAAAGAGCTCTCCGCGGAAGCAAGAATTCACAGCACTGAGTTTGGCTCTTCGCGACGATTGAGAAGTGTTCGCCGAAGTTACTCTAAGAAGAGTAGCGGGTTGCGCCCGTTTATGTGGACACGTCTGCCCACCCGGCGCAGGTGGACTTTGGTATTTTGAAGCCGGACGGTGAACTCTGGGTTGAAACGATGCCGAATCGGTAGCGGCATGTTTGAGGTCGCAAATCGCGACTTCAATTGGAGTATTCGGCATTTTGACAGGGGAAAATTCAATGTATATGCAGTATGCAATTAGCATACGCCCATAATAGTTCATGTTTTGTGTAATAATTATGCAAAATGCATATTGCATAAATCAAAATGAAGTCAACAGGAATCAAAGCAAGGCTGGCGCAGGCGCAATGGTCACTCAAGCCGCAAGACCTGGCAATGGCGTTCAAGCTGGTCTGTCTGGCGGGGCAAAAACTGCCTTATGTGGCGCTGGGGCAGGCCATGCACATGTCGCAGTTCGAGGCGCACGCCTGCATGGCGCGCTTGAGTGGTGCCAGGCTGCTGACAGAAGTGAACGATGCCCCGGCGCTGGTGATGGCCGCATTCCGGCCCATGGTGCTGCAAGGCGCAGCATATTTCTTCCCGGCCGTGCGCGGCGAGATCACCATGGGCTTCCCGACGGCCTACGGCGTGGAACCGCTCAAATCCAAAGTGCTGTTTGCGGACGAGACACCGCCAGTGTGGCCCCATGCCGACGGCCCGGTGCGCGGC
>JANNCT010000132.1:0-5564 GCA_031386895.1 Polaromonas sp.
CCGCCCTCGCCTTGCACAGGTTCAAAAATAATGGCAGCCACGCGGCTTGGCTCAATGTCGCACTTGAAAAGCTGCGTCATGGCGTGCTTGACCTCATCAAGCGAGGCGCAATGGCACGGGAAAGGCGCATGGTAAATCTCAGGCGGGAAAGGGCCAAAACCGGCTTTGTACGGCTGCACTTTGCCGGTCATGGCAACTGCAAACATACTGCGGCCATGAAACGCGCCGCCAAAGGCAATCACGCCGCTGAGCTTGGTATGGGCCCGCGCGATCTTGATGGCGTTTTCAACCGCCTCGGCGCCGGTTGAGAAAAAGGCAGTTTTCAGCTGGCCGTCTATCGGCGTGATGGCGTTGATTCGCTCGGCGAGCAAAACGTATTCTGTATACGGAACGACCTGGTAGCAGCTGTGCGTAAAGCGCTGAAGTTGCGCAGCAATCGCGGCCTGAATTTTCGGGTGACAGTGACCGGTGTTGAGCACCGCAATACCGCCCGCGAAATCGATGAACCTGCGTCCTTCAATGTCCCAAAATTCCGAGTTTTTGGCGTGGTCGATAAAGAAATCGCCCATTACGCCCACGCCGCGGGGTGTGGCGGCCAAGCGGCGTGCGTGCCAGGCCGCATTGCTGTGCGCAGTCATGGCGTGGTGCGCGGCAGATTCTTGTTGGGTTTGGGCGTTCATGAGGTGCTCCTGTAATTGGGCTGAGGAAGGTTGAAAGTAATCCGGCTAGACGGGGCTGTCAATGCGTATCCAGGTGGTTTTTGTTTCGGTGTATTTGTCAAAAGCGTGCAGTGACTTGTCGCGCCCCACGCCGCTTTGCTTGTAGCCGCCGAAAGGCACAGTGATGTCGTCTTCGTCGTATTGGTTGACGTGCACGGTGCCTGCGCGTAACGCCCTGGCAACGCCGTGGGCTTTGTTGATGTCGCTGGTCCACACGCCGGCCTGCAAGCCGTAAATGCTCTGGTTAGCGATTCGCACTGCCTCGTGCGCGTCGGTAAACGACAGCACCGATAACACCGGGCCAAATATTTCCTCTCTGGCAATCGTCATGTCGTTGCGCACGCCATCAAAAATAGTCGGTTGCACATAGCACCCGCCGGTTTCCATCATGGCTTGCTCCCCACCGGCAACCAGTTGCGCACCTTCTTTTTTGCCAGCTTCGATGTAGCGCAGCACGCTTTCGAGTTGGGTTTTGTCCACTAATGCGCCCATTACTGAAGCGTGATCAAGTGGATTTGACGGCGCAAACGACGGCACCAACGCAAGGGCTTTTTCAAGAAACTTGTCTTTGATGCTGGCCTCCACCAGCAACCGCGACGGCGCATTGCAACTTTGCCCTTGATTAAAGAAAATACTGCCCACCGCAGCCCGAACCGCCGTATCTAAATCGGGGCAGTCGGCAAACACGATGTTGGGCGACTTGCCGCCCAGCTCGGTCCAAGCGCGTTTGAGGTTGCTTTGCCCTGCCATGACATGAATTTGCTTGCCCACTTTGGTCGAACCCGTAAAAGCAATGCAATCGACATCCATGTGCAAGGCCAGCGGCGAGCCCGCCTCTGGCCCGTAGCCGGGAACCACATTAAATACCCCCGGCGGAATACCCGCCTGCAGCGCCAAGTCGGCCAAACGCAGCGCTGTCAATGGCGACTTTTCGCTGGGCTTTACAACCACCGAGTTACCGGCGGCCAGCGCTGGAGCGATTTTCCAGGCGGCCATGATCATCGGGTAGTTCCAAGGCACGATCACGCCGACCACGCCCATCGGCTCGCGGGTGATAAGTGCCAGTGCCGTACTTGCAGTTGGCGCGATCTCGTCGTACACCTTGTCGGTGGCCTCGCCGTACCAGCGAATGCAATTGGCTGCGCTGTTCACGTCAACGCTGCGTGCATACTGAATTGGTTTACCCATGTCCAGCGTTTCCATTAGCGCTAACTCGTCGCCGTGCGCCTGCAACAAATCAGCAAAACGGATCATTAAGGTTTTTCGTTTTGCAGGGGCCAAGCCTGACCAGCGGCGGTCTTCAAACGCTTTGCGGGCAGCCGCTACAGCATTGTCAATGTCAATACTTGAGCAGCGAGCGACCGAGCCCAAAGTGCGACCATTCACAGGAGAAACACATTCAAACTCATCACCGCCAGCAGCGGCGACTCGCTCACCATTGATGAAAGCACGTCCGTCAAACTTCAGGTCAAAGTGGTTCGTTAAAACAGTCGTCATAAAGCAATTTGCCTGCTGGTTTTTAGAATAGAAAATGGCAAGTGGTTTGCTGAAGGTTTGTAAAAGTGGCTCTGTGCGTTCGCACAAATGAAAACGGGGCAGGCAAAGCCCTCCCCGTTTTTTACTAAACCGCAGGCAAGCCTGCGCTTCGTTTCAGCAAGTCAGCTTAGAACGACACCACAATAGCAGTACCGAGCGTGGTGTTGGACTTCGTTGGCAAGCCGTCAGAATTCAAGAAATTGAAGCCAGACGAACGGTCTAAGCGGTACTCGGTTTTCCATTGCGTACTGGGGTTGACAGCGTAGTTAAATCCGAGTGACAGCGCGGTACGCTTGGTACCGCGATTGACGTCAACTGCTACGCCCGTGTCATCCAGTTCTGGACCGAAAATAGTCGCAGCAGCGCTTGGGTCGTAGAACATCCCGCCACCGTTTTTGCGGTTGTTGATAAAGTCGTAACGAGCTATTGCTTGCAATCTGGGTGTCAGCTTGTATCCCGCAAAGCCTGACAGGCCAAACCATTTGGCGTCGTCTCCTGAGCCGTTTCCGGCACCACCCTTAAGCCGTCCCACACTCAGTTGGCCATTGAGCGCCAAATCACCGCGGGTATAGCCACCGTCTAGTTCAATGAGCGTGAATGGGCGCACGCCCGCTACGTCGTCCTTACGCTTTGAATGCGCGCCCGAAAAGTTTAGATAGCTGAACTCGTTAATCGTCCAGTAGGCGTTGTAAACGAAGCCAGGCGACTTTTTATTGGTGCTTTTGTCATCGATGTTGGCCAGCATAACCTTGGTGGCGACCGGACCGAATGCGTGCTGTATGCCAGCGCCGGTGTAATTGGTAGCTGACGCAAAGTTAAACAACAGGTTGTGGGTCACCAAGGGGTTTTGGTTGCCAAACGAATACTCGTAGCCTTGCCAGTCAGGTATTACACCAGCAATCAGCCTTGTGGTGGCAGAACCCAGCGGCACTGAAACCGAGGCTTCGTGTACCAGATTGCTGCCGTTGATGTTGGCGCCGCCCGGTGTCAGCCGAAGCGTCCAGTTGATGCCTTCGCCGCCTTCAGCCTGTTTGGTAACTTCAAACATTCCTATTCCGGCGTAGCCATTGCCGGCACTGAAGCCAGGTGAGGCTGATGTCAAGCCGTTAGCCGAGTTGAAATTTTTGTCGTACAGATACTGCGCCTCAATAACGCCTTTGAAGGCCAGGCCGCTGAAGCCTGACTTCAATGCGGAGTCTTCATTGACCTCCATTTTTTGCACCATTCGATTGAACTCGACTGGGTCGACCGCGCCTTTAGCGGTCATTTGCTGCACTTGCGCTTGCAGAGCCTGCAACTGCTCTTGCAACGCCTGAATTTGCTTTTGCATGTCGGCGGGGCTCTGTGCGTGGGCAGCCAGCCAAGGCATTGCTGCGGCAACCGCAATAGCTACTGCATTCATTTTTAATTTCATCACTCTCTCCTGTTGTTGATATAGGTAGCAAAAAAACAAATTAACTTAGGTCTTCAGCGCATTGGCAATTTCGCGGGATCGGCGCTTTTCTGCGCGAGACAGCCACACACTTGCAGCCACTACGCCGATCCCAACTGCCAAAACGGTAAGCGTTGCGACAGCATTAACAGTGGGGTTGAGTCCCAAGCGGGCGCGGCTGAAAATGGTAATTGGCATGGTGGTAGAACCCGGGCCTGACAAAAACGCAGACAACACCACATCGTCAAGCGAAATGGTGAATGTTAAAAGCCAGGCTGATAGCAAGGCCTGAGAAATAAGCGGCAGCGTCACCAAGAAGAAAACTTGCCAGGGCTTGGCGCCTAAATCAAGCGCGGCCTCTTCAAGTGACGAATCCATTTCACGCAACCGCGAAGAGATAACCACAGTTGCGTAAGCCATGCCCAAAAGCGTATGGCCCAGCCAGATGGTCATGATTCCGCGCTCTGGAAACCCAAATTGCTTTTGGATAGACACCAACATCAACAGCAAAGACAGGCCCACAATCACCTCGGGCATGACCAGGGGTGAATTCACCATCCCATTAAAAAGCGTTCGACCCGGAAAGCGTGGATATTTGACCAGCGAAACTGCTGCAAACGTACCCAAAACAACAGACGCAGTTGCGGTCATGAGAGCTATGCGAAGCGAAAGCAAGAAGCCTTCAATGAGCTGTGTATCGTTGGTTAACTCAGAATACCAACGCAACGAAAATCCCGTCCAGATAGTGACAGTTTTGTTTTCATTAAAGCTGAGTACTACGAGGGTAAAAATAGGAATGTACAAAAACAGGAACGCCGTAATCAGCCAGGTCCGGGATGTCAATTGACCCGCGCGGCTAATCATTTGCCCTCTCCTGCGTTTTCAGCCTGGTACTTGCTTAAAAACGCCATTGGGACAATGATGAGAAGAATCATCATGATCGCCACGGCAGACGCCAGTGGCCAGTCGTTATTGGAGAAAAATTCGTCCCACAAAACGCGGCCAATCATCAGTGTTTGTGGCCCGCCGAGAAGTTCAGGAATCACGAACTCGCCGACACACGGAATGAACACCAACAACGCGCCGGCAATAATGCCGTTTTTGGAAAGTGGCACCGTGACTTTCCAGAATGCAACCCACGGGCTTGCGCCTAAGTCTCTGGCCGCTTCAAGCAACCTCACATCCATCTTGACCAGCGTGGCGTAAAGCGGCAGCACCATAAAAGGAAGATAGGTGTAGACCATGCCCAGCGTAAGTGAGAACGGCGTGTACATCATCTTTAGCGGCTCAGTTTGCAAACCTAGCCAGGTCAATACCTGATTGAAAACGCCGTCGTCAGCCAACAGCAACTTCCAGGCGTACACGCGAAGCAGAAAAGATGTCCAAAACGGCAGCATGACAAGCATCAGCAATGCGGGCCGAATGTCTGGGCGACTGCGCGCTAAAAAATAAGCAAAGGGGTAACCAATTGCGAGGCAAAACGCCGTGGTAACCGCTGCGTACTTCACAGATGACAAATAGGCACGCAGATACAAATCTTCTTGCAAAACCGTCCAAAAATTTGCCAGCTTCAGCTGCAGCGTCCAGACGCCATCTACAAACGTAGAAATACTTTTGAAGGCAATACCGTCGCTTTCGGACAAGCTGATTTTCAAAACAACTAAAAATGGCAAGGCAAAAAACACCAGCAAAAACACCATCGGCACGGCAATAACTAAAGTCCTGCCAAAACGACTGATTAAGCTGTCGAGCCACATCGAGTTAGCTCCCGCAACTGGCGTGCTGGGGCGGACAGCCGCGCTAGAAGAAGCGGTAGATGAAGTCATCGGGTGAGTACCACCAGGTCTTCGCCCCACCACCACAAGTGAACGCTGTCG
>JANNCT010000167.1:0-4900 GCA_031386895.1 Polaromonas sp.
GGCAAGTTGCACGCCAAAGTGATTCGTGTGGATGCCGAAGCGCAGTTTTTGGGTCACCTTGCCGGCGTGAGTGAGCCGGAGGCCAAACGCAAAATCATCGGTCGGGAGTTCGTCGAAGTTTTCAAGGCCGAGGCCGCAAAACTGAAGGCTGCCAACGCCTTATCAAAGGGTGCCAAGTGGCTCGCCCAGGGCACGATCTACCCTGATGTGATTGAATCCGGCGCAGCAAAATCCAAAAAAGCTGTGGTCATCAAAAGCCACCACAACGTAGGCGGCTTGCCCGAGCAACTAGGCTTAAAGTTGCTGGAGCCCCTGCGCGAATTGTTTAAAGACGAAGTCCGCGAACTGGGCGCAGCGCTAGGCCTACCCCACGATATGGTCTACCGCCACCCCTTCCCCGGCCCAGGCCTGGGGGTGCGTATTTTGGGTGAAGTCAAAAAAGAGTACGCAGATCTGCTGCGCCAAGCTGATGCGATTTTTATTGAGGAGTTGCGCAATTTCAAAGACGCCGCTACTGGCAAAACCTGGTACCAGCTCACCAGCCAAGCCTTCACCGTTTTCCTTCCCGTCAAGTCAGTAGGCGTCATGGGCGACGGCCGCACCTACGACTATGTCGTAGCTCTGCGCGCCGTGCAAACCAGTGACTTCATGACAGCAGATTGGGCTGAGCTTCCTTATGCACTGCTCAAAAAAGTGTCCAGCCGCATCATCAATGAAGTGCGCGGCATTAACCGGGTGACTTACGACGTGAGCAGTAAGCCGCCTGCGACGATTGAGTGGGAGTGACAGGGCGTATTGACGCGTTAAATAATGTGCAACTGTTTGCGCAAAAAACTTGCGAAATCCATCGGTGCATGACCAGTTAGGCGTTGAACCGTATTAGTCGTCGCAGACAATTCACCCACTGCAATCGCCTGGTACGTGCTCACCCAGGCCGCCCTCTCTGCATCGGATGCGTCGTAATGCGCCCGTGACGCGATGGCTTGCTCCAGCGTTTCTCCCTGGTAAATGGTGGGCCTGCCAGTAATGCGGGCGTGTATGCTGGCAATCTCCGCGAGGCTTATCGCCGTTGGGCCTGTGACATCAACAGCACCTGTGGCGATGTGAGGTGCCGTCAGTGCGCCAACCGCTGAATCAATGACATCGCTCCGAGCAACTGGCGCGAGCTTGCCATTTCCGCCGGGTCCGCGGATGACACCGTCTTGGACCATCTCAAGGATGATTTCGGCATAAAAAGAGTTGCGCAGAGCGACAAAGGGCACGCCCATTTCGGCCAGGTACATCTCGGTCTGGTAATGGTCTTGCGATAGTGTGAACACCGAATTTGGCCCCGCGCCCAGGAATGATGTGTAGACAACGCGCTTGACACCTGCAGCGGCACAGGCGTCAATGACGGTTTTATGCGCGTCAAGACGACCCGACAGCTCGTTACCCGAGACGAAGAACACGCGCTCCACGCCTTCGAATGCCGCTGTCATGGCCACCAAGTCCTGGTAGTGTGCCTTCGCGGCCTGCGCGTGGGGCAGCGCGGGCAGGCGAGAAGGGTTGCGCGCGATCAGGCGCGTTGCCCAGCCTGCCGCGCTGAGTTTGTGCGCAACATGCCCGCCCAGGTAGCCTGTCGCGCCTGTCACGGCGATGGTGGTTTTGTTCATTCAAATCTCACGGTTCAGAAGCCGAACTTGCCGTTGGCGTTCTTCCATTCTGCCTTCGGCGGGATGGATTCAATCGTGTCCCAGTGCTCTGCAATTTTGCCTGCTTGCACGCGGAACAGGTCATAAAAGACAACGTGTTTTCCGCCGAACTGGCCCTCGCTGATGGTGAGCACGAAGTTGCCTTCGCCCAGCACCTTGTGCACCCGGTCGTATTTCATCGTCACGCCGGCCTTGGCCATCGCGGCAATGGCCGCGCCCAAGCCTGACAAGCCATCTGCCACCGCCGGGTTGTGCTGAATGTAGTTGTCGCCGTCGAAATAACCGGCCAGTTTGTCCATTTGTCCGGTGACAAGAATGTCATTGACAAAAGCTTGCACCGTCGCCTTGTTGGACGCAGTGCGATCAAGATCAGTCACGGCTGTCGTACCGTCCAGCATGGTGCGACCACTGGGATTAGGTTTGGCAGTTTCTTGAAGGTTGTCCCAGTGTTCAACAATCTTGCCGTCCTCAAAGCGGAACACGTCAAAACCAACCTTGGGACCGAAAAAGTTGTACTCGGTGTGCGCGAACACGTAGTCGCCGTCCTGAAACACGCGGACCGTATTCGCCTTGGCAGACCCTTTGGGCAGCGCTTGCAGCACGGCGCCAAACCCTGCAAGCCCATCGCCAACAGCCAGATTGTGCTGAATGTACTTATTGGGGTTGATGCTGGACACGGGTGCGGGGTCGCCAGTTTCAATCGACTTCAAAAGTGCGACAACTTGTGCCTTGTGATTGGCGGTCATGGTTTTCTCCTGTTGGTGGGTGGGTTTGTTTGATGCGCAAGCTGTAAGCATTGCCGTAGTGGCAAAGAGGGCGGTGTAGACGGCGCAGCGTTGAAAAAGCGTTCTACGATTCATAATCAATTCCTTAAATTTTCTTCATTAGATTTAAGAGGCAAACTGTGGCTTCTTGCAACGAATTATGTTGATTTTGATAGATAACGGCACCATCAATTGCCGGAAAAATATAATCAAATTCAGTCAAATGACCAATATAGATGGTGAATAAAAGCCTATGCAAGATGCACTCACTGGGTTAAGAGACACGCGCTTTGCAAACCAGCGCTTTGAGCGACTGGGGATCGAGTTGCTGCGGCTGTCTGAACTAAAGCGTCGCACTACTGTCAGCCAGCGTGCCAAGCCCGAGCGCGTTGAGTTTTTCATGCTTTGGTTAACAGCGAGTGGCAGCAGCCGCCACAGCGTTGATTTTGTGGATTTCGACGTGGCAGAGGGCAGCCTGGTTTTCGCTAAACCAGCCCAAGTTCAGCAATGGCATCTGGAGACGCAACTAGAAGGCTGGATCTTGTTGGTGGAGCCGGCTGCTTTGCTGCCCGACCAAGGGCGTCTGGCTAATCGTGACATGCTACTTGGATTGATCGAGGATTGGCCCGCAGTGGTTCAACTCGATGTTCAATTTAATCAAGTGATGAGCGATCAGATGGCGTCTTTGCACCAAGACTTTGACAACTACGACAAGTCCGATCTTGATAACGCCTTATTGCAGAGCGCGGTTGTTGGCTTGCTGCTGCGCCTCGCGCGCTGGCATAACCGGCGGTCTGCATTGGCGGTTGGCCAGAGCTTTAACCCTGTGGTGTTCAAACTGCTGCGCAAAGAAGTTGAAAAGACTTTCAGACAGCATTGGAGCGTCAGCCATTATGCAAAGCACCTGGGCTATTCAGAAAGCACACTCAACCGGGCCTGCGTGGTGGCCACAGGGCAATCAGCAAAGGTGTTGATTGATCGCCGGTTGGCGCTTGAGGCTGCGCGCCTGTTGATTCACACTGACGCGAGCGTTGCGGAATTAAGTTATCAACTTGGCTTTTCTGAGTCGACCAACTTCGTGAGATTCTTTGCCCGGATGATCGGCGCGACGCCCGCACGGTTTCGTCAGGTAAAGCTTCATTAGGCACAATGAAGAAATGTCGACGTTGGTGTGCGAAGAGATTGGCGTTGGAAAAGTCGCGGTACAGCGACCCCCCAGTCAAATACGTGGTGTCAAGGCTTGCAGATACAAATTATGAACATCTATAAAAGATGTTTTCGTCCTGTAAATCAATAAAAGCGGGCGTAATAAGCTATAAAATATATAGCTTTTTAAAAAAATTTCAAGCACTTCAGAATATCAAGAAGCTAAGCCACCTCGGGTATCTGCAAGTTTGCCTGGGCGTTACGTAATGCGCGGCCTTGACCCATCAGCTACCCAATTCCTCTCACCCAAAGCCCGAAACCGCGCAATGGTCTGCTCAATGGCTACCGTATCCAAGTTGGCCACATTCACCATAGCATGCAGCGAAATACCGTACGCATACTTTCGGTCAATATCGAAACGCCCAGGCGGCGTTGGCACGCTCTGCGTCAGTGTTTGTTTCAAAGCTTCTCTAGCTTGTGATTAGGTCTGACCCTCCGGACAGTCATAGTGCTTTTCTGACGAAAATTCCATGCGGTACATGCGCTGCTCACCAGCTCTTTTGCGTGGAATCAGATGCGATGTCCAACGTGATTCGTACGTTTCATTCGCAGCCGCTTGGTACTTCTTGCTAGGCTATTGTTTGGTATTTCCAAGTGTCATGTTCATGCAATGTCTGGTTTCTGGCGTAATTTTCTGACGTTGTTGGGCGCTTTGTTCAAGCGAAATCCAGACATCCTGCAAACAGGCTGCGCTTGTACCTTCTGGGTCACGCCGTTTGATGTCGGCGTCCGCACCCTTAAGAGCGACAGGTACCTGCAATTAGCAGAAGCTGCGCAGCTTGACTTTGGTGTGCGCAGCGGCTTGATGGCGCGGATGCGGCGGGCAGGCTGTGCAATGGTGAATGTTGAGCAGCAGATTCAATTTACCGAGCCGATCAAGCTCTTCGATAACGTTTGCATCAAGACGATCATCGTTGCTGCAGATGCAAAATTTGTGCATTTTCAGCATGCGTATTTTGCACGAGGCCGGCCGTGTGCAAGCGTTGCTGTCAAAGCGAAATTCAAAGCAGGGCGCATCACTCAATCTGCTTCAGAACTGACAGGACTGAGTTTTACAACCCGTCCTGGGGCCGAGTTGTAATGTGTGCTTTCCTTAAAAGGCAAGCCATCATTTCCGCGCAGCCGCACCCTGCATCTGAATCAACGCTTTCAACTGCCCACGCACCTCAGCTAGCTCACGCTGCTGGCTGAGCATGATGCCGCGCATTTCGCGCTGCTGTTGAATCAGCTCAGTAACCT
>JANNCT010000170.1:0-1862 GCA_031386895.1 Polaromonas sp.
TTGCTCGGTAACGGGCTTTCGGCTGGGCTTGACTGGCTTAATCGCTTTCTTGTGCAGATCGTGAAGTTGCTTTTCATGCGCCAGGCGCGCATCTTCAAACGTGTGCCAGCCCCGCCGCTCAAGCGCAGCTTGCGTTAAACCATAAGGGCCTCTGGGGTCGTAATCAGTGTCAATCAAACCCTTGCCGCGCAGGGCCAGCAAAGCCGAATAATCAGGCTTGCGAACATAAGCACGCAAGGCCGCTTCAACCGCCGCTTTTTTGGTCGTCACCCGAGCGAGCGTCATGGCTTGGGCGACAAGCTCGTCGTCTAAAACAATGTTGGTTCGTGTGTTCATGGCTATACACCTTTGATGTGTATAGGCATTATGCCACTCAGCAACGTTGCGCTAATGCACCACTTGCGCCAGATCACCCTTGGCATATTTGGTGGCCACTACCTGCAGCGTGTCGCCCTTGATCTTCGCGCCCTGGCCTTCGCAGCCAAACTCGATGTAGCGCTGCTTGCAAATGGCTTTGGCCGCAGCGGTGGCGGGCCGAAGCCACTCGCGTGCGTCAAACTTGCTTGGGTTTTCATGCAAAAACTTGCGCACGGCTGCCGTCATGGCCAGGCGAATGTCGGTGTCAATGTTGATTTTGCGCACACCAAACTTGATGGCTTTTTGAATCTCTTCGACCGGCACGCCGTAGGTTTCTTTCATGTCGCCGCCATACTTGCGAATCTCGGCAAGCAGGTCTTGCGGCACGCTGGACGAGCCGTGCATGACCAAATGCGTGTTCGGGATGCGGCGATGGATTTCCTTGATGAGTTCAATCGCCAGAATGTCGCCGGTGGGCTTGCGTGTGAACTTGTACGCGCCGTGGCTGGTACCAATGGCAATGGCCAGGGCGTCTAGCTGCGTGCGTTTGACGAAATCAGCCGCTTGCTCCGGGTCGGTCAGCATCTGCGCATGCGTCATCACCGCGTCGGTGCCGTGGCCGTCTTCTTTTTCGCCCTGCATGGTCTCCAGGCTGCCCAGGCAACCCAGCTCGCCTTCCACTGACACGCCGACGTTGTGCGCCATGTCAACCACTTTGCGCGTCACGTCAACGTTGTAGTCGTAGTCGGCAATGGTTTTACCGTCGGCCATTAGTGAGCCGTCCATCATTACCGAGCTAAAGCCGAGGTTGATCGCGCCCTGGCACACGTCGGGGCTTTGGCCGTGGTCCTGGTGCATGACCAGCGGTATGTGCGGGTAGGCTTCAATGGCGGCGGCAATCAGGTGCTTGATAAATGCCTCACCAGCGTACTTGCGCGCGCCTGCGCTGGCTTGCAAAATCACCGGAGCGCCGACTTCATCAGCGGCTGCCATCACAGCCTGCACTTGCTCTAAATTGTTGACGTTGAACGCTGGAATGCCGTAGCCATTGACTGCGGCGTGGTCCAGCAGCTCACGCATTGATACGAGTGCCATGAAATATCCTAAAAATCTAAGAGTGCTGGCACAGTAAGCTGCGCCGTGTAACCGCGCCGTAACTGCCTGCCAAAATGAAGCTAGATTCTAGCGTTTGCCTTGACGAAGGCACTGACCCGCTCCAGCACGGGCGCGCGGCTGCGCAGCACCGAGGCCATGCTGGCAATCAACGTGACATGGCTCACCGTGTCATACAACTCGCTCTCAACCCGCACGCCTGCACCCTTTAAGCGGCGGGCAAGCGACACGGTGCTGCGCTGTGGGTCGACCACGGTGTCTTTTTCAGGCGCAATGAGCAGCGCTGCAGGAGACGTGCTTGACACATGAAACATCGGTTGGCTGTCAGGGGCGGTTTGGGGCCACTCGAAAGCAACTTGGGTTTTACGGTCGCCAATCGGCAAAAAATCATA
>JANNCT010000009.1:0-3052 GCA_031386895.1 Polaromonas sp.
GCGACATTCTGTTCGACACCGACGACGTCTATGAACAGGCTCGCCAGTTCATGGCGCATGTGATGCCTGAGCATGAGCACCGCGTCAAACGCTACCGTGACGACGCCCCGCTGTTTTCCCGCTTCCAGATCGAGCATCAGATCGAATCGGCCTATGCCCGTACCGTGCAATTGCCCTCCGGCGGTGCCATCGTCATCGACCACACTGAAGCCCTAGTGTCGGTTGACGTCAACTCGGCCCGCGCCATCAAAGGCGGCGACATCGAGGAGACCGCCACCCGCACCAACCTGGAAGCCGCTGACGAAGTGGCGCGCCAGATGCGCCTGCGTGACCTGGGCGGCCTGATCGTCATTGACTTTATCGACATGGAAGAGTCGCGCAACCGCCGCGATGTGGAAAACCGCCTGCGTGACGCGCTGCGCCAAGACCGTGCGCGCGTGCAGTTTGGCACCATCAGCAAGTTTGGCTTGATGGAAATGAGCCGACAAAGATTACGGCCTACGCTGTCAGAAGGCGCGTCGATTCCCTGCCCGCGTTGCGGTGGCTCGGGCCACATTCGCGATACCGAAAGCTCGGCCTTGCAAATTTTGCGGATCATTCAGGAAGAGTCACTCAAAGACAGCACGGCATCGGTGCTGTGCCAGGTGCCGGTGGATGTGGCAGCTTTCTTGCTGAACGAAAAACGCTCGGAAATCAGCAAAATTGAAATGAAGCAGCGCATCAATGTGTTGATAGTGCCCAACAAAACGTTAGAGACGCCAAACTACCGGCTTGAGCGCTTGAAGCACGACGACCCAAGACTTGACAACATCGAAGCCAGCTACAAGATGGCCGACGACATTGAGGACCCAACCACGGTGACGCGCCGCAGCCAGGAAAAGCAAAACCGCCAGGAGCCGATCATCAAAGGCGTGCTGCCGGATGCACCGGCACCTATCGCGCCGCCAAAACCCGTAGCAGCGCCAGTCGCCGCCCAGCCCGCACCGCAACTCGCACCGGTTGCCGCAGCGCCTGCTGAAAAAGGCTCATCATTCAGTTTTATGGGCTGGCTCAAAGGCTTGTTTGGTGGCGCTGAAGCGTCTCCACCGGCCGCAGCGCCCGCGGTTACGAGTAAGCTTGGGGAAGCCCCTGCTGACGCCCGCCGCGATGGGCGTGGTGAGCGACCAGAGCGCAGCGGTGAGCGTGCAGGCCGTGATGGCCGCCGTGGTGGCCGAGGACGAAACTCAGCAGAAGGCCGCACTGGAGGCGAGGCCCGACCAGATTTGCGAGGAGAGCGTAACGGCGAACGCGCTGGTGAGCCACGTGCGGATGGACGCCCAGATGCACGCCCAGATAGCCGAACGTCTGAGCGCCGCGAGCGCCCCGATGTGGAACGCCGCGAACGCAGCGATGCACCACGCGCTGACGGCGTGCGCCCAGAACGCCAGGACCGCGCCGAGCGTCCTGCAGGTGAAGTACGTGAACCGCGTGAACCACGCGAGCCACGTGAAGGTGGCCGCACCGAGCGCCCGCGCCGCGAACGTGGTGAGCGAACCGAGCGTGGTGGCGAGCGCCCACCGCGCGACGCTGCTGAGCAAGAAATGGCGCTGGCCAACCAGGCCGCCATGGCTGCAGCCGGTGGTGACGCAGGTTCACCAACCCAAGACCGCGCGCAGCAAGACGGCGAAGGCCGCCGTGATCGTGGACGCCGCAATGACCGCAGGAGCGAGCGCCGTGATGAAAGCGCCGCAGTACCTGCAGACCAAATGCCAAACGGCAACTTGAACGACAACAGCGATGCACCAACCCAAGGCGCAGCGGAGGCAGTCGCAAGAGAAGGCGAGCAAGGCGATCAGCGTCAGCCGCGTGAGCCACGCGAGCGCCGCAGCCGTGACCGCTATGGCCGTGAACGCCGCGAGCGTAGCGACAACGGCGAAGCATCGCCAGACGGCGCGATGGGCCAGCAACCTGCGCAGGCATCCGAGCAGTTCAATTTATTGTCGAATGAGCCTGTAGCGCAACCTGTAGCCCAATCATTACGGGCGCAAGCAGCTCCTGAATTTGTAGCAAATGCTGTGCCGAATACGGTGGAAGCTGCAGCCCGCCAAGAAGCGCCTGTAGCTGTCCAGACCAGTGCGCCCGTCAGTGCACCGGTTCAGGCACCGGCCCCAGTTAGAGCTGCGCCTGCACCTAGTGCCCAAGTAGCCGCGACGCCAGCAGGCCTGCCAAAAGTGCAGACGTACGACTTGCCTTTGCAAGACCTGGCGGCAGTTGCCAGCGGCTCCGGTCTGCAGTGGGTGAACTCGGATCTCAAGAAAATTGCCGAGGCGCAAGCGGCTATGGCGGCGGAAGTCAAGCCCGTGCATGTGCCGCGTGAGCGCGCTGCAAAAGTTGAGGCCATTGCAGCACCTTTGGTATTGGTCGAAACCAGGCGTGACTTGGGCAACATGACGCTGCCGTTTGAAAAGCCACCGGCTTGACCTGCTGATAGAGCAACCAACAATTGGTTGTAAAAGTAAAAAGGCCCGCAAATTGCGGGCCTTTTTATTTGGTGAGGGGTCTACCTGATAACTTAAATTTTCGCCGCCTGCTGCATCGCTTCCAGAGCACCTTGGGCGTCTGAGCGCTGCTCCGCCAGCACCGCCAGCGCCCTGAAAGCATTGCGACGCAAACCAGCGTCTTGCAGCCCCAACACACTGAGCGACAACCACTGCCGCGCCTTGCCCCACAGCTGGCGGCTCATGCAGGCCATGCCCACCAGGTATTGCAAATTTGCGTCTGACGGTTTGGCTTGCTGGGCGGCCTCAATTCTGGACAGCCAAGGGGCATCCAGCGAATCCAGTCCAGGCTCCAGCGCGTTGATGAACTTGACGCGCAAAATATCGCTCAGGCTTGAGCCGGGTTGCATCGCAGCGTCCCAAGCGGTCAGCAGCCACTGCCGTGCCAGGGTCGCGTCACCATTCAACGCCATCATGCGGGCTGCAGCATGCACAACAAGCTCAGGCATGGCACGCTCGCTGCCGTCCAGCGCGTTCCAGGCTTGTTCAAGCTGCGCCGGGTCGTGCGCGTCGCT
>JANNCT010000050.1:0-8873 GCA_031386895.1 Polaromonas sp.
GCCTTCAAACGCCCATACTTATCGGCTGTAAATTTTTAATGATCCTGACCGCTTGCAAGCCGTTTAGCAGCTTGCTTTGGTCGGTAGCTGTAATCAGCTGAGCCTCAGAGTATATACCGACTTTTTGAGTCGTGTCAAATAAATTTTC
This sequence comes from Polaromonas sp., assembly GCA_031386895.1. Lineage (GTDB taxonomy): Bacteria > Pseudomonadota > Gammaproteobacteria > Burkholderiales > Burkholderiaceae_C > Polaromonas. Next base: position 149 of record JANNCT010000050.1, read on the forward strand.
AGGTTTTTTTGACCTCCCCTACACTGGATTAGCCGTTTTAACCGACCTTTTCTTTAAGAGAGGCCTGCCAGTATAGCACTGCTTTCTGTTCATGCGCAATGCCCCCTGAGGAAAACTTTTTCCCAACGAGAGTCGCCAAGCGCAGTAAGTTCAGTGGCGGGCAACTGTGCGGCAGCTTAGAACAAACAAACGCCGACCACCCACCGGGGCCGCCCACTTCGTTGCGATACCTGAGCCGACCTGACAGTGATCACGCCCGATAGCAGACCAAGAACAGGCCAAACCCACAGGCGGGATAATCCTCTCTACTTATGGCACTCATCACACTACTAGACGCTCACCTTGCTTATGGGCACGTTGCCCTGCTGGACCACGCAGACTTTTCACTGGAAAACAACCAGCGGATTGGCTTGATTGGCCGCAACGGCACAGGCAAATCATCCTTGCTCAAGATTTTGGCGGGGCTTGAAAAACCCGACGACGGTACGCTGCAGTTGCAGCAAAACCTGCGAATCGCCTATGTCCCGCAAGAGCCCAGCCTTGACCCCCACGCTACCGTTTTCGTAGCTGCCAGTGCGGGGCTGGCTAGAACCAGGCACGTCGTTGAGATGTACCTCGCCGCTGACGAGCACACCGACCTCGACGCGCTACAGTCTGAAATTGAAGCGCTTGATGGCTGGACGTGGGAGCAGCGGGTTGAAGAAACCTTGCACCGATTGCACTTGGACAAGGATGCAATTGTTGGCTCACTGTCAGGCGGCACCAAAAAGCGAGTGGCACTGGCTCAAGCCCTCGTGGCCAAGCCTGATGTGCTGCTACTAGACGAGCCCACCAACCACCTTGATTTGGACTCTATTGCCTGGCTGGAGGAATTGCTGATCAATTTCAACGGCTCCATCATCACCATCACGCACGACCGGGCGTTTTTAGACCAGGTTGCAACTGCAATTGTTGAGCTGGATCGGGGCAAATTGCTCACTTACCCCGGAAACTTTGCGCAATATCTGGTGCAAAAGGAAGAGCAACAGGCGCAAGAAGCCGTTATTTTTGCCAAAGCTGACAAGCTGCTGGCGCAGGAAGAGGTGTGGATCAGGAAAGGCGTAGAGGCGCGCCGCACCCGCAGCGTGGCGCGCATCGGGCGGCTGGAAGTCCTGCGTGAAGGCCGCGCCGCGCGCCGCGACGCGGTGGGCCGGGTCAATCTGGACGTTTCGAGCGGCGAGAAAAGCGGCAAGATTGTTGCCGAGCTTACTGATGTGTCCAAGAGCTTTGGCCATCCGGGCAGTGAAAAGATCATCGTCAATAAATTTACGGGCACGCTATTGCGCGGCGACAAAATCGGGCTGCTAGGCCCGAACGGCGCGGGCAAAACCACATTACTCAAGCTGATTTTGGGTGAGATTTTGCCCGACGTCACCACGCCGCCTGGCAAGATTCGTCAAGGTGCCAACCTGCAGGTCGCGTACTTTGACCAGATGCGTGACGCGCTGGATTTAGATGCCACACTGGAAGACTTCATCAGCCCCGGCAGCGAGTGGGTTGAAATCAATGGCCAGAAAAAGCACGTTAAAAGCTATCTGACCGACTTTTTGTTCTCACCTCAGCGCGCAGGCTCGCCGGTGCGTACGCTATCAGGTGGTGAGCGCAACCGCCTCCTGCTGGCGCGGCTTTTTGCCCGCCCCGCCAATGTGCTGGTGCTCGATGAGCCTACCAACGACCTGGACATTGACGCGCTGGAGCTGCTGGAAGACCTGCTGCAGAACTACGCAGGCACGGTGTTTTTGGTCAGCCACGACAGGCGGTTTTTAGACAACGTGGTGACCAGCACCATCGCCTATGAAGGCACACCGGAGAACCCCGGGTTCTGGCGCGAATACGAAGGCGGCGTAACCGACTGGATTACCCAATCAAAACGCGCTGCGCAAATCAATGCGGGCGGCAAGGGCTCTGCTGCAGCCCCCTCAAAGGCCAAAGTTTCAGGCAAAAAAGACCTGCAGCCCAATGAAAACGTGCGCGAGCAGCTATCAAAAAAGAAACTAAGCTACAAGGAGCAAAAGGAGCTCGACGGCTTGCCTGCGCTGATTCAAACGCTTGAAGCGCAGCAAAAAGCGATCGCGCAAGAGCTTTTTGATGGCAGCCTGTACAGCGCAAACCCGAAACGCGCCGCCGATCTGACTGCCAAAAACGCAAAGATGGACGATGAATTGCTGGACGCGATGCAGCGCTGGGAAACGCTTTCGGCATAAAGGGCCTCCAAACGACAGGCAAGCGGGGTTGAACCGCTACCTTGCCCCAAGCCACGGGTACATGTCTGACACATTTTGTAGCCTGCACCCTTCGTGCGTTGGCGGCATCTGGCTGGCAGGCCTTGCGGCACCCGCGTTACGCTTGAATACATGCGCAACCCACCAAGCTACACGCCCCACCCTCACCTTTGTGGCATCGTTTTCTTCTGGCTAGTGGCGATTTTTGGGCTAACCGGATGCACCTCATTGCCTGCTGATGTCCAACGTCCAACCTCTGCTGCTCTTAACCTTTCGCAGGCGCTCGCGACCCGGCTTGGCAGCGAAGTTGGCCGCCGGGCCAGCGCTGCCAGCACCAAAAACGATTCGGCTTTTGCCTTGGTGGGCAGCGCCGAGCTGGCCTTTACCAGCCGCATGACGCTGATCAAAGCTGCCGACAAAACGCTGGATTTGCAGTACTACGCCATTCACGCTGATGACACCACAGAAAGGATGTTTGAAGCCCTTAAAGAAGCCGCTGGCCGGGGCGTGCGAGTACGAATGTTGTTAGACGACTTCAACACCGCAGGCAAAAACGCGCAAGTGCTCAAGCTCGGGTTTGAAAAGAACATCGAATTGCGGCTCTTCAACCCGCTGCCCAGCAACCGGGCGTCTAGCGTGTGGCGAATCGTCAGCTCCTTAAGCGACGCGGCCAGATTACAGCGGCGCATGCACAACAAGATCTTTGTTGCCGACAACGCCATTGCCATTACGGGTGGGCGCAACCTGGGCGATACCTACTTTGGCCAAAGCGACGGCGTGAATTTTGTTGACATTGATGTGCTGACGGCCGGGCGCATCACGCGTGATTTGTCGCGCAGCTTTGACCAGTACTGGAACAATCCGCTGGCTTACCCGGTGCAGTCCCTGATGAGTGAAAAGGAAATCGAGGCGATCAAGCCGAAAATCGCTCCGGCCGCGCAAGGCTTTATGAGCTCAGCTGTGGCTGCAACGGTTGACGAAAAGAAACCCCTCGCCCCCACCGCACTGCCGGACGCAACCAACCTGGCGCTGCTCACCTGGACGTGGGCCGCATCTGCCATGCTGGTGGACAAGCCCTCAAAAATTGCTGCCGATGCCGATTCGGTCGAAGAAGCGCAAGACACCGCAGTGGATGGCCTGCTTGCCCTGATGTCGCAGGCCAAAACCGATTTGCTGATTGTTTCGCCCTACTTTGTGCCCGGCGCACTCATGATGCAGCAGTTTGCCGACATCAGGCAGCGCGGCGTACGCGTTCGGGTGTTGACCAACTCGCTGGCATCCAACGACGCCGTGGCCGCTCACGCAGGCTATGCGCGCTACCGTGAAACGCTTTTGGGCCTGGGCATCGAGCTGTATGAAATGCGCGCCGAACAACGTGGCACCATCGCCAGCTTTGGCAGCGGTGCGGGCAGTGCGGGGAGCTCAGGCGGGGAATCGCGGGCCAGCCTGCACGCCAAAGCCGTGGTAGTTGACAACCGTTTGCTGGTGGTTGGCTCAATGAATCTGGATTTACGCTCGAAACTGCAAAACAGTGAAGTCGCTGTGGTGGTGCGCAGCACCAAGCTTTCACGAGAAGCCGCCGCGCTGATCGAGCCCAGCTTGACAAAAGGCGCTTACAAAGTCGAAAGTCAGGGTGGTGGCCTGGTCTGGCGCGCACCACAAGGCTCGGGCCTAAAGGACACGACCAGCGAACCTGATGCCAGCCTGGGCCTGAAGATTTTGGTGCGCATGATTGGGCCTTTTGCGCCGGATGAGATGTTGTAAGGTGCATCCCAATAGGCAGTTTGTGCCTGTTGAAGAGAGTTTTAGCACTGTAGCGTAATAGATACGGGCGCAACCAGCTATTTATATAATAGCAAAATGATATCGATCTACTCCGATTCGATTGGCGTGGCCCGTACTCTTTACATGCATTCAAACGATGCGTCTGACGTTAACTCAAGCGGACCCCGTCACAACCCTTTCAGCCTTCTGAACGCGCTGGCGTCGCTTTGTGGTGCCGTGCGTGGTCGCTTTTAGCCTGGCGCTGGTTTTGGCGCTGAAGCTCACTCTCCAAGGATTTTTATTGCTCGTTTGGGCCAATACCCAAAGCATTTGCGCCTTCGGCGCAGAGCCCGTGCGGCTAATTAATTCGCCACACAGTTTTTTAAAGCAGTGGAGTTCTGCTTGGCGGTGGCACCGTGTGGTTTGTCGTTGACCGCTTTTTTGCACGTTGCGCCCAATGTTCGGGCGTATCGGTCCGCTGGGCAACCCGCAGCTTCAATGTGGTCTTCAGCCAGGCGTGCGTAATTCGCAGCCGAGATGTAAGTCCTGATTAATCAAAAAATGATCGGCGTCGTTTGGGTTGACTACCTTTGGTGGTTAGATCTGCTGTAGTAGGCGGAAAATTGGACATAAGTTGGCTCGGTGTTAGTTCAGTGGACGCGTCCGACTTTTGATCTGGATCACTCTTTTGATACGCCAACCAAATCAGATAGAGGTAAGTCAAAAATAGAAAACAAAACCACAAAACGCTTCGCTCATGCGCGTAAAGTAAGCCAACTCGCCCGGTAGTTATATTTTTAGCCTCGCCGTAGTCGTTAAGTTTAGAAAGACGGTCGGGGTACTTGATGTAATCAAGCCCCCAATACGGGTCATATCCGATTTCGTAGACGTCATCAAGCTCCGGTTTGACCCCAAGCACAGTAGTAAACGAGCACTCACCTTTTGCTGGACGATATCTGCAGTGAAACTCAACATCGCCTTTGCTGGTTTGAATAAAATATTTCGGCGGTGTCCAGCCCGGCTTGGTGCGCTGTAGTTCGCCTTCAAATCGAATCGTTCCCACATAGCGCGGCGCGGTTCCAGGCTCTGGCATGCCGACCACGTACACCATGAAGTACGGGCTCGCTCCCCAAGCTGCAGCAAGCAACATCGGCCAAAGTATGAATACAGTGTGGTACCACCGTAGCCGCCATACACGATGCAACGTGATCGCACGAACTATTCGCGCCACTTTTGTATTTGATTGATTGTTTTTCATCGGATAAGTCGTCAACTCAAAAAAACTTGCCATGAACGGTACGCGCCATGTGGCATGACTTGCTGCTTTGGCATTGAATTAGAAACGATATGTGCACCTGCGTTTAATTGCTGTAGGCTCAGTTTTTAAGATCAAATCGACCTCTAGCGCATATTTTATGGGCGCTAACAGCTACTATTTTCATAGTAATTGCCTTTTGAGACGAATTGCATTCGCAAGCTGTCATCACCGCCCTCAACCCTCCCACCGCATTTGCTGTAAAAGCATGGCGGTTTCAGTTGCAGCCTGGTTGACTCCTGACACCGCGTATTCGCTTTGGTCAGGCTTTTGGCAAAACGCGGCGCTGTATGCAGTTTTTGGCGCTTTGTTTGCTGCGCCGTTGGTGGCGACATACCGCACGTTTGCTGGTGCCCAAAAGTTCTCTGCTGCGGGAAAATATTCGGATTTTTTAACAATATGCGTCTGTAGCGCAATAAATACGGGCGCTAGCAGATACTAAATATATAGCAAATTACGCAAGCCTATTGCGCCTGAAACCCGCTCGCCTTGATGATGCGCGACCAGGTTTGCGCGTACGCCGGTTCGGTTTTTCCGAGCTGTTGTGGCGGCATGTGGCCCACCGTCAGCCCCATGACAGTCAGCTTTTCTTTCACATCCGGCATGGCGACGACTTTTTCCAGCGCGTTTGAGAAGCGGTCCACCACCGCCTTGGGCGTACCGGTTGGGGCAAAAACGCCGTAGTACGGAACGTCTTCAAACCCCGCCAGGCCCAGCTCTGTAAAAGTGGGGACATCTGGCAGCGCAGCCTGGCGCGCGGAACCCAGCACCGCCACCACGCGGATTTTGCCGCCCTTGTGGTTTTCAATAAAGTCAGGCACCGAGCCCACGCCCGCGCCAATCTGGTTGCCCAGCATGTCAGCCATCATGGGGGCGCTGCCGCGGTACGGCGCGGCCTGCAGGTCGAGCTTGTATTTTTCACCCAGTACTTTGACCAGGAATTCAGGCACAGAGGCAGGCGCGGGAATGCCGACGTTGCCTTTGTTGCCCTGCGTTTTGGCCCATGCCACGTACTCATTGAACGACTTGGCAGGCGTGCCGCCAGACACAGCCAGCGCATTGACAAACGTGGCGAAACCGGCCGCGGGCACAAAGTCTTTGGCCGGGTCATACCCCGGGTTTTTCACCACCAGCGGCAAGATGGAGATGGTGTGGTCGTGTGACAAGAAAAAGGTTGTGCCGTCTGGTGCAGCAGCTTTAAGCGCCTGCGCGGCAATTTGTCCGCCAGCGCCGGCTTTGTTTTCAACCACCACCGTGGTGCCCAGCAGCGGGCCCAGCTTTTCAGCCAGCGTGCGGGCAATCACATCGGTACCACCACCCGCCGGGAAGCCGACCATCAGCTTGACGGGAGCGGTCTGGGCATAAAGCGCATTGCCGTGCAGCGCCAGTGCGGCGACCAGCGCAGCGCCAATCGCTCTACGTCTCGACAGTGAGCACAAAAGTGACTTGAGGCGTTTGAAAATCAGACCAGACATGGGGGACTCCAAATAAAAACAGATTGATACCGCGCAGCTGCCGATATTTTGCGGCAAGGACTGCACTTGTGCCAAAACCGTCACGCCAACTAATTTTTAGGGCATTTTAGGCACCTGGCGCAATGAAAACAGGCGTAAGCAGCTATTAATATAGTAGCAAACAGGCTTGATGGCCACTTTGATCCAACACGGCCAAGTCCGCCTCCGCACAAACCCTGTTTACACAGTGGCACGTCGTTTGCTAGATTCAAAGTCTGAAACTTGACTAATTGGTCAGTTTTAGACGTTTTGCGACAGATCACCCCACGACAGGAGCCACAGAGCCCATGACCACATTGACACAGCCAGACGTTCGGGCTGGCCGCCTGAGCGCTGCTGAATACGCCACCCGCTTTGCCGATGCCACGCCGCGCTTGACCCAAGCGCAAGCCGTGCTGGAAGCCGAGCGCTGCTTGTATTGCTATGACGCGCCGTGCGCCACCGCCTGCCCCACCAGCATTGACGTGCCGTCGTTCATTAAACGCATTGCCGACGGCAACCTGCGCGGCTCGGCCACCACTATCTTGGACAGCAACCCGCTGGGCGGCATGTGCGCGCGCGTTTGCCCGACGGAGAATCTGTGCGAGGCAGTGTGCGTAAAAGTTGCGCAAGAAGGCAAGCCAGTAGCCATTGGCAAACTGCAGCGCCACGCGGTGGATGCGCTGATGGAAAGCGACCGACCGCAAGTGTTCACTCGGGCAACTTCGTCGGGCAAAAAAGTGGCGGTAGTCGGCGCTGGGCCCGCGGGCTTGAGCTGCGCCTACAGCCTGGCCCGCTTGGGCCACGACGTGGTGGTTTTTGATGCCAACCCGAAGGCGGGCGGCTTGAACGAATACGGCTTGGCCAGCTACAAAACGCCGAACGACTTTGCTCAGCGCGAGATTGCCTGGCTGCTGGCCATTGGCGGTATCACGATCAAAAGCGGCTTCAAGCTGGAGACTGCGGCTCAACTCAATGCTTTGAGACAAGACCATGACGCACTGTTTTTAGGCATGGGCTTGGCCACCACGCACCAGCTTGGCGTGCCGGGCGACCACTTGGCCGGCGTACAAGACGCGGTTGAATTTATCGCCACACTGCGCCAAACCGCCGACTTGGCCACCCTGCCCGTGGGCCGCCGTGTGGTCGTGATCGGTGGCGGTATGACGGCTGTGGATGCGTCAGTGCAATCCGCGCTGCTGGGCGCTGAAAACGTCCACATGGTGTACCGGCGCGGGCCAGAGACCATGTCTTCGTCAAGCGTGGAGCAGGAGTGGGCGCAAACCAATGGCGTGACGATTCACCACTATTTAGCCCCAGTAGAAATCATCGCGGCCAGCGGGCAACCCGGGCACGTCGGCGGCGTAAAGTTTGCGCGGCAGGCGATGGCCAACGGCAAGCTGCAGGCCACGGGCAAGTTTGAAACCATTGAAGCCGACACCGTTTTAAAAGCCATTGGGCAGACCCTTGGCAACCCATTGCTTAGTGAAGCGGGCTTCAAACTTAATAGCGGGCGCATCGCCACCGACGCAGAAGGCCAAACCAACCTCAAAGGCGTGTGGGCAGGCGGCGACTGCCGCGCGGGCGGGCAGGATTTAACGGTGGAAGCGGTGGAGCATGGCAAGCAATCAGCCAAAGCCATACACGCACACCTCATCACGAAATAAGGACATCACAACATGGCCGATTTAAGCGTCAACTTTGCAGGCATCAAAAGCCCCAACCCCTTCTGGCTGGCCTCTGCCCCGCCCACTGACAAAGCCTACAACGTCACTAGAGCCTTTGAAGCCGGCTGGGGTGGCGTGGTGTGGAAGACGCTGGGCGAAGCTGGCCCGCCGGTGGTCAATGTCAACGGGCCGCGCTACGGCGCACTCCTCACGCCAGACCGCCGC
>JANNCT010000111.1:0-9695 GCA_031386895.1 Polaromonas sp.
ACGCGGTTTTCTTCTTCCAGGTCAAACAGCGCCCGCGATGAAATGGCGACTACGAGTTGTCCGTCAAGGTTGGTGGCCATGTTTTGTTGCCCTTGTGTTGCGCTTTATGGGTTGACTGCCAGTTTGCACCATTGTCCATAAGCGGGTGCATCCATCGGCCATTGGTCTGCTGCTGAGACGTGGCGAACGCCTTGGGCAATCAGTGTGGCTGCACGAATCACCCCCGCGTGGGTGATCCACAGCGTGTCTTTTGTGGGGTCCAGCGCATCAAACGCAGCGGCCACGCGCGCCATGAACTGGGTCACGCTTTCGCCCGTTTGTCCGGCTGGGTAGTTGGCAAAGTCGTCCGTCCAGGCCTGCAATTCTGATTGCGGGATGTCGGCCCAGGGCCTGCCTTCCCACTGGCCAAAGTTCATTTCTTGCAGTCTAGGGTCTATTTTTACTGCTAAATCTGGCTGTAGCCCAATCAATACGGGCGCAAGCAGCTCACATCTTTGTAGCGGTGAGGTAATGACGGTAATGCTTCGCGGAATCACTCGGGCCAGCTGCTCGGCGCAAATGCGTGTGGCATTTGCGTCGGCAGGCATGTCAAGCTGCCCGTAGCAAATTCCCTTCTCAATCAGCGGCTGGGCATGACGAACCAACCAAAGCGTCATAGACTAATTGCCAGCCCAAGGTAAAAAGCAATCTCACACACCTGCTGGGTAGCGCCCAGGCAATCGCCGGTAAAGCCTTGCAGGCGGCGCTTGAACATTCGGTACATGTATAGCAGGGCGATGGCTGCTGCACTGCATGACACTATTAAATTAATAGCTGATTGCGCCCATGAAACAAGGGCTAGAGCCATAAAACACCATAAAAACGCGACCAATAGGCTACCAGGGCTGATCTGGTCGGCCAGTGGTTTGGATTTGGACGCAGCGCTGTCGCCAACATGCGGCAGCCAGTAAATTAGCAGCAGGCTCAACGTGCGCGACACCACATGGCCAGCAAGCAAAGCGCTGCACACGAACCACGTTTGAAACGGTGCTTCGTCCCAACCCTCTGGAGCGCCTTCAACGCTGCCAAGCAATGCCAGCAGCGCAACTTTGGCCAGCAGCGCCAGCACCAGTGCCAACGCGCCAAAAGCGCCCACGCGCGAGTCTTTCATGATTTCTAACGCGCGGTTTCGGTCGTAGCTGCCGCCCAAGCCATCGGCCACATCGGCCAAGCCGTCTTCATGAAATGCGCCAGTCAGCATCACGGTAAATGCAGTCGACAGTGCGGCAGCTACCAGCGGTGTGTAGGTGCTGTCGGGCAGCAAAGCGGCAAGCACGGCGTAGCAAGCAGCAGCAGCCGCACCGACCAGCAGCCCCACCGCCGGAAAGTGCGCCGCGCTGGCACGCAGCATGGCGGGGCTAAAACCCACCCAGTCGGCGAGCTTTCCGGTGATGGGAATGCGGGTAAAAAATTGCACAGCCAGCAAGAAGTGGCGAAGGAATTGCATGTTGGCTTTACTCCTTCCCGCTCACCCCGGCAGACTCAAAACTCGCCATCTCGTTCATCACATTGGCAGCTGCCAGCACCAGCGGCCAGGCCAGCAGTGCGCCGGTGCCTTCGCCCAAGCGCATGTCCAAATCAAGCAATGCCCGTACTTGCAGGTAGTCCAGCATGGCGTGGTGGCCGTGCTCGGCAGAGCGGTGGCAAAACACCATGTAATCTTTGGCCGCTGGTGCCAGGGCACAGGCCGCCAAAGCCGCACTGCCTGCAATAAATCCGTCGACCAGAATCACCCGCCGCTCAGATGCAGCCTGCAGCATGGCACCCGCCATCATGGCGATTTCAAAGCCGCCCAGTGCAGCCAGCGCGGCTAAGGGTGTGGTGGCGTGTTTGTGCAGCTCGGCCACACGCGCCAAAACCGCCTGTTTGTGTGCCAGTTGTGGGTCGGTCAAGCCGGTGCCGCGCCCGGTGGCGTCTGCAATCGACACGCCCGCCAGCCGGTGCAACAGCAGCGCAGCCGCTGACGTGTTGGCAATGCCCATTTCGCCGAAAGCCACGGCGTTGCCAGGCAAACTTTTGAGCACATCTGCGCCCGCTTGCAAAGCAGCATCAAGCTGCCCAGCAGACATTGCCGGGCCTTGCGCCGAGTTGGCAGTCCCAAGCCCAATTTTGCGTTTGACCAATTGCGGGTGGTCGGCAAATTCCCCCGCCACACCTGCGTCCACTACGCGCAGCGCAAAACCGTTTTGCCGCGCCAGCACGTTGATTGCCGCGCCACCTGCCAGCATGTTGCCCACCATTTGCACGGTAACTGCTTGCGGAAATGCCGACACACCTTCAGCCGCAACACCGTGGTCAGCCGCAAACACCACCATGTGTGGGTTTTGAAACTGGAGTGTTTCGCTGCGCTGAATCAAACCCAGCTGCAGCGCCAGGTTTTCAAGCTGGCCTAGCGCGCCGAGCGGCTTGGTTTTGTGGTCAATTTTGTGCTGCAGTTTTTGCGCAAGGGCAGCGTCAAAAGTTGCGTCAATTTTCGGGACTTGAAAGGGCATTTTTATCGATCAGTTTTTTAAGGCAGGCGGGGCACAGGCAGCTGGGCCTGGTGGTTGCATCAGCTTGTGGAACGGGGATGACACGCGGCATGTCAAAGCACCAGCAACTCGCCTCGCCTGAGGCTACCGCGCAGCGCAAGCCATTGCCGCATTGGGGGCAAACCGACGAGTCTGCAGGCATCGCTGTGGGCATTGCGAAAACTCAGCTTTGCAAAAACAGCTGGTACGCCGGGTTGGCGGTTTCTTCAACGTGCGGGTAGCCCACCGTGGCCAGAAATGTATTGAAGGCTTTGTTGTCCGCAGTCGGCACTTGCAGCCCCACCAAAATACGGCCAAAGTCCGCGCCCTGGTTGCGGTAGTGAAACAAGCTGATGTTCCAGCCCGGTTGCATGGCGGCCAAAAACTTCATCAATGCGCCGGGCCTCTCAGGAAACACAAAGCGCAGCAGGCGCTCATTTTTTGAGAGCGCGCTGTGCCCGCCCACCATGTGCCTGATGTGCTCTTTTGCCAACTCGTCGTGCGTCAGGTCAAGTGCCTTAAAGCCGTGTCGGGTAAAGTTTGCAGCGATTTTTACGCTCTCACCCTTAAACGTAGTCAGGCCCACAAACACGTGCGCTTTGGCGCTGTCGCTGATGCGGTAGTTAAATTCAGTGACCGATCGTGGCCCACCCGGCAACTCGCCAATCAGCTCACAAAAGCGTTTAAAACTACCCCGCGCTTCTGGAATCGTCACTGCAAACAGGGCTTCGCGTTCTTCACCTACTTCAGCCCGCTCAGCCACAAAGCGCAGGCGGTCAAAGTTCATGTTGGCGCCACACAGCACGGCGGCGTAGGTTTCGCCTTTGGTTTTGTTCAAAGCGACGTATTTTTTAATCGCTGCCACTGCCAGCGCGCCCGCTGGCTCGACAATGCTGCGGGTGTCGACAAACACGTCTTTAATCGCCGCGCACACGGCGTCGGTGTCTACCGTCATGAACTCGTCGACCAAATCCCGGCTGATGCGAAACGTTTCCTCGCCCACCAGCTTGACCGCTGTGCCGTCTGAAAACAAGCCCACGTCAGGCAGCGTCACGCGCTTCTTCGCTGCTACAGACTGCATCATGGCGTCAGAATCGTTCATCTGCACGCCAATCACCTTGATGTCAGGGCGCAGCGCCTTGATGTAGTTCGCCATGCCTGAAATCAGCCCGCCACCGCCAATCGCAATAAACACCGCATGCAGCGGCCCGGTGTGCTGGCGCAACATTTCCATTGCAATCGTGCCTTGGCCAGCAATCACGTCGGGGTCATCAAACGGGTGCACGAAGCTCAAGCCGCGCTTTTTTTCAAGTTGCACGGCGTGGGCGTATGCATCCGAGTAGCTGTCGCCGAACAACACCACGTCGCCGCCCAGCGCCTTGACGGCATCAATTTTGAGCTGCGGTGTGGTGGTGGGCATCACAATCACGGCGCTGGTACCCAGCTTTTGCGCAGACATAGCCACGCCCTGCGCATGGTTGCCAGCCGATGCGCAAATCACCCCTTTTTTCAGCTGGGCAGCGCTTAAATGCGCCATTTTGTTGTACGCCCCGCGCAGCTTGAAGCTAAAGACTGGCTGCTGGTCTTCACGCTTTAAAAGCACCGTGTTTTTCAGCCGCGCACTCAGGTTTTTGGCTGGCTGAAGGTCGGACTCAATTGCCACGTCATAGACCTTGGCGGTGAGGATTTTTTTGAGGTAGTCCGCTGGGGTCAGCTCAGGCGTTGGGTGTTTGGTCATGGTTTTCTCGCAAGCCTGCAATCATAGGCGGCAAGAAAAAAGGCCCAAACCGTGAGGTTTGGGCCTGTAAATCCACCCTTTGAGGAGGTGGAGGAGACAACTGGCAGACAATCTGGCGGCAAGCCTTGTCAGTAGAAACCAGTATAGCCACACTATGTTGCGCTGCACAATACCCAAGAGCCAAAATTAGGCGTTTCAGTCAAATTGGGCGACACACTTTTTGCATCAGGAGTAGTTTTTATGGAATGCACAGTCAATTGGGCCGGGCCTGTCAGTGATGCAGGTAGCGAAAACAGCCTTCAATCGGGCATGTCGTTTGTGGCCACCACTGGCAGCGGCCACACGGTAGTGATGGACGGCGCGCCAGACGCAGCCAAGCCCGAAAACGGCGGGATTAACCTGGCACCCCGGCCGATGGAAGTGGTGCTGGCTGGCACCGGCGGCTGCACCGCCTACGACGTGGTGTTGATCCTTAAACGCGGCCGCCACGACGTGCGCGGCTGCAGTGTCAAATTAACATCCGTGCGCGCCGAAGTTGACCCCAAAGTGTTTAACAGCATTCACATGCATTTTGTGATCACAGGCATGGCCATTGCCACCGGTGCAGTAGAGCGTGCCATTTCCATGAGCCATGAAAAATACTGCTCAGCGACCATCATGTTGGGCAAAACGGCTGAAATTACCACCAGTTTTGAGGTGGTTGAAGGGTGAGGGCCTCCCAGGCTCCCAATTCAGCCCGCTAAATCCGGTGCGCTACAGTAGTCATCACCTTGGCCGCAGCACCCATCAGTGCTTTAACTGGTGCTGGTAATTCAATAGCACCCGCCGCTTGAGCCTCAAGCGCGTGCCGGGCCTCGTCATCTTTCATGTGGGCCACTATTGCGCGTGATTCGTGGTCACCCGCTGGCAGCCGCTCCATATGCTCGGCCAAGTGCGCTTCAACCTGCCGTTCAGTCTCCACCACAAACCCGAGGCTGACCTTGTCGCCCAGGCGGCCCGCCAGCAGCCCCAGGCCGAAGGACCCCGCGTACCACAGCGGATTCAGCAGAGAAGGGCGCGCGCCCAGCTCGTCCAGCCTTTGTCGCGTCCACGCCAGGTGGTCGCCTTCTTCCTTGCTGGCGTCCATGAATTTTTTGCGCAACGCCGGGTCTTGCGTGCTCAAGGCCTGCGCCGCGTACAGCGCCTGCGCGCACACCTCACCCACGTGGTTGACACGCATCAGCGCCCCGGCCAGCACTTTGTCTGGCGCTGAAAGGTCAGTAACTTCGCCCGCCACAGTGGGGCAGGGCCGACTTGCAGGCGCGCGGGCGAACAGCGTGCGCAGGGCGTTGTCGGTGGTTTTAATTAAAGTGTCCATGATGTTTTTTACGGGTATTGTTGGCGGGCGTGCAACACACCCAAAACAGCAACTGCGTCTGCACCAACTTGTTAAACAATTAAATAATTGGGACGAACCACAACTTCTCGCGTGCCCGGAATCCGGCCCACGCGGTAAAGGTAAGGTGCATCACTTAGCCTCTGTGCGGCAAGCACGATTTCTTCGTGCAACCTGGCTGACGTAAAAGGGTCGCGCTGTTCAATGTAGTCAATCACCTCAACCAAGTCTAAGCTGGCCTCATCACTCCACTTAACTTGCAGCACGGTTTCTTCTTTTGCTTTCAAGCATTGCACGTACGTTTGCCATGGCTACGTCGTGCGGAAGGTACGGTTTTTTGCTGTCCAAAGCCTCTTGCACCTTGGCGCGAAACAACGTGTCGTAGCTGTCAGCGTCTGCCTGCGTAGCAAACTCTGAAATTAACGGGTCAAGTTGTTTCGACTGAACATTCATTTCACGAGGCTATCACAGCTAGCCGCCCGGTGAAAGCGCCCTGTTTGTGACCTGCCCCCAACAGTTGTCTTCCAGTTTGTTGCCTGCTTGCAACGAAAACGACTTTTATGTGCATTCGTTGCCCATTTTCTTTGCCACACCCCGCTGTGTCTGCTCAAATTGTCCCAACTTCCTAACGGAGGTTGGCCCGGGGATCCAATCCTGGAGCCCTATGTTTAACCTTGGAGAAACTCTCAAATGAAAAAATCCCTAATCGCATTGGCAGCACTTGCAGCCACCAGCGCTTTCGCACAGTCAACCGTCACGTTGTATGGCCGCGCCGAAGCCGGTGTTGACCTTGGCTACCGCGCCACTACGACTGGCACAGTAAATGGCTCATCAGTCGTTGGCGGCGTCGTGGCTCCCGGTGCTTTCAGCACTGCTACTGGCACCACTACCGACAAACCAGGCTTTCGCGTTCAAGACGGCAACAGTCAAGGTCAAGGTTCTTCACGCTTCGGCTTCCGTGGTACGGAAGACCTTGGCGGTGGCTTGAAAGCTAACTTTGTGATGGAAGCCGGCGTCAATTTGGACGACGGTTCTTCGGGTAACGGTGGCGGTCAGTTCTTCAGCCGCTCAGCATGGGTTGGTCTGTCAGGTGGCTTCGGTGAAGTTCGTTTGGGTCGTCAAGTGCTGGGTTCGTTTGGCGTTCATGCCAACGGCTTGGCAGCTGGCGCATCGAACGGTTTGTACGAAGTTGGTGCGAACATCGCTCAAGGCGGCGTTCGTTTTGCTAACGCCATTCAGTACCGCAGCCCGGACTTCGGCGGCATTTCAGGCACCGTTTCATTGCGCGCACCTGAAGGCTCAGTTTCCAGCACCTCGATTGTTGGCGTGAACCCAGACACCAGTGACACAAAATTCAAAACCGGTGTTGACCTGTCAGTTGCTTACGCAAATGGTCCAATTTATGTTGGTTTTGGTTACAACCGTATTCAACAGTCGACTGCACTCAATAACAACGAAGGCGGCGCACTTAACATTTCGAGCGGTACTGATGCAAAGATTACTGATTACGCAATCAGCGCTTCTTATAACTTCGGTGTTGCACAGCCTTTCTTCAGCTACGTGAATCGTAAGAACGCAAGTTCTGGTAACACTGCTGGTCCAGGTACCGCGTTTACTAGTGGTGTATTGGCTGGCTTTGCTGCCACCCCAGGTACCGCTGGTGCGAATGCAAAATCACGTCAGTTTGCATTGGGTGTGAAAGTTCCGCTTGGTGCTGCTACCCTGATTGCTGCATACGGCAATGTCAAAACTACTGGTGGTGGCACCCGTGTGAATGCCGCTGGCGTTGTGGACACTAACGCTATCGAAGGCAAGATCCGCGCATTCAACATCGGTGCACAGTACCCACTGTCAAAGCGCACAATGTTGCAAGCCAACTACGGTATCAACAACACCAAGACCGCAAACGCGACGGTTACTCCAACTGGTGTTAACAGCTTTAACGCTGCTGGCGGAACTAGCGAGATCAAGGTTCGTGGTTTGAACGTTGGCGTTCAGCACCTGTTTTGATTGAATGCTGGTTTAGGCCAGCTTTGAATTGAACTTCTAAAAAACCGCTGGGCTGAAAAGTCCGGCGGTTTTTTTATGTCTGCCATTTGGGCATTCTGAAGCGCTGGCAACTTGAATGTTTAACGCCTTTTTACATAAATATGACTTGCTCTTTTAAATTATTGCTCATTCGGCTTTGGTTGTTGCCAGTGCTGGTGTTGCTTGGCGCTTGTGCATCTGTCGGGCCAGCGCCTGAGCACGGCAGTGAGCTTGTTCCCAGCCCGTGGGCTTCGGACTCGTTAGCTGCGCCTGGCGCGAAGTCTTGGGTCCACTACCGCATGCCGGGTAAAAAGCCGAGCCAGTTCCACTACCAATTCAATGATGGTCGAGCGGCTATGGCCGTTGCGGCCAACGGGTCTGCCAGCATGCTACGCCGCGTGATGCGTGTTGAGCCGGCGCAGCTGGGCAAGCTCAAATTTTCCTGGAAACTGCCTGACCTGATTGAGTATGCTGATTTGTCTGATCGTGAATTTGACGACTCACCCGTGCGCATTGTTCTGGCGTTTGAGGGTGATCGGTCCACGTTTTCGCCCAAAAACGCCATGCTTTCAGAGCTGGCGCAGATGCTGACCGGCGACGCGTTGCCATACGCCACACTCATGTACGTGTGGTGCAATGTTTGCGCGCCTGACGCGGTCATACACAACCCCCGCACTGACCGCATTCGCAAATTGCCGCTGGAGTCAGGCCCGGCCAAACTGAACCGCTGGCTGGACTACGAGCGCGACATCAAAAAAGACTTTGAAAAGGCGTTCGGCGAAGCGCCCGGCGCGCTGACCAGCATCTCCATCATGACCGACACCGACAACACCAAAAGCCGGGCACGGGCCTACTACGGAGCGCTGCGGTTCGTGCCCAAACCTTGATAAATAGATACAATGCACCTTTGTATTCACTGTATTTAACGTATTTAATGGAGATGCTGATGGCAATGTCAATCAGATTAGATGCAGATTTGGAACAGCGGATTGACCAATTGGCTCAAGAAACCGGCCGTACCAAGGCTTATTACGTACGTCAATTGATAGCAAATGGACTGGACGATATTGAAGACTACTACCGTGGGGCGGCAGTCATGGAGCGTCTGCGCAAGGGCCAGGAAACCGTTCATTCTGCTGCTGAAGTGAGGCAGCGTCTTGGTCTGGAAAGTTAATTACACCGGCACAGCCCTCAAGCAACTTGGCAAACTGGACAAGCCGGTTGCCAAACGCATCGTTGACTTCATGGATCAGCCAATTGCGGTGTCGGCCGATCCGCGCGATAACGGGAAAGCGTTGATGGGTGCTCTGCTGGGTGCTTACTGGCGTTACCGCGTTGGTGACTACCGAATCGTTTGCGACATTCAAGACCAAGTACTTTGTGTACTGGTCATTGAAGTGGGCAATCGCAAGGACGTTTATGAAAAGCGTTGACAAAGCGAAATATCCGGCAAACAATTGATATCTATTCAGTAGCTGCTTGCGCCCGTATTCATTGGGCTACACGCCGATTTAACTCAAAAAATTACGCATACCGCTTGTTGCGCAAGTTGTTCTTCATTTCTTTGAGAAGCGGCTGCAGTTTGCCGCCAATGCGCAGTGCCAGGCAAGTCGCCAAAATATCAATAATCATCAAATGCAGCAGCCGGGACACCATTGGGCTGTAGCGGTCATAGCCTTCGGGGTGGTCGGCGGCCAGGTGAATGTTTCCCGCGGCGGCCAGTGGCGAGCCGCTGGCGGTAATGACGATGGTGGTGGCGCCGTTTTTACGCGCAATGTCGCAGGCGTCCATCAAATCGCGGGTGCGGCCTGAGTTTGAAATCACCACCAGGCAGTCGCCCGCGCCCAGCATGGACGCACTCATCACCTGCATGTGCCCGTCGCTGTAGGCAATGGTGTTGACACCCAGGCGAAAAAACTTGTGCTGTGCGTCTTGCGCCACGATGCCCGAATTGCCAACGCCGTAAAACTCGATTCGCTTACCGGTAGCGGCGGCTGCCGCAAGT
>JANNCT010000166.1:0-13780 GCA_031386895.1 Polaromonas sp.
CCGTTTTGCCCCGAGCATGATTTGGCGCTGCAGGCCCAAAGCGTGAGTGAAATGGTGGACACCGTTTTGGCCCTGCCCGAAGACAC
This sequence comes from Polaromonas sp., assembly GCA_031386895.1. Taxonomy (GTDB): domain Bacteria; phylum Pseudomonadota; class Gammaproteobacteria; order Burkholderiales; family Burkholderiaceae_C; genus Polaromonas. Next base: position 87 of record JANNCT010000166.1, read on the forward strand.
CAAACTGATGATTTTGGCGCCCGTGGCGCGTGAGAAAAAAGGCGAGTTTGTAGAGCTTTTTGCTGAGATGCAATCGCAAGGCTACGTGCGCTTTCGGGTCGACGGCGCGACGTATGAGTTTGACGAATTGCCCAAGCTCAAAAAAACTGAAAAGCACAACATCGATGTGGTGATTGACCGCATCAAAGTCAAAGCCGACATGCAGCAACGCCTGGCCGAGAGCTTTGAAGCCGCGCTGCGATTGGCCGACAGCAAGGCGCTGGCGCTGGAGATGGACACCGGCATTGAGCATTTGTTCAGCGCCAAATTTTCGTGCCCGGTGTGCAGCTATTCGCTGGCCGAAATGGAGCCGCGCCTGTTTTCATTCAACTCACCCGTGGGCGCGTGCCCGAGCTGCGACGGCTTGGGGCACAAAGAATTTTTTGACCCGGCGCGTATCGTGGCCTTCCCGTCTTTGAGCCTGGCCAGCGGCGCTGTGAAGGGCTGGGACCGCCGCAATGGCTACTATTTTTCGATGCTGGAAAGCCTGGCCAGGCACTACGCGTTTGACATTGAAACCGCGTTTGAAAACCTGCCCGCCAATGTGCAGCAGGTTGTGCTGCACGGCTCGGGCACAGAGGAAATCAAGTTCTCATACGTCATGGATTCAGGGGCGTCACAAGGCAAAAAAATCAACAAAAAGCACGCGTTTGAGGGCGTCATCACCAACTTTGAACGCCGCTACCGCGAGACTGATTCCAGCACGGTGCGCGACGAGCTGGCACGCTACCGCAGCGTGCAGCCCTGCCCCGACTGCCACGGCACGCGCCTGCGCGTTGAAGCGCGGCATGTGTATTTGGTCGGCTCGCCAGAAGCCGACGGCACAGTCAAGAAGCGCGCAATTTTCGACATCAGCCGCGTCACGCTGCGCGAAAGTTTTGCGTATTTTGACCAGCTCAAAATGTCGGGCGCCAAGGGCGAAATTGCAGGCAAGGTCGTGCGTGAAATCGGCTTGCGGCTGAAGTTTTTGAACGTTGTGGGCCTGAATTATTTGAGCCTGGACAGAAGTGCTGAAACACTGTCGGGTGGTGAATCGCAGCGCATCAGGCTGGCCTCACAAATCGGCTCGGGTTTAACGGGCGTGATGTACGTGCTGGACGAGCCCAGCATCGGCCTGCACCAGCGCGACAACGACCGCCTGATAGGCACGCTGAAACACCTTCGTGACATAGGCAACAGCGTGCTGGTGGTGGAACACGACGAAGACATGATTCGCGCGGCTGACCACGTCATTGACATGGGGCCTGGCGCAGGCGTGCACGGCGGGCGTGTGATGGCCCAGGGCACCTATGAGGAGGTGCGTGACAACCCGAACTCATTGACCGGAAAGTACCTGGCGCAAACACTCAAAATTGCTGTGCCCACGCACCGCACACCGTGGCTGCCTACGGTTAAAAAAGAAAACGTCTTCACTGGTAAGAAGCCATCCCGCTTTCCGCACAGCCCAGCGTATGAACGCCGCGCCGCGCGCGAAGCGCAGCACCAAGCCACGCTTGGCGACATGCAGGCGCTGCGGGTCATCAACGCCAGCGGCCACAACCTGAAAAATGTCAGTGTTGAATTTCCGGTTGGCCTTTTTACCTGCGTCACGGGCGTATCCGGTTCGGGCAAATCAACTTTGGTGAATGACACGCTGTACGCCGCCGTGGCCCGCACGCTGTACCGGGCGCATGAAGAGCCCGCCGCGCACGAAGCGATTGAAGGCATTGAGCATTTCGACAAAGTCATCAACGTCGACCAGTCGCCGATTGGCCGCACGCCGCGCAGCAACCCAGCGACGTACACAGGCCTTTTCACACCCATCCGCGAGCTGTTGGCAGAAATGAACACCGCCCGCGAGCGCGGTTACGGTGCGGGCCGCTTCAGCTTCAACGTAGCCGGTGGCCGCTGCGAGGCTTGCCAGGGCGACGGCGTGGTGAAAGTTGAAATGCACTTTTTGCCCGATGTGTATGTGCCCTGCGACGTCTGCAAAGGCATGCGCTACAACCGCGAAACGCTTGAGGTCCAGTACAAAGGCAAAAACATCGCGCAAATTCTGGACTTGACAGTCGAGGCCGCCGCCGAGTTTTTTAAAGCCGTGCCGACCCTGGCACGCAAGCTGCACACGTTGCTGGATGTGGGCCTGAGCTACATCAAACTTGGCCAGGCCGCGACCACGCTGTCTGGCGGCGAGGCGCAGCGCGTGAAATTGGCGCTAGAACTCAGTAAAAAAGACACCGGCCGCACGCTGTACATACTGGACGAACCGACCACTGGGCTGCACTTTGCCGACATTGATTTGCTGCTCAAAGTGCTGCACCAGTTGCGTGATGCAGGCAACACGATTGTGGTGATTGAACACAACCTGGACGTCATCAAAACCGCCGACTGGGTCATTGACATCGGGCCGGAGGGTGGGGCGGGCGGCGGCACGGTGGTTGGTGTGGGTACGCCGGAAGATATTGCGGCCAACCCCGGCAGCCACACTGGCCTTTACCTGGCAAGGCTGCTGTAACAAGGCCTGGCTTGCCACGCACGGCTTGATGTAAGAAACTCGGGTTATGCGCATCTCTGACCTTCGATTTCTAGTCGCCTGGCTGCTGCCAGCTTTGACGATTTACAGCGTGATTTTTTTGCCCACGCAGGCAGCGTTGTGGACGCTTGCAATCTGGTGGGGCATCGCGCTGGTGGACGTCGTAATGCCCGGCGGCAAGCGCTCGCCCGATGCCGTCGCGCCCAATACCCGCATGACCTATTTCAGCGCGGTGCTGAGGATGTATGTGCTGTTGCAACTGGCCTTGATTGCTGCTGGGGCGTATGCCGCGACGCAGTCAGATTGGGCGACCGTCTTGGGCGTAGCGTTCAGCGTTGGCTTTATCACTGGCTCACAAGGCATTACGTTTGCGCATGAGTTGGGCCACAGCAAGTCAAAGCTTGACCGCCTGTGCGGCTGGATACTCATGACCAGCGTGTGTTACGGCCACTTCATGGTGGAGCACTACCGCGGCCACCACCCGCGCGCTGCCACGCACAGCGATGCGGCAACCTCGCGATTTGGCGAAAGCCTCTACCGCTTTTTGCCACGCACGTTGTGGGGCAGCTTGCAAAGCGGCTGGCAGCTTGAAGCCCAGCGCATCAGGCAAATGAAAAGCAGCTGGGCACGCAGCCCGCTGGCGTGGAGCACCGCCGCCTCTTTGATGCCAATAATAGCCACAGCCCTTATTTTACCGGCGCAAGCAGCTACTAAAATAATAGCATTTTTTGTTGTGCAATCAATGGTCGCGTTTGTGCTGCTGGAGATCGTCAACTACATTGAACACTACGGGCTGCAGCGCAAAACCACAGATGGCAAACGCGAAGCTTTCGGCATGATGCATGCGTGGAACGCTGACCATGTGGCCACCAACTCCATGCTGGCCAACCTGCAGCGCCACTCAGACCACCACATGCATGCTTGGAAACCATACGCAACACTGCAAGCACTGCCGGGCCCACAGTTGCCTACGGGTTATGCAGGCTGCCTGCTGCTGGCACTGTTGCCGCCATTGTGGTTTGCGGTGATGCATTCCCGCCTGCACAAAATGAAGCCAGATCAGGCCACAGCGCAGTAAATACGGGCGTTAGCAGCTACTATTAAAATAGCAATAAGCCTCGCCAACTGCTGCATCAAGGCTTGAAATACCCCAGGTCAATCGGGTAGTCGGGCCGCCCGCCTGCCGCACCAAACCGGTTGATGTTCGGCAGCACGCCGACCATTTCTTTGTCTTCCACGCCAAACCATTTCGCCAGCGTTGCGGCGTATTGGTCTACCGCTGTGCTTGGCAACAAACGCCCTTGCCCGACATGCCATTGGTCCTCGGGTGCTGCGGTGCTGCCCACGCTTACCGGCGGCGGGGTACCATAAAACGCCTTGCCCTTCACGGCACCGCCCACCATCCAGTGGTGGCTGCCCCAGCCGTGGTCAGAGCCATCGCCATTGCTGGTGAGTGTGCGGCCAAAGTCTGACGCAGTGAAGGCAGTGACGTTTGGCGCGACGCCTAAATTCACAGTGGTCTGGTAGAACGCGCTCATGGCGTCGCTGACCCGCTTCATGTTGGTGACGTGGTTGGTCAGCAAGTTGTCGTGCAAGTCAAAGCCGCCGAGCGACACAAAAAAGACCTGGCGCTTGGCGCCCAGGCTGCTGCGCGCTCCAATCAGGCGGGCCACCATTTTCATCTGCGACGCCAGCGAGTTGTTGGTGATGCCTTTAAACGGATCAAACCGGGCGTCCGCATCCGCTGACGCGCTGGTGCCAATTGCCGAGGTAATACTGCCTTCGGCCCCTACCGCCCGACGGGTAACGGTGTTGTATTCGTTTTCCAACACATGGCTGCGCGCTTGCTGCAACAGCTGGCCCATCGCCCCCTTGACGGCCGATGAGCCATACACGTCGCCCGCCACGCTGTTGATTTTTACCGCGCCGTTGGATCCCACCTGGTAGGCCAAAGCCGAGTCCCCGGCCAAAAACACCGCGTTGCCAGTCACTGAAATACAGGTGAACAGCGAGTTGGTATTGGACGACATGGCCAGGTCGCCCATGTTGCCGCCAAAGCCAATGGTGGAGCCTTCAGGCGACGATGACTGCCACACGCTTTGCTGGTCGTTGTGCGAAAACAGCTTTGGCGGCACTGGGTAAAGGCTGCGGTTGTTGGTGGCGTACTGGGTTCTCGTCAGCGGCACCACCAGCGGGCCCACATTGAGCTGCACGGCGGCCTGCCCACCATTGAACAAAGTTCTCAAGCCCGTCATTGACGGGTGAAATGCATATTGCTGACCGCCCGGCAAGCCTGCAGTCGGCTCCAGCAGCGTGGCATCCAGCGCCGCTCGTGGCACCGCAATTCCTGTGCGAATTGCTGCATATTTGTCGTAGCTGGTCTGGTCGTAGGGCACCAGCGTGTTGGCATAGTCATTGCCGCCGTACATGAAGACGCAAACGAGTGCCTTGTAGGTTCCGTCTGGCGCATTGAAGGCGGCAGCCTCCCCCATTGACGCCAGATTCAGCGCGGTAGGCAATGCAACGCCGGTAAAAGCCAGCTGCGCTGAGCGGCGCAAAAACGCACGGCGGGAATGAAACTGCGGGTCAATCAGGTGCATGTTTTCAGCTCTTGTTAAGTGATTGGGGGGAATCGTTTTTCGGTGCGGTGGCGCTCCGGGAAATGCGCCGGCCCGCAGGCAACCGACGCGTTTGCGGGGTGCGGTGGCATCAAACTATTTTTGAACCAGATACTCACTGCAACCCAACACCATCAATATGCCAGCGCAGATGCGGTCCAGTTTGCGGTCGTTGTTGCTGCTGGCAGTCAGTGCATTGGCGTTCAGTGCGTCAAGCATTGTTTTTTGCGTTGCGGCTGAAAGTTGCCCGGCGCACATCAGCAAATTGAACCGGCGGACCAGCGCGGCTGCGTCCAGCGCCAACGGTAGCTCGGCGGCGTACGTGGCAGTAACGTCCGGCTGGTAATTTCTGAACAGGCCTTCTGCCTCGCTCGGTTCCGGGACGTAAATGCCGTAGCGAATCACTTTTTGCATGTAGTTCAAATAGCCGCCCACAGTGGTTTCATTGACCAGCTGAAACTCCGGTGCCGGCGTTTTGGTCGCAGCGAGGGCAGTGCTCGGAGGCACAAAACCGGGGCGGAAAAAATTGAACACGGACGGCGCATTCAAGGGACTTTGCCCCAACGAATCGTCGGTTCCTTTGGTTGCACCTACCTTCCACGAATTAAATTCGGACTTGATCCCAAAGGTACGGCCCCACTGTATAAAACGCAACATGGGCTCGCGCAATTTGCCGAATGAAGCATTGGTCAGCGCCTGCGGGCTGCGCGCCTCGTCGTCCAGCAAAATCGCGACCCACACGGCTTTTAAATCGCCACGCACGCCGGCGCCGTTGTTGTTGAACGCTCTGGCAACCCGCTCGACGTACGCGGGGCTGGGGTTGCTGGTGACCAGGCGCTGGATCATTTGTTTGGCGAAAAACGGGCCTGTGTTCTCGTGGTTGGTCAACGTGTCCAATGCGATCTTCAAGGCGTCGGCACCTGGAACACCCGCGCCAACGGTGGCACCCAAAAATGTGGCAGCCAGCGTGGAATGGCGGCTGGCGTCAAGTGCCATCGGTTTGATGGCCGCCTGACGGCCGGAGATGGTGAAGCCTTCCGGGCTGCCGTCTTGCCGGAGCACCGTGATCTGCTCGCCATCGGACGTGTCGAATTTGTATCCGGTGAAAACACGCGCCAGGTTGGTAACGTCTGCTTGCGTGTACGAGTCCACTTTTTTACCGTCAACCAGCTTTTCAGTGCCGTCAGTATTGAGTTGCACCAGCCCGATTGAAAACAGCTGCATCACCTCACGGGCGTAATTCTCGTCTGGCACGCGCCCCGACTTGGTGTCTTCTTTCTGGTTGCCGCGGGTGTTCAGAAAGAAACCCATGGCCGGGCTGAGGGTCACGTCTTCTAACAACTTGCGGTAGTTTCCAAAAGCGTTGGCGTTCAGCAAATCCCAATACCGGCCGTAGCCGTGGCTGCGCCATTCAAACTCAGCCGACTGCATGGACGCCACAAAAAATTCTGACAGCGCCAGCGAAATGCGCTTTCGCATGCCGTCTTGCGCTGTAAAAAGTTGTTTCCACAACATGTACTCCGCCGGGTAGGTTTGAAAAAAGTACCGGCTGGTGCCAGCCTGGCCGTAGCCGCGCTCTTCAAGCCAGCCCACACCGGTTTGCCCGATAGGGCGGGCAAATTGTTGCTGCAAGTAACCGGCGAAGTTGCCCGCTTTTAAATTGCTGATTTCAAGATCAGACGCGTCGAGCTGGCTTTGCAATATGAAGCGAGCCGCCTCTTCGTCGGTGTTGGCTTTTGAGAAATTGTTAAAACCGGGAGCCACCGGTACATTGACGACAGGTGCCGGGCCGGGGTTGGCGTCTGGCTGTGGGGTCTCGCCAGCTCCAGTACCGGGCGCCGCAGCACCTCCACCCGCAGTGATACCGCCGCTCGCGCCTCCGCCACCGCCACATGCTGCAAGCAAGGCTGCTGACAGGGCGGCCACTGAAGACAGCTTGGCCGTGGCTCTATCAGGCGCTGGTAGGGTGTGGGGCTCAGCCAGAGCCACAACATCGAGCTTCGCATCAAGCTTGGCCGTTTTTTCTTGAAGTTCCATCATGCGCTTTACCCAAAAGTCGAAAGAGCTTGTAGGTTAATGGCTCAAGATTACAAAAGTGCCCCGCTTGTCGGTAAGTAGCCCTCTAAAGATGTAACTACGTGTTTTTGGCTGAATTAAGCAAATCGCGCGTGCCCAGCGCCTGGTTGCGCGCAGCGGTTTCAAAGTCTTCACCGCCAGATGCATACAAAATTGCGCGCGACGAATTGACGATGATCGGTGCGCCTGGCCGCCAGCCGGCGCGCACCGTGGCCAAAGCGTCTCCGCCCTGCGCGCCCACCCCCGGAATCAGCAATGGCAGCGTTGGCGCAACGCGGCGAACGCGTTCAATTTCAAGCGGATACGTGGCACCGACCACCAGCCCCAGCTGGCCGTTCAAGTTCCACGGCCCCTGCGCCAGCCGGGCGACATGCTCATATAACAAAGGCTCGCCTGTAACCGAGGCAAGGCGCTGGTTTTGCAAATCGTCACCGCCGGGATTGGACGTGCGGCAAAGCAAAAAAGCACCCTTGCCCGCATACTTCAAATACGGTGCAACCGAGTCAAAACCCATGAAGGGCGAGAGCGTGACGGCGTCTGCGCCATAGCGCTCAAACGCTTCTATGGCGTACTGCTCGGCGGTAGAGCCAATGTCGCCCCGCTTGGCATCCAGAATAATCGGTACGTGCGGCGCAGCGCTGCGCATGTGGGCCATCAGGCGCTCTAACTGGTCTTCAGCGCGGTGGGCGGCGAAGTAGGCGATTTGCGGCTTGAAGGAGATCACCAGGTCAGCGGTGGCATCAACAATGGCGGCGCAAAAATCGTAGATTTTGCTGGCGTCGCCCTGGAGCTTGCCTGGAAAGCGCGCGGGCTCCGGGTCCAGGCCAACGCAGAGCATGGACTGGTTTTCTTCCCCGGCCGTGTGCAGCATGTCAAGGAAGGTGGGGGCAGAAGGTGTTGGGCTGGTGGCATTGGGCATGCACGGATTGTAAGAAGCTGCACAATCAAAGCCTGCCTTGTTCGGCACGCCCCCCATACCCATACGAATGCACCTCAGCCGCAAACAAATCATCCTGATCGTGCTTGTCACTTTGACTTGGGGCGTGAACTGGCCAGTCATGAAGCTCGGCGTGACCGGCTACCCGCCCTTGACGTTCCGCGCCATTTGCCTGTGGCTGGGCGTGCCGGTGCTGGGCCTGGCGCTGTTGCTTTTAAAGGTGCCTTTTCATATTCAGCGCCGGGATTGGCGCGAACTGTTCTGGCTGGCCGTGACCAATATGTTTGTATGGCACGCGCTGATTATTCTGGCGGTCAGTTTGCTCAGCAGCGGGCGGGCCGCCATTTTGGGCTACACCATGCCGATTTTTTCGGCCATGCTGGGGGCGGTTTTGTACGGCACCCGTTTAAAGCCGCTGCAATGGCTGGGTGTGGGTGCGGCGGCCGTTGGCGTGGCGCTGCTGCTGTACAACGAGCTGACCAATCTGGTGGGCAAGCCGGTGGGCGTGGCGCTGGCACTGGTTGCCGCTGTGGTGTGGGCGGTGGGCACGCAGCGGCTGCGCATGACCAAGATTGTTGCCAGCACCTTGAGCATTTCATTTTGGATGACGCTGATGGCTGCGGTAGTTCTCAGTGTGCTTAGCATCGTGTTTGAGCGTGCGCAGTGGCGCATGCCGCCGCCGCAAACCTGGGCCGCCATTGCGTACAACGGCGTGCTGATTTTTGGCTTTACCCACGCGGCCTGGTTCACGCTGGCGCGCAGCCTGCCTCCAATTGCGTCCACCCTGAGCACCATGATGATTCCGGTGCTGGGCGTATTTACAGGCGCGCTGTGGCTGGGCGAAGTGCTGCACTGGCAAGACTGGGCCGCCGTGGTGCTGATGGCGGTGGCGATTGTGTCGGTGCTGGTGGCGGGCGCTGGCCGCAAAAGCGATGTGGCGGGTAAGACGTAATTTACGAGTTGGTAAGGCTCAGCGCCAGGCACAGGTCGTCCCATGCCATGGCTTTATGCAGCGGGTTGCGCAGCAAGTAAGCCGGGTCAAGCGTGACGATGCACGGCGTGCCGAGCAGCTGGTGCACGCGCCCGCGCAATTTGGCCAAGGGCTCGCTCGATTGCAACGCCGCCTGCGCGGCCAGGCGGCCCATGACGAGAACCACCGCAGGCTGGGCGCTGGCAACCAGTTCAGGCAAGCTCTGGCTTAGCTCGGTACTGGTGTCGCCTGCTTTGCTTGCAACGCGCAGCAGCGGCGCGACCACTACGCCGCCAGCTGCATGCATGTTTGCTGCGCGCAGCATGTTGTCCAGCAGCTTGCCGGCGTCGCCTTCCAGCGGATTGAAGCCGCCTGGAACTGCAGCGCCAGACGATTCAAGCAGCACCAGCCAGCGCTTACCGGGTTGGGCGTTGGTGGGTGGAGTGTTCGTGGGTGGGGTATTCGTGGGTGGGGTATTAGCAAGTGGGTACAGCGCAACCGAAGGGCCGACAAACCATGCGCCCGGTGCCGCTTGCGCTGCTGGTGCCGGCGCTGACTGCAGCGCTGGTGTTTCAGTGCCTTTTTGGCCTGTAGCCGATTGAATATGGGCGCGAGCAGCTCCTGATTTTATAGCGTCTGGCGCAGACGAAGGGGCACGGGCGGGGGCAGCAGCCTTCAAAGGAACAGATGGTTCGCTGGCATCCGCAGTTGCATCCGCAGCATCCGCATTGGTGTCTGCATTGGTGTCTGTATTGGGCGCAGCCTTAGGCTGCCACACCCGTACGCCCATTTCTCGCAGCATGGCGAGTTGGCGGTTGCCAAGCATCAGGCCCATATCGACCGCCTCATAGCTTGAAGCTCATGACAATCGCGTCTTCTCTGGCCGAGCCACCCAGCAGGCCTACGCCGCCTTCGGGGTAGTAGCCACGACGCAGACCCACCGCCCGAAAACCATAGCGGTCGTAAATCGCTTTTGCCCGCGCGTTGCTGGCCCGCACTTCCAGCCACAGCCACTGCGCGCCTTCACCGCGTGACCAGATCGCCAGAGCGTCCAGCATCACGCGGGCCCAACCCTGGCGCTGGTGCATGGGCGCGACGGTGATGTTGAGCAAATGCGTTTCATCAACGCCCTTCATGGCCACAAAGTAGCCGAGCAGAACCGGGTGCGGCGCGCCGCCAGTCAGCAGCTGCGCCTGGTAACCGGCAGCAATGGAGTCGCTGAAGTTGCCGAGTGTCCACGGGTAGGTGTAGGCACTGCGCTCAATGGCGGCCACGGGCGCAAGCCACGCGCTGGTCATTGGCTCAAGCTGCGCTTCCAGTGACTCGGTGGGTTTAAAAACTGCGCTCATGGTGAAAATATATGAACTAAAACGTTGCTTGTGGTTATGCCTGGGTTTGAGCCAGTGGGGTTGGAGCCATCGCCGCTGTTGCCAATTTAGCGCGGCTGACTTCAGCACGCTCGTCAGTGGTCAGCGCTACTTTATCCCGAACATACAGCGGCAGGGCCAGCGCTGCATTTACGCAATGCCCGCTGGCGGCAAGCCCGGGGGCCAGGCGCAGCATGGCAGCAGCGGTTGGCAGGCAGGTGAGGTGGTTCAGGTCGGCTGGCAGGCGGTCGGCGTACACACCAAACACGTTGCCAGCAAACAGGTCAGTTGCATTCGCATGCAAATTTTCTGGCCGAATCAACTCGCAGCTCCCTAATTCATTAAGTATATTGTTATGACATTCATAGCGCTGCACATACATCTCATCCATCCGGGCGTCCAGCATGGCGGTGATGAAATTCGCACCAGCGGGTGCTTGATAACGCGCTTCTTCGGCCAGCGCCAGCAGCGTATCGATGGGCAGCACGTCAATACCCGCGCCGTGGTTAGCGCCGTAGGCCAAGCCCTGCGCCACAGCGCACGCGGTGCGCAACCCCGAAAACGAGCCCGGTCCACGGCCAAAAGCAATCGCGCGCAAATCGCCCAGCGCCAACCCGGCTTCGGCCAGCAGCGCAAGCACCGCCGGAATCAAGCTGGTGGACGCCTTTGGGCCCCCCGGCCCGGTGTGCTGCCACACCCGGCTGCCATCGGTCAGCGCAACCGACATCACGTCGGTGGAAGTGTCAAAGGCCAGAAATTTGACGTTTTTGAGCATTAAATAAGGGTTTTGTCTAATAAATACGGGCGTAAGCAGCTACTAAATAAATAGCGCACAAACGGTCGCAACCTCTGATTATCCAGCGTGCAGGCACCGCTGCAAGAACTTGTCAAAAGCCCACCCGATAATCTGGCAATGCCCATTGACCTCAAAGCGACAGCCTTGAAAAAACGATTGTTTGCAACTTGCCTGCTCAGCGCAAGCTTGGCCTGCAGCGCCCAAACACTACCGCCAGAAGTAGAAGCCGCGCTTGCCCGCGCCAAGGTGCCGCGCGAGGCGCTGGCCGCGCTGGTGGTTGACGCCGCGCCTGCCCTGGCGGGCAAAAATACCGCCCTGTTCAGCCACCGCGCGAGCGCATCGGTCAACCCGGCATCGGTCATGAAGCTGGTAACCACTTACGCGGGGCTTGAGCTGCTGGGCCCTGCCTACACCTGGCCTACGCTGGTGTATGTGGACGGCACCATCACTGGCGGCACGCTCAATGGCAACCTGGTCATTCAAGGCAAGGGCGACCCGAAACTGGTGCTTGAGCGGCTGTGGCTGCTGCTGCGGCGCGTGCAGGGGCTGGGCATTAAAACCATCAACGGTGATATTTTGCTGGACCGCAGCGCGTTTTCAACCCAAGCGCCTAACCCGGCCGACTTTGACGGCGAGCCGCTGCGCCCGTACAACGCCGCCCCTGATGCGCTGCTGATCAATTTCAAATCGGTGGTCATGACGTTTGTGCCCAACCCCGGCGCGGGCGTGGCCAGCGTGAGCTTTGAGCCGCCGCTGGCCAACGTGCAAATGCAGGCCAGTGTGCCGCTGGCCGCTGGAAAAAACGGCGCGGCGCTGGGCGATTGCGGCGACTACCGGGCGGCGCTGGCGGCTGATTTCAGCGACCCGTTTCGCATCAGTTTCAAAGGCGCATACCCCGCTGCGTGCGGTGAAAAAGTCTGGCCAGTGGCGTACGCCGACCCCGCCAGCTACGCCGAACGCGCGGTGCAGGGAATGTGGCTAGAAGTCGGTGGCAAGTTAAGCGGCCGCGTGCGTGATGGCCGCGCTCCCGCCAACACTCGCCCCACATTTGAAGTGGCATCCAGTACGCTGGCCGACACGATTCAGGGCGTCAACAAGTTCAGCAACAACGTGATGGCGCAGCAGCTTTTTCTCACATTGAGCTTGCCGCGCCCAGGCTTGATAGCCAACGGTTCACCGAACGGTGCAGCCAGCTTTGAAGCATCACGCGAAGTGGTCCGTACCTGGTGGCGAGAGCGCTTTGGTGAGCAAGACATTCCCACACTCGACAACGGCTCGGGCCTGTCGCGCCAGGAGCGCATCACGCCGCAGGGCCTGGCGCGCATGCTGCAAACGGCGTATGCCTCTGGTGCCATGCCGGAGCTGATGGCGTCGCTGCCGATTACGGGGGTGGACGGCACGCTGCGGCGCAGCAAATCACGTGTGTCGCAAGGCTGGGCGCACCTGAAAACCGGCAGCCTGCGCGACGCTACCGCGCTGGCAGGCTATGTGCACACACCCAGTGGAAGGCGCCTGGTGGTGGTCGGCGTTATCAATCACCCCAACGCAGCAGCAGCGCGGCCTGCGCTTGAAGCGCTCATCGATTGGGCAGTTAAAGAAGGTGCCAAATAAATATGGAAACAGTTTGGATAGATGCCATCGGCACCGCTGCAGCCGTGCTGTCCACAGCCAGCTTTGTGCCACAGGTGTGGCTGACGTTTAAAACACGCGACGCCAGTGGCGTGTCGCTCGGTATGTACAGCGCGTTTACCTTGGGCATCGCGCTGTGGCTAATCTACGGCCTGCTGATGAAAGCGTGGCCGATTGTGGTGGCCAATGCAATCACGCTGGTATTTGCGATTTCGATTTTGGTGATGAAGCTGACGTTTGGCGAAAAGGCTAAAGCCTGAAAACTAACGCGGCAACTTGTTCGGCTGCGCAGCCACGGCATGCCTTTGGTGGTTGCACTGCCCGTGGCTGATGGCCAGGTTTTCAGCATGGCTGTTGCCGCCAGCGCTCAGCGGTTGAATATGCTCCAGCGTTGCCTCATGAACGGGCACATGCTGGCCGCAGACCCAGCACGGCACTTGCCCATGCAACTGGCGGGCGATGGTTTTGTAGATTTTCAGGCGGGTATGGGCTAGTTTGCTCATGGAGTGGGCGATTTAGAAAATTCTTTTTTCTGATCTTTTTCTGATCTTTTTCTGATTATTGGTGTGGCTCTTTGATCGGTTTGTCGGCACGCCCTGCTGCGTGTCCCCCGACCTCCGGTCTCCTCCTTGACCTCCGCAGGACATCCCGACAAACCGCTCTGACCAACATTGTGCTTAGGGTAAGAGTTAAGTCCGTTGCAGTACCTTGGCTCCAAAAAAGTGCGCCGAAATTGATTGCAGTGACTCA
>JANNCT010000034.1:0-18321 GCA_031386895.1 Polaromonas sp.
AGCCTCTTGCGCCAGGGTGTTGATGCTTTTTCCTTTGGCTTGCGCTGCAATAGCGAGTTTTTCGTGCAGCTGCGGGGAAATTCGCAAGTTGAACTTGCCAGAAAAATGGCGCCTTGGCTCAATACCTTTTTCTGCACACACCTGTAGAAAAACCTGTAGCGAGCGTTTGAACTCTGCACGCAACACTTTTGGATTTTTGCCATAAAAGTCCGCACCGCCGTTCAGGCCCAGAATCTCGCCCCTGAACATGTCCAGGTCAGCGTCAAACTCAATCGTTGCGTGAAAGTCGTCAACCGTCATGGTGTTCATGGTTCTACTCCGTGTTGTTCAAGCCACTTACGAATAACTGCTACCGCGCCTTTGTCAGTATTGGGCGAAGGGTGCGGGCGGTGAAAAACCCGCACCTCATTAAATAAAAAAACAGAAACGCGGCTACTCGCTCGCTCCTCAATTTCTGCGCCCACCTCAATGAACAAAACTTCAATATCGCGCCATTGAACATTGCCGCTCGTTGGCCGTGAAAAAATTAATTCAACAATTAGCTGATAGCGTCGCTTCATCTTTAATGGTACCATTTTCAGGTACTGAGTGCGCCGAGCCCAGTCGTTAAGACGCTCTCAGTCGCCGTCGATAGCTTCCGCTGGGCTTTTATGCGCGCGACCGGACAGAGCGAAGTCGTCCCCAGGGTCTGGGCCTTTTCGATACTGGCGGGAAGGCTCTTCGACTGGCCTGTGCACTGCCAGAGTGACCACGGCGCCAAATACCGGAACGAGCCACACCAATGCCATCTGCCAGCGCTTTTGGGGCGGCGTAGACAAGGTGTCCTTGGCGATAAGTAGTGTGGCCTTGACGTTCAAGCCAATCAACACACACGCAACAAACGCGGCGAAAAGAAATTCCATCGTGCGCTACTTCCAAGGCAAGGCAAGGCAAGGCAAGGCAAGGCAAGGCAAGTCAAGGTGAGCAATGCAATTGATGTAAAAAAATATAAGTTCAAGACTGAAAAGCCCAATTTCAGGAGCGTTTTTAGCTTTTAAACCAATAAATATGGACGCAAGAAGCTACTAAATAAATAGCAAATAAATATCAAGGCAGCGTGCGGTCAGGCTCGGGCTGGCTGGCATCGCGCGGTGCGACTGTGCCCAGCCGGGCTTTGAGAGATTGCGGCTGGCCGGTCAAAATTGCGGCGTAGTTGGTAGTGTTGCTCAGCACTTTTTTCACGTAGTCGCGGGTTTCACTAAAGGGCACGCTCTCGGCCCACACGGCGGCGTCTACTGTGGGGCTGCCGCTCTGGCCGCGCCAGGTTCGCGGGCGGCCGGGCCCCGCGTTGTAAGCGGCAGCGGCCAGCGCCATCGAGCCTTGTAAATCATCCAGCACCATTTTTAAATAGCCTGTACCAATCGCAATATTGGTGTCGCGGTCGGTGATTTGGTCGGCGGTGAAGCCTGTCATGCCCAGGCGCCGTGCGGTCTCGCGGGCGGTGGCGGGCATGACCTGCATCAGGCCCGATGCGCCCACACCCGAGCGCGCGTCCATGATGAAGCGGCTTTCCTGCCGGATCAGCCCATACACATACGCCGGGTCAAGGTTGATGCTTTGCGCGCGTTTGACTACTGCATCACGAAACGGCATTGGGAAGCGCTGGCTGAAGTCCAGCTCGCCTTTGGTGCGCTCGCTGGTGTTGATGCACCGGTCCCAAATTTGTTTGTCGCACGCAAATTGCGCGGCGGCAAACAGCTCGCGGTCGTTCATGCCGCCAGGCTTGGCCAGGTTGGTGGCGTAGTTCCATTCGCGCACGCCTTCTGGGCGCAGGCCGATGGCAATGGCGTAGGCAGCGCGGTTCAGGCTGGCGTTCAAGCGGGCGGCTTCTTTTTCCTCTGCAGTGATGGGTGCGGGTTTGGCAGGCACGGTGATTTTTTGGCCCAACTCTTCCAGCGCTAATTGCTCATAAAATCCGCGCACCGATGCGATGGATTGCAGCAGTGCCAGCGCTTCTGCACGTTGTGGGTTAATGGGCTCTGGGGCGCTGGCAGGCGCGGCTGCATTTGCAGTGCTGATGGGCACACCGGCTAACAAGGCTTTGGCTTTCCAATACATCCAGGTGGGCTCTAGCTTGGCATCAGGGCTCATCGCGTTGATGGCGCTCAGTATGTCTTTAAAGCGCGGCTGGCGGGCCACACGCAGCGCGGCGCGTGCCTTCCAGGCCAACATATCGTCTGATAAATCGGTGTCTTTGGTGACTTTGCCGTAGTACGCCAGCGCGTCAGCGGCGGGTAGTACCCCCAGGCGCGTTGCAGTTTGTTTGCCGATCAAGCCCCACACCCAGTTGCGTTCTTCTGCGTTTAATTGGCTTCCCCATTTCGCGTCCATCATGGCGGCAGCGGCTTCTGCACCTGACTGGTCGGCGCTGGCCATTTTCACCAAGGCCAGCGTGATGAGTTCTTTGCGTGTGCCGCGAATAGCCACCTGTTTTTCTGTCAAAAATCGCGCCGGGCTGTCGATCAGCTCCGTCACCATGCCAACGGATTCTGGCGACACGATGGCTACAGCCTCACGCGCGGCGCGTGGCCGGTTGCCTTCCAGTGCCAGCCGGGCTTTCTGCCACACGTCTTGCGCGTTCAGATTTTTGGTACCCACCAGGCGCTCAGCCGCGCTGCGGCAGCCGTCGTCTGCGTCACGCTGGCCCAACCAGTTTTTGCGCACTTCTTCGGCCAGTTTTGCGTCTAGAGCAGGGTTTTTTAAATGCTCAACCAGCAGCGCATAGCAGCGCACTTCCTTGTCGTCGTTCATTCGGTAATTGGGCAGCTCTTGCGCAAACGCAGCCCAGTCGCGCCGCTGGCCCAGCAGCAGCAGCCAGTCGTTGCGCAGCCGGTCTTCAACGTAGGTGCCTGGAAAGCTCGCGTAAAACGCCTGCACTTCCTGCGCGGTCGCTTCTGGCAAGCGGGCTTTCAGCTCCCAATACGCGGCGTAGCCTTCAAGCGCGTGGCCCTTGGCCTGCGGCAACAAGGCGGCAAGTTTTTTCCGGTCGCCACGCTTGAAAGCCTGGTTCATTTCGACCATCAAGGCATCGCCTTGCTGCGCTTGCGCAGCGGCTGACAACGCGAATAGAGGAATGATTAACGCAGAGAGTAAAAATTTGGATAGCATCAAGTCATTATGGACAAAATAAATACCCGCAAAGCTCTGGTTGAAGAACGCCTGAACCTGCCCGACCGCCTGGCGCGTGCCGACCTGCTCCAGCGCGTGCTGCGCATCTGGTTGTTTGGCCGCACCGATGTAGTGATTGGCGCGTATTGGCCCATCAAAGGTGAGTTTGACCCGCTGCCCGCACTGCACCGCTGGAAGGAAGACGGCGAATTGCTCGACTCGCCCCAGCGGCGGCGCATTGGCCTGCCAGTGGTTGATAAAGTGCATAAAACCCTGACTTTTCACGCCTGGTACCCCGGCTGCCCGATGGAAGAAGACGCATACGGCATTCCCAAGCCAAAAGACACCGAAGTCATCGTGCCTACGCTGCTGTTTGTGCCGTGCGTGGGTTACGGGCCAGGCGGTTACAGATTGGGCTACGGCGGCGGGTTTTATGACCGCACGCTGGCTGCGCTGGTGCCTAAGCCGTATACCGTTGGGTTAGGCTACACCCATGGCTATTTGCCCGATATGGAGCCCGAGGCGCATGACGTGCCGCTGGATGCGCTGCTTAATGACAATGGGGTGGTTTGGCCGGTTTGATGTTGCCCCCACGCTTGCCCACTGCGTGTGGCCGCTGCGCCTTGCAGGCCGCCGCTCGCCAGAGGCTTCGCTTCTGTCCCCTGTCCAAACCTGCACAAGCAGGCTCCAGCCCTGAGGGGGCTGCTGTGCCTGCAGACTGGCAAAGCCAGATCCGCGGCCCTTGCTTGCGTAAAAGCCGGTCCGCTACTCGCTGTGTAACTGGGGTCAGACATCAGTTTCGTAGCTAACGAAAAAACGAGGTCAGTACAAGTAAGTTACTTCCATGCTCAGGCTAAAGTGAAGCTGGAGAACCTGCTTTCTTACTTGATCATGCAAACGCAACGATTGCAAAAGCGGGGTGTGGGGTTTCCTAGAAATTTTGCAACTGTTTAAGTTAACGTTTTGTGATCTTGAAGCCCAATAGGCAAGCCACTTCCAGGAATTTTTGATGTCCAAGTTATGCTGCAGTGCCATTTTTTTACCTCAGGGCCTGCGGTGCGCGCTATGTTACGCACCATGAAAGACGACCGCGATTTTTTGACACTTGAGACATTCCTTTCATCCGTGCCGGGTATTCAAACTCCGTTCGGCCATGGGTTTGAAGTTGACGGACAGTGGTGGGTCAAATTTTCCATCGATATCGAGAATGATCTTGCATGGCGTGTTGTTCAGGAACTTGGTCACGTGCTTAACTACCTGTCAGTTCGAGATCGATTACCGACCGTTTTCAAGCCCGTATCTCCGCCGCCGTATATGAACGGAGGCCCCGCGGAATTTCTCTCATCGGTCATCGAGTGCTCAGACTCATCATTCAAGCCCGGGACAGTGAAAAAGTGGCTTGAGGGAAGGTTACCCCAGCCGGTGGACGACACGAGTAAATGGGGTGGCGACGAATGATGCCTAGCCCGTTGTCCTATCTGACCGCCTCGGCATCTTGATGCTGCCGTCCGCCCAAACCAAACGTTAAACCGCAGCAGAAATATTGCTCGACGCCAATACGTTTTGTATATACAATTGAGCCATGGAGTTTACTTGGTCAGAAACAAAGCGTGCAGCGAACATCAAAGCTCATGGGCTTGATTTTGTAGATGCTGCAAGCGTTTTTGAAGGCATGACTTTCACTTTTGAAGATGACCGTTTCTCCTACGGCGAGCAACGCTTCATTACGCTGGGCTTGCTCGCTGGCATTACTGTTTCAGTCGTACATACGGAGAATGAACATGAAATCCGCATCATCTCGTTCCGAAAAGCAACCAAGCGCGAGTCGCAAATCTACTTCGATGAAATCCAAAACTGATTGGTCACGCCTTAAGTCCGCGTCTGAGGCTGCAAAACCTGCCTCCGAACATCCGGAGGCTGATGTGAAGCATATTGTTCGTGGCCTGGTACGCAAAGGTTTGAAGCCGCTACCGTCTAAAGCATCCATTTCGCTGCGGGTGGATCAGGATGTGCTTGAGTGGTTCAAGGGACAAGGAACGGGTTATCAAACCCGCATCAATACGGTCCTTAGAGCGTTTCGTGACGCGTCGGTTTGACAGCCAGCTCACCACGAACTAACAGCGAAGTTCTTAACTGACTGACACTACGGTTGTCCAACCAGATCAATCCAAGCCATCCACCGTATCCGCATCGGCCACATCCCCAATCGCCTGCCGCGTCAGCAGCGCCTGCCCATGCAGCCAATCGCAAAACGCCTTTACCTCTGGCCGCGCGGCGTTGCGTGGGCCGATGATCAGCCAGTACGCCAGTGGCGAGTCCAGCCGCAGCTTGGGGAAAGGCTCCACCAGGTCGCCCGAGGCCAGGCTGTCTGCCACCAGCGGGCTGCGGGCCAGCGCTGCGCCTTGGCCAGTCAGCGCGGCCTGGGCAATCTGGTTGGCGTAGTTCAGGTACAGCCAGCGTTTGGGCTCAAACCGTTTGAGGTTTTGTGCGTCAAACCACCTTTGCCACGTGAGTATTTCCAGGTGCTGGCTGCGGTGTGCGTCGCCTGCTTCAATCAATGCAAACTGCGCCAGGTCTTGCGCGGTTTTTAAGCGGGTTGCGGTTTTAAGCAGCCACGGGCTGATAACCGGCGTGAGCTGCTCGCCAAACAGGCGCTGCGCACCGGCCGGCACAGAGCCCGGCACGCTGTAGCGCAGGGCCAAATCGACGTCAGTGGTTTCCAGGTCGACTGCTGCGTCTGTTGCATCAATGCGAATGTCAATGTCAGGGTGTTCGCGTTGAAATGCCTCAAGCCGGGGCAGGAGCCACATTGACGCAAACGACGCCCAAGTGCTGATCGCCACGCTTTTGCGCCCAGCGCTTTGCCTTATCAAGCGCACCGACGAGTCAATGCGCTCAAGCGACGGCAGCACTGCCCGCAGTAGTTGCGCGCCTGCGCCGGTGAGCTCTACCGCCCGGGTGTGGCGCAAAAACAAACTAACGCCAACGTCGTCTTCAAGCGCCTGAATCTGACGGCTGACGGCCGACTGCGTCAGCGCCATTTCTTCAGATGCTGCACGGAAATTAAGGTGCCGGGCTACTGCCTCAAAGGCGCGCAACTGGCCAGCGGCAATCGGCCTGGAGCGTGCGTGCGATAACGAATTGAGCATAAGAGCAGACCGTTTGATTGATGCGTTTTAGGAATCAATAGAGTAGCTCGTTTTCATTGGACTGCCAAGTCGCCAGGCGCGATTATTCGCTTGTGACATTTTTCAGTGTTTTAAAGGAGCACACCATGAACCTCTACTTCCCCTCTCAGTCGGCATCGCTTGACGCCACCCACCAAACCGGCAACTGGCTTTTAGAAACCGGCCGTGCAATTACCGTTATGTCGCGCAGCGGCGGGCAACTGCAGGTTGCGCGTGGCCAGATTTGGGCCACGCTTGGCACTGCCAATATCCATCCTTGGAGTGCCGCACCGCTTGAGCCTTGCGCGATGCTCCATGACTATTTTTTAAGCGCAGGTGACACGCTGCTTGTGTCTCCCGGGGCCAGGGTCGTGATGGAAAGCATGGGCCACGCGCAGAGCCTGCCGGTTGCTTTTGCGTGGGGTTATGCAGCGCAGCCAGCTCGCCCAAGCCAAGTTGAGGTCGTTCAGGCTGCCGGTGAGCTGCGACAAGCACTGGTCCAGCTGTTGCGTGCCACGCGCCGCTTGGTGGGCGCAGTGGTGCTTGGGCCAAAGCCTGCGCAGCGGCTGGAAACGTGTTTGTGATTCTCAAGGAGCGGGTGCAATCGCTATTATATTAAGAGCTGTTTACGCCCGTATTCATTGCGCTATAGTGCTTTTTGGCTTAAATTTCATGCGAATTCTGGTCTTGCGACTGATGCACAGCCCAGCTGCGTGATATTCAACAATGCGTAATGAGTTCCGATTAGATAAACTGACATGAAGTAAATTCAATGTCGCCACCCATCCAGGAACCCTGCCATGTCAACGCCCACCAAAGCCTTCGCCTCCCAAGCCGACCTTGAAGATAAAAAAATCACCTTCGAGCAGCTCAGCCCCCACTGCTGGGCGTACACCGCTGAAGGTGACCCGAATTCCGGCGTGATCATTGGCGAAAAATTCATCATGGTCAGCGACGCCACTGCTACGCCCGCGATGGCGCAAGACCTGATTGCGCGCATCCGCGAAGTCAGCAACAAGCCCATCAAGTACGTGCTGCTGACCCATTACCATGCGGTGCGCGTGCTGGGCGCCAGCGCCTACATTGCAGAAGGCGCTACTGAAGTGATAGCCAGCCAGGGCACTTACGAGCTGATTGCGGAGCGCGGCGCGCAAGACATGCAAAGTGAGATGGAGCGCTTCCCGCGCCTGTTTCGCAACTCTGAAAGCGTGCCTGGCCTGACCTGGCCCACGATGGTGATTGGTGGCGGCAACCCAACCAAAGGCGAAGTGCCGGGCAAACTCACGCTTGATTTGGGTGGCGTGAAAGTACACATCTGGCACCCCGGCCCAGGCCACACGCGGGGCGACACGATTGCCTGGGTTGAAGAAGAAAAAGTGCTGTTTTCAGGCGACCTGGTCGAGTACGAAGCGGGCGTGTACACCGGTGACGCGCAGCTTGAGGAATGGCCCGCCACACTCGAAGCGCTGCGCGCCCTGAAAGCCGAGGCGATTGTGCCGGGCCGGGGTGAGGCCATGAAGGGCGCAGCAAATGTCAACAAGGCACTCGAATACACCCAGCGCTGGGTGCAAACTTTGTACCAGGCGGGCAAAGAAGCTGCTGCCGAGGGAATGGATTTAAAAGCCGCAATGGCGCACACCCGCAAAACCATGGACCCTATTTTTGGCCATGTGTTTATTTATGAGCACTGCCTGCCGTTTGACGTGAGCCGCGCATTCGACGAAGCCAGCGGCATTAAAAACCCGCGCATCTGGACGGCAGAGCGTGACAAAGAGATGTGGAACGCACTTCAGGCCTGAAGTGCGTCTTCGGTCTTCACTCCAGGCTTGAAGCGCGTATTCTTTCGCTTCAGGCCTGAAAACTACACAGGCAAATCCAGCGTTGCCAGCAGCTCCACAAAAGCAGTTACCCCTGGCTGGCCATCTAGCGTCTCCAATCTGGCCAGCTGCTCAATGTCGTCCACATTGGTAAACGCCAATGAGAAATTTTTAAACCGGCGCTCGTCCAGCTTGCCATGGTGAAAAATAGTGATATTTGAATGTCGGGGGTCCGCGCTGATCCGCTCAATCAGCGCGAGCACCTGCTTTTGCTGGCCTTCAATTTGCTGGCAAAAACGCATGCCGTCAAAAATCAACAGGCCTGTCAAATCGTGCTCCAGATTCCGTGCGCGTGCTTTGGCTGCAATATCGGCCACCACGCTGATTGGGGCTGTCGGGTCGATGGTGCTAACGTAGAGCACCTCGTAGATCTTATGGGTCTGGTTCATAACTGGCTGCAAATATAGCCTTGGCAAAGCGTTTGAACAATGTCAAAAGACACAGCTATTTTCAGCAGCGACCTCCCGCCTGCTTGCCAGAATTGCAGGCTGCGCCAGACTGGCGCTTTTACTGCCGTCAAGCCTGACGAGCTGGCGTTTATTGAAGCCTTTCGCTCAGGTACAACAGCGGCCAAGGCGGGCAGCACGCTTATTTACGAGCAAAGGCCCAACGGCAAATTGTTCACGCTGTATTCGGGCTGGGCCTTTCGTTACAAAACCTTGAGTGACGGCCGCAGGCAAATATTGAATTTCTTGCTGCCCGGTGATTTCATCGGGCTGCAGCAAGAGTTTGCAGACGGTGCCATGCATGGCATTGAAGCGGTGACCGACGTGTCGCTGTGCGTTTTCAAACGCGAAGGTTTGTGGGACCTCTTTCGTGACCACCCCAGCCTGGGTTATGACGTAACGTGGATGTCAGCGCGTGAAGAAGGCTTTGTAGACGACGGCCTGCTGACTGCGGGCCGCCGCAATGCCACCGAGCGCGTGGCCATGCTGCTGATGCATTTGTACCGGCGGCTAGAGCGCATTGGCCTGGAGAGGAAAAGCGATGACGGTCAGGGCGGCTCTGTGGAATTTCCGCTTAACCAACAGCACATTGCCGACAACCTGGGTTTGTCATTGGTGCACACCAACAAAACCATGCGCCGTTTGCGCGCGTTGGGGCTGCATGACATTGCTGACGGGCGGCTGCGCCTGCTCAACACCAAAGCGCTTGAGCGTATTGCCGATTACTTCGACAGGCCGCCCAGAAAAGTACCGTTGCTGTGATTTTCAGCGCACCCCGCAGTAGCGCCGCGAAGCGGTCCAGGGTTCATTTTTGCGATGCAAGTACCTTGAAGTCTTGCACGTAACCGGCCAAAACGTCGACTGCTTTTCTGCGCTGCTCGGCCGTGGTGGAATTGTGCAGCTCTGCAAAACTTGCGCACGCGTCTTCAACGGCCTGTTCCTGGTACTTGCGGTACGCCGCATCGGGCGATACGGTGGAGCGCGCCAGCAAACCGCGCATGTCACGCCGCACTGCTTCCTGGTCTTGCGGGTTGGCAACGACTTGACCAAGCGTTTGCAGTGTGTCTTTTTGGCGGCGCTGGCGCTCGACGTAGCTTTGCGCAGGTCTGAATTTTGATTTCTCAATTTGTGCAGCAATCAGGTTGCGCTGCTGGTCATTCAAATTGCCGTAAAGCATTTCGCCGCGTTTGACGGCACTTTTTTGCCGCTTTTCAAAAAGATCTTTGGCACTGCCTTCTAAAAACTCTTCACGCCAGGTGGTGTTGCTTTTGGCAAACTTGCGCTCCATTGCCGTGAGTTGCCTGGGGGTAAACGTAGCGGCCACTGCCAGCGTGGCGGGCTCGGCGTAGTCGGTCAGGTTCAATGCCTTTTGGCGTGCGTCAGCAAAAATTTCGCAGGCTTGCTTTTCCGTGATGTCCTGCAATAACTTCGGCTGGGTTTTCTGCAGCAAATCGATGTAAGCGGGCAGCTGGGTTTGCCGGTGCCATGCCTGGAATTTTGCCAAATCGTCTTTGATCTTTAATGCCTGCGTCTCGTTAAAGTCCATGTAGCCGTCAAGGTACAGGTACGCCAAAACCGGTGCCTGGTTGTACGCAATCTTTACGGCGCTGCACGCTTGCAGCAGGGGAACCAGCATCAGCAAGCTGATAATTCGCATCAAGCTTGAAAAATTTACAGGACGTGTCATGGCTTCTTTCAGTTCAAAGTCTTCTACAAACCCAATAGATGTCGTCGTCATGGCTGCCGGAAAAGGCACGCGCATGAAAAGTGCGCTGCCCAAAGTATTGCACCGCTTGGGTGGGCGTGCGCTTTTGCACCATGTGCTTGACTGCGCAGCCCAGTTATCGGCACGCCGCGCCGTGATTGTTACCGGCCACGGTGCTATGGAAGTAGAAGCTGCTTGCGCCCGATTTCAGGGCGCTGCAGACCAATTTGACATAGATTTTGCACGGCAGGAGCCACAATTGGGCACCGGCCACGCAGTGCAGCAGGCGATAGGGCGGCTGGGTGATGATGGCGTCACGCTGGTGCTGTCGGGCGATGTGCCCTTAACCCAGAGTGGCACGCTGCAGGCGCTCATTGCCCAGTGCGACGGGCAGCGCCTGGCGCTGTTGACGTTGTTGATGCCAGACCCAACAGGTTATGGGCGCATCGAGCGCAGCGGGCTTGAGCCAAGCGCGCAGGTTCGCGCCATTGTTGAGCACAAAGACGCCACCGATGCGCAGCGCAAAATCAATGAAATTTACAGCGGCATCATGGCCGTGCCCACCCGCCTTCTGCGTGCGTGGCTGGCCCGGCTAGACAATAAAAATGCGCAAAACGAGTTTTACCTCACCGACATCGTCAAGTTTGCGGTGGCCGATGGAATTGCGGTGGTGGCCCATCAGATTACAGATGCCGCGCAAGTCGCAGGCATCAACAGCCCCGTGCAGCTTGCCGAGCTGGAGCGCACGTACCAGCTGCGCTGCGCGACTGCTTTGATGGAACAAGGCGTGCGCTTGGCCGACCCCGCCCGCTTTGACGTGCGGGGCGATTTAAGCTGCGGCCAGGATGTTGAAATTGACGTCAACTGCGTGTTTGAAGGTGCGGTCAGCCTGGGCCAAGGCGTGCGGGTAGGCGCTAACTGCATGATTGCCAACTGCACTATTGCAGCGAACGCAGTGATTCACCCCTTCACCCACATCGATGGGGAAAAGCTGGGCGTGCAGGTAGGTGAGGGCGCGCTGGTCGGCCCGTTCGCCCGTCTGCGGCCAGGCGCGCACTTAAGTGCTGAAGTGCACATCGGCAACTTTGTCGAGGTCAAAAACTCCACGCTGGCAAAGGGCGCCAAAGCCAACCACCTGGCCTATTTGGGCGACGCAACCGTGGGCGAGCGCGTGAACTTTGGCGCCGGCAGCATCACCGCCAACTACGACGGCGCCAACAAGCACCGCACCGTGATTGAGACCGACGTGCACATCGGCAGCAACTGCGTGCTGGTAGCGCCCGTCACCGTAGGCGCTGGCGGCACAGTCGGTGGTGGGTCAACGATTTCAAAAAGCACCGAGCCCGGTGGCCTGCATGTGGCGCGGGCCAAGCAGATCAGCTTGCCAAACTGGAAGCGGCCAGTGAAACAAGCGACGTAAGCTGCTTGACAACAGGGACCTGATTTACCGCTGGTACAACATGTACATCAAGTAACATCCGCGGCACATGGCTGGTCGTGCTACTTTTAGAACACGCCAGATCAGAACAGGCTGGAGGGCCGCGACATGCTGATTATTTGGGGTATCTTGGGCGGGCTCACGCTTGCGGCGTTCTGGCCGGGTAGCGACGAATTCACCAGTTGGGTCGGCATCATTGTGGGTCTGCTAGCCGGGCTCTCGCTGCGCTGGGCAGTACGGCGGGAAGTTCGCAGCCAGATTGTCAGTGCCGAGTCAAAAATAAAATATGAACTGCTGGCGCGGCTCAAAGCCGAAAGCGCATTCGGTTGCGCCGATGGCACTGGCAGTGCCACGGGAACCACACCCACGATGCGCCCAATCCCGGACGATGGCCTGTTAGAAAATGAGCGTGCCGCGCAAACTATCGTACCGTCCGCCGTACCCAATGCCCCTTCGGTCGCAGTGCCCAGTGCTGCATCTGGTGCTGCGCCAAAGGCAGTGCGTGAACCCATTTTCATCCGCGAAATCGAGGCCGAGGCATCCGGCTCTGCATCAGCTCCAGCGAGCGGTGCCCGGCGTCAATCTGCAAGCCCAAGTGCACTGGAAAGTGCTCTGGCAAGTGCCTTTAATGCTGTCAAGGGCTGGCTGTTGGGTGGCAACACCATTGTGCGGGTTGGCTTGGTGATCTTGTTTATCGGATTGTCTTTTTTGGCCCGCTACGCTGCCGTGTCTGGCTTGCTGCCGGTCGAGTTTCGCTTGGCCACGATTGCGGCTACAGGCATAGCGCTGCTGGCGGTGGGCTTCAAAAAGCGCGATGCCAAACCGGGTTTTGCGCTGGCATTGCAAGGTGCAGGCGTGGCTGTGATGTACCTCACGGTGTTTGCTGCCTTCAGGCTTTACGCGCTATTGCCAGCGTTGCCTGCGTTTGGTTTGATGCTGGTGGTGTGCGCGCTCAGCTGCGCGCTGGCGTTGCTGCAAAACGCGCGTTCTCTGGCTGTGGTTGCGTTTGCTGGCGGCTTCGCGGTACCGGTGTTGCTGTCAACTGGCCAAGGCAGCCATGTCGGTTTGTTCAGCTACTACAGCGTGTTGAATCTGGCTATTTTGTACATTGCCTACAAGCGCAGTTGGCGCATTTTGAACATGGTTGGTTTTATTGCCACTTTTGGCGTAGCCACGGCGTGGGGCGCGCTCAAATACGCACCTGAAAACTATGCCAGCACGCGGCCGTTTTTGATCGGTTTTGTGCTGATTTACTTGCTCACGGCGGTGCTGTATGCGCGCAATACGCCAACGGCTTTAGGCAACGCAGTCGACAGTACGCTGGTGTTTGGCACTCCGCTGGTAGGCTTTGGGTTGCAGGCGGGCTTGGTGCAGCCGTTTGAGTTGGGCCCTGCGTTTTCTGCGCTTGGTTTTGGCGCTGTTTATTTGGCGCTGGCGTTGGTGCTGCAGCGCCGCAGCTCAAGCAACTACCGCCTGCTGATGGAGTGTTTTATCGCCATCGGTGTTGGCTTTGCAACGCTGGCTGTGCCGCTGGCATTTGATGCGCGTTTGACATCTGCTGTGTGGGCACTTGAAGGTGCCGGTGCCTTCTGGGTCGGTATGCGCCAAGCGCGCTGGATGCCGCGGGCATTCGGGCTGGTGCTTCAAGTTGTGGCGGCGGTGGCTTTTCTGGATTCGGGCGGCGTCAATGTGTCGGCGTGGCCGTTGCTTAACTCTGCCTTTCTCGGAGCACTGCTGATTGCTTTGCCCGCCGCGCTGATTGCCTGGTGGCTGCGAGCTGCACTGCCGCATAGCGGATCCGGCTGGGCCAAAGGCTACGCGGTGCTTGAAAACCAGCTCGGCATTCCGATGTATCTTTACGGTTTTGCATTGTGGTGCGCCGCTTGGCTGCTTGAAATCAACCGCCGCCTACCCACACCGCAGCTAGCCGGTGACTTGCAGACGACTGCCGTGTTCACAGACAGCACCACGCAGTTGCTCAGCATGCTGGCCTTACTGGTCAGTGCAGCGCTGTCGCAGCGCTTGGGCTTAGCCAAAAGCTGGGCTGTGGCCACATGGCCAAGCCGCTTGACGTTGGTAGTGCTTGCGTTGACCCTGCTGGCGCAAATCGTCAGTGGCTACAGCGTGCTGAACACGCCTGCCTGGGGCGTGTGGCTGGTGGCTTTGGGCCTGCATTTCTGGCTGCTGCGCCAGAACGACATTGCGCCCAGTCCAGCCCTGCACCACTTGAACCACGCCGTGCATGTAGGTGGTGCGTGGCTGGCTGCGTTGCTATTGGCCGACTGCCTGTGGTTTTTTATTGGCAGGGGCGACTTGTTTGGCAGCGCTTGGGCCAGCGTGGTGATGCTGCTGAGTGCGATTGCCATGCTGATGTTTCTGGCGATATGGGCTGGCCGCGCCAACGATGCAGCGCAATTGAATAACTTCAAATGGCCGCTACAGCCGCACGCCAGCAGCTACTACTGGACAGCAGCCGTACCGCTGGCGGTGCTGGTGTTTGTTGGTGCGCTGGCAGTGGCTGTGTCATCGTCTGGCCGCACTGACCCATTGCCGTATATTCCGCTGCTCAACCCGACCGACCTGGCTATTGCATTGGCGCTGGGTGGCCTGGTGTTTTGGCGGCGCGCTGTAGTTGGCAGCGTGCCTGTGCCTGCTGGCTCCAGCTGGATCGGAGGGCAGCGGGCCTTGGTGGCTGTGGCGGCGCTAGGCTTTGTGGCCATCAACACTGTTTGGCTGCGCGTGGCTCATCACTTTTTTGGCGTACCGTGGCAAGCCGACGCACTGTTTGACAGCTTTGTGGTGCAAACCGGCTACGCTATTTTGTGGACACTTATGGCCTTGAACGTGATGGTGCTGGCACACCGTCGT
Source organism: Polaromonas sp. (assembly GCA_031386895.1). Taxonomy (GTDB): domain Bacteria; phylum Pseudomonadota; class Gammaproteobacteria; order Burkholderiales; family Burkholderiaceae_C; genus Polaromonas. The sequence continues at coordinate 14,649 of JANNCT010000034.1, forward strand.
TTGCAACGCACCCTGTGCTTAGTCGGCGCGAGTCTGCTCGGTTTGGTGGTGGTCAAACTGCTGCTGATTGATTTATCTAACGTGGGCGGTGTTGAGCGCATCGTGGTTTTCATTGCTGTGGGCGTACTGATGCTGGTGGTGGGTTATTTTGCGCCCCTTCCTCCAAAGTCAGCGTCCCGGTTAATGCCTGATTTGTCACCTGAGCCTGCGAACATTATTGCGTCGGCAGATCCGATGAAGAACGCGTCATGACCTACAAAATTCGCCACTTACAACTGCTGCTCCCCGCTGCGGTTTTAGCTACCTTCAGCGCCGTGCTGCATGGTGCTGACGCTAATAGTCTGCAAGCCTATACCTTGCGTCTGCCCATCACCCTGGCGCCCGATGCGCCGCTTCAGCGCCTGCAGTTGCCGGCGCAAGCACTGGTGCAGGTGCAAAGCAGCGGCTACAGCGACGTGCGTGTTTTTAATGCGCAAGGCCAGAGTGTGCCCGTGGCTCTCAGCCGGGTGGCCACCAACCCGGCTGAGCGTGGGCAAGTCAAGTTAATTGCGTTCCCCATCCTGGGCGGCGATTCAACAGCTGCGTTAGACGGCCTGCAATTGCGCATTGAAGAGCGGCAAGGTCAGCGCGTGGTGCAGCTCAGCACCGCTAGCGGCGCAGCGAACCCCGCCGCGCAAAAAGTGCTGGGCGCTTTGCTCGACGCGCGTGAGGTTAAAACTCCGGTAGTGGCGATTGCACTGGACGTTGACTTGCCGGTCGGCCAGCCCATCACCTTTAATTTACAAGCCAGCAAAGATCTGAAAAACTGGCGGCAATTGGCCGACACCGTGCTGTTCAAAACCGATCCTGCCAGCTTGGGATCATCGACTCTCGAGCTGCCCGCGCAAGATCTCTCTGGCCACTACCTGCGCGTTACCTGGGCCGACAGCAATACCCGGCTTGCCGGAGTGACGCTACGCGGTGCCACCCTGACCACTGCGGTGGCGGGCAGCGTTATCACCCGCGTAGTTACGGCCGTGGCACCGCTGACTTTGGTCAGCCCGCATGAGTTCAGTTTTAACCTGACATTTGCCGCACCCGTAGCCGCGCTGCGCATTGACCCAGTGGGCAGCAACACGCTGGTACCGGTGCGCGTGCTGGGCCGAAATGACCGCAGCCAGCCGTGGGCAACGCTGGCGAGTACGGTGGTCTATCAGCTCACGGCGGGCGGTAAAACGCAAAGCAGTGGCCCCGTAGAGTTGCCTGGCGCCGCAACGCGTGAGATCAAAATTGAAGCCGACAAAAAAACACCCGGCTTTGCCGCAGCGCCTGAAGTCAGCGTGCTGTTTGACCCCGTGCAGCTGGTGTTTTTGGCCAACGGCGCCGGGCCATTCACACTGGCCGTGGGCGCCGCCAATTTGTCCAGTGCCTACTTGCCGCTGCCCAGCTTGATGCCTGGCTACCAATCAGGTCAAGAAAACAAGCTGCCGTTGGCCCAAGTGGAGGCCAGGGGCGCTGGCGCGGTTGTCGTGGCTTCTGGCGCTGCCAGCGACACCGTTCCTGCGCGTAGCCTGGTACTGTGGGGCGTGCTGATCGCCGGCGCACTGGCTCTGGGTGTCATGGCTTGGTCACTGATGAGGCAAGGCAGCCGCGATGCTAAAGCTTCTGCGGTTGATACACCCGGGAAGTAGTGCTACATATTTAGGAGCTGCTTGCGCCCGTATCTATTGCGTCAGAGGCACTTTTGGATCGAATTTTGAGCGTTTTATGCTGAAAAACGCCTTCACGTTGCGCACGTTTGCATCGCTGGTAAAAAGCCGCTGGCTCAGGGCCGCATAGGCGGGCATGTCGGGGACGTGCGCGATCAGCACAAAGTCTGGCCCCGGCGAGGTGCGGTAGCACTGCTGCACTGCCGCGTCAGCTTTGATGCGCTGCTCAAATGCGCTGAGTTGTTCGTCGCCTTGCTGGTCGAGCGAAATTTCAACAATTGCCGTCAGCCCGTGGCCGGTGATGCTGGCCAGTTTGTCGGGGTTGAGCAGCGCTATTTCGCGCTCAATCAGGCCTGCGTCTTTAAGCCGCTTGATGCGGCGCAGGCAGGTGGGCGGTGAGATATGGGCTAGCGCAGCCAGTGCCTGGTTGCTCAGAGACGCGTCGGTTTGCAGTGCGTTCAGCAGCTTGATGTCGGTGCCGTCTATGTCTATTTGTTCCATTTATCAAATATAAATGAAATAAAAATGTATTTAGAGCATTTAGTGAAATTTAATTTCATTGATATAACCGAATTGGTTGCATAGAAAAATAGATAAACCTTACCATCAGCGCATTGTTGACTCACGAAGGTTGCTTATGTGCGGCATTGTTGCTGGGGTGTCTACCCGAAACATCGTTCCTGTTCTAGTGCAGGGCTTGCAGCGTCTGGAATACCGGGGCTATGACTCTTGTGGCGTTGCGGTGTATGCCGGTGGCCTGAAAAGAGCCCGCAGCACATCGCGCGTGGCCGAGCTGCAGAACCAAGTTCAAAACGACAAGCTCGAAGGCACCACCGGCATTGCCCACACCCGTTGGGCCACGCACGGTGCACCGGCCATTCATAATGCGCACCCGCACTTCAGCCACGGCACGGGCGCTGCTTCAAGCAAGCCGGGAAAGATCGCCCTGGTCCACAACGGCATCATTGAAAACCACGAAGACCTTCGCGCTACGCTGCAAGCTAAAGGCTATGTGTTTGAAAGCCAAACAGACACCGAAGTCATCGTTCATCTGGTCGACTCTTTGTACGACGGTGATTTATTCGACGCACTGAAAAATGCCGTCACGCAACTGCACGGTGCCTACGCGATTGCTGCATTTTGCAAAGACGAGCCTCACCGCGTGGTGGGTGCGCGGGCAGGTTCGCCTTTAATTTTGGGTGTGGGCAAAGGAACCCAAGAAAACTTTTTGGCCAGCGACGCAATGGCTTTGGCAGGCGTTACAGACCAGATCGTGTACCTTGAAGAAGGTGATCTGATTGACATTCAGCTTGGCAAATACTGGATTTTGGACAAAGCGCAAAAGCCGCAAACACCCATTCAGCGTGAAGTCAAAACCGTGGTCGCCCACAGCGGCGCTGCAGAACTTGGCCCGTACCGCCACTACATGCAAAAAGAAATTTTTGAACAACCCGGCGCCATTGCCAATACGCTCGAAGGCGTGGAAGGCATAACGCCTGAGCTGTTTGGTGATCAGGCTTACCGGGTGTTCAAAGACATCGACTCAGTGCTGATTTTGGCGTGCGGCACCAGCTTCTACAGCGGCTGCGTGGCCAAGTATTGGCTCGAATCCATTGCAGGCATTTCCTGCCAGGTTGAAGTCGCCAGCGAATACCGCTACCGCACCAGCGTGCCCGACCCGCGCACGCTGGTCGTCACCATCACCCAAAGCGGCGAAACTGCCGACACGCTGGCCGCCCTGCGCCACGCGCAATCGCTGGGCATGACGCAAACCCTGACGATCTGCAACGTGGCCACATCGGCCATGGTGCGTGAGTGCAAGCTGGCCTACGTCACCCGCGCCAGGGTTGAGATTGGCGTGGCATCGACCAAAGCTTTTACTGCGCAATTGGCGGGTTTGTTTTTACTCACGCTGTCGTTGGCGCAAAGCAAAGGGCGGTTGAGTGATGATGAAGAAGCCGCACACATCAAAGCCATGCGCCACC
>JANNCT010000051.1:0-42379 GCA_031386895.1 Polaromonas sp.
TTCACTCACCCGCTCTGGCGCGGTCGATTTGATCGTGATTGACTCGGTGGCGGCACTCACCCCCAAGGCCGAGCTCGAAGGCGAAATGGGCGATTCACTGCCCGGCCTGCAAGCGCGGCTAATGAGCCAAGCGCTGCGCAAGCTGACGGCAACGATCAAGAAAGCCAACTGCATGGTGATTTTCATCAACCAGATCCGTATGAAGATTGGCGTGATGTTTGGCTCACCAGAAACCACCACCGGCGGCAACGCGCTGAAGTTTTACGCATCGGTACGGCTAGACATTCGCCGCATCGGCTCGATTAAAAAGGGCGAAGAGATCATCGGCAACGAAACCCGCGTGAAGGTGGTGAAAAACAAGGTCGCGTCGCCGTTTAAAACGGCCGAGTTTGACATTCTGTACGGCGAGGGCATCAGCAGATTGGGTGAGGTGCTTGACCTGGGTGTGGCAGGCCACATCGTTGAAAAAGCCGGTGCCTGGTACGCCTTTAACGGTGAAAAAATCGGCCAGGGCCGCGACAACTCCCGCGAATTTTTGAAAGAAAACCCGGACTTGGCCATTGAAATTGAAAACAAGGTGCGTGAGTCACTTGGCATTCGATTGATTGAGCCAGCAGTAAATGCGGCGCCTGAAAAAGCAGAAAAAGCGCCAAAGGCTGAAAAGCCAGCCAAAGCCGCTGCAGCCGCCGCTGCGTAAGCTTATTTAAGCAAAATAGGCCTTTGGCGCAATAAATACGGGCGTAAGCAGCTATGAAAATAATAGTAAATAACTGCTCGTCCGTGGGTCGCTTGACATGAACGAACTAGAGTCAACCAGGTCAAGCGACAAGCGCAAAACGCCAGACGGGAAGCCACCCACCAAAAGCGGCTTTGCACTGTCGTTGAAAGGCCGCGCCCTGCGGCTGCTCGCCTCGCGCGAGCAGTCTAGAGGCGAGCTTGAAAAAAAACTACAACAGTACGAAGAATCCCCGGGCCAGCTTGCGCAAGTGCTCGACGAGCTGCAGGCCAAAGACTTCATCAGCGAAGCCCGCGTTGTCGAGTCCGTCATCAACCGCCGCCAGGCCAAGTTAGGCGCATCCCGCATCCGCCAAGAGTTGTTTAGCAAAGGCATCGACAAGGAAGCAGTGGTTGAAGCCATGCAAGGCCTGAAAGCCACAGAGCTCGACCGCGCCCGGGAGCTATGGCAAAGAAAATTCGCCGCCAAATCAGACGGCCAACCGCCAGACCGAACCGCCCAAGCCAAGCAAATGCGTTTTCTGGCCGCGCGGGGTTTTAGCGGCGACGCGATTCGGCGGGTGATGGCACCGCCGGAAGATGAGTAGCGGGGGGCGAAAAAATGAGCAGAAATCGGTATTTTATGGATCAAATAGGCCTGTTACGCAATAAATACCGGCGTAAGCAGCTATTAAATTAGTAGTGCTATCGGCTCTTGGCGTAGCCATTAAAAGATCAAAAATATGCCCCAACCGCGAACTATCCACTTTTTGACTTGTCGCGTAAAATCTGACTAGTCCGTCAAACCAGTCAGAATATATGCAAAACTCTGTCCAACCAAGCAACCCAGTATGTTGGCGTCTACAAGACGCCAAGGCGCAATTCAGCGCACTGGTCGACAACGCCCTGCGCGGCGTGCCGCAGCATGTGACTCGCAGCGGCAAAAGGGCTGTGGTGGTGTTGTCTGAAACTGACTTTGAAGCCTTGCAACGCAGTGCGGCTGGGCGGGCACATGCGTCGTTAAATTTCGTCGAGCACCTGCTGGCCATCCCCAAAGTCGCGGCGCGTGACGAGCCAGATGCGCAGCGCCTCGACGTACAGCCGCGAGAAGTCGACTTTTCATGATCTTGCTGGACACGATGGTGCTGTCAGAGCTGCGCAAAGCCAGACCCAACGCAGGCGTGCTCGCCTACTTAAAAGCGCAGGCACCAGACACAGTTTTCTTAAGCGCCATGACGATTGGCGAAATTGAAGCCGGCATTGAAAAGCAAAGAGGCTTAGCCCCCGAGTTTGCAGAAGAGCTGTCGCACTGGCTGGCCCAAATGGAACTGCAGTTTGCCCAATTCATCCTGCCCGTCACGCCCACCATTGCCAAGCTGTGGGGGCGGCTGTGCGCGCAAACCGGCAACAAGGGAATCGACAACCTGATCGCTGCGACGGCGCTGGTCCATAACCTGATGGTGGTGACGCGCAATGTGAAAGATTTTGAGGTTGTGGGTGTGCGGGTTTTTGATCCGTTTGAGAAAACCAAAAAACTGAAGCCCTAACCTGTGGGAATGCAGAGAATCGAGCTGCCTGGCTGCGCGAAGATCGAGGGCGCTATTGGTCATTGTTTTGGATAACCCGCCTCAACAAGAAAAAGGTGGCAATTGCAGATTACAGCTACTAGGAAATCAGGAGCTGTTTGCGCCCGAATCTATTCGGTGTGGGACTGATTTGATACTTGAAAAAGTCAAAAGCCGTAGTTTTCGGCCTCGCAAACCCAAAAATGACGCAACAAAACCCTGCGAGCTGCACTTGTAAAGCGGGAGATGCCATTGGTAAAAATTTTCCGGTTCGAGGCATCTTCAAACCGCAGCAAAGAAGCGAAACTACTCCCATCATGGTTCAATCTAAATTATCAAAACTTGCAGGGGTCGGCGCTATTTTTAATGGAGCAGACTATTTAAGCGCGCTATGTAAAAGTCGTGGTTTTTGCGTGGAAAATCGCCACGTTGTACAGCAGGTTTGCGGATCACTTTGCACTGAGCGTTAAAGATGAACACCGCGTTGGACATCGCTGTTAAATCGCCACAAGAGTGCTCGGCGAAAGAGATTGGTGACTTCGCCGCATTCGTGCTTGCTGGCGGCGAAGTCACTAGCAAGGGGCTGGAAGGTCGTATCCGGGACGCTCACGCGCTACTCTTCCTGCGAGAGGACTCTTGCCTTCTCGGTATCGCTGCGCTAAAGAAGCCAAGCGCTGAGTATCGGGCGTCGGTCTTTAAAAAGGCATGTTCAACAACATCTCCAACGCACTTTCCACTCGAGCTTGGCTGGGTCTTCGTGTTGCCCAGCGCTCGCGGTAGAAAACTTTCACATTGTCTTGTTGGAGCGGCTGGCAATCACGCTGTACAAGCTAACGTCTTTGCAACGTCGCGAACGGACAATCTAGGAATGCACGCTACTATGCTCGCGGCTTCGTTCGTCAGACACGGGATTGAGTATGTTTCAACCCGCGGGCCGCACAGATTGGCGCTCTTTTTTCGATTTGTATCCACGCAATGACACTTAATCCATCCTTCCAGCGGACCGATTACGACGGCCGCCGAAGTCAAGCATTAGGCGCAAATCCATGAAAGAAAAACAGCTTTTCCGTTTCACTTTGCTCGCCCTCGTGTGTCTCGCTTTAGGACTTTGGAGCGCTTGGGGCTATCACGTTCTGGAAGCGCGAGCGCAGGATCAGACGGTTGATCATGCGGTCGAATACCAGATGAGGATGGAAAAGACTTGCCAAACCTCACCTGCTTTCCCTGCATGCATCAGCAACGAAGAGTACATGACAAAGCGTTTAACAGCCGTACTTGCCAGCATGGAGTCGCATCGACGCGCTGAGAAGATAGTTCCATGGGCAATTTCATTGCCGATTGCACTGTTACTTTGCTTTTATGCAATACGGTGGGGGGTCACTGGCCGAGTGCGCCCGTTGTGGCTGCTGTAGAAGGCATCTTTTGCGCAATTGGGATCAGACTCAAATTCAAGGCCTTGGCAAGCTCAAAAACACCATTTTTGAGCGCTTCTTAAGGATAAAAAAGCTCATAACCTAACAAAGACGGGCGCAAACAGCTCCTGAAATAATAGCGTTTGAGTTGCCCTACAACCCCAGCATCAACTTCAAGTTCTGCACAGCCGCACCCGACGCGCCTTTGCCCAGGTTGTCTAGCCGGGCAATCAAAACCGCGTGGCGGTGTTTCTCGTTGCCGTACACGCGCAGCTCCATCTTGTTGGTGTTGTTCAGCGCCAAGGCATCGAGCTTGCCATCCGTAGCGGGCTCCACCGTCACCCATTCACCGCCCGCGTAGTGCTTGGTCAAAGCATCGTGCAACTGCGCTGCGGTGGGTTTGCCCGCCAACATGTCAAGGTGCAGCGGTACTTGCACCAACATGCCTTGCTCGAAATTGCCGACCGACGGGATGAACAACGGGCGGCGCTTTAGGCCGGTGTAGGCCATGATTTCGTTGATGTGTTTATGCTCAAGCCCCAGGCCGTAAATTTCAAACAAGGGTGCGGTACCGGCTTGGTAGGCCTCCATCATTTGCCGCCCGCCGCCGGAGTAACCACTCACCGCAGGAATGGACAACGCAAAATCGGGGTCGATAAAACCAGCATCGACCAGCGGGCGAATCAGTGCGATTGCACCGGTCGCGTAGCAGCCGGGGTTACCGACACGCTGTGCGGTTTTGACGGCCCCGGCTTGGCCGGCGCACAGTTCAGGAAAGCCAAAGACCCAGCCCGGTGCAGTGCGGTGCGCGGTAGACGCGTCGATGATTTTTGGCTTTTTTCCCGGCAGGCTGTCAATCATGGCGACGGATTCGCGCGCGGCGTCGTCGTGCAGGCACAAGATGACCAGATCAACGCCCGCCATCAATGCGCGCTTAGCGGCGGGGTCTTTGCGCAACTCGGGCGCGATGCTCACCAGTTCAATAGCGGGCATGGTTGCCAAGCGTTCGCGAATTTGCAGGCCCGTGGTGCCTGCTTCTCCGTCAATAAAAATTTTTGGCATGGTGACTCTCCCGTGGCTTGCTTGCTTGCTTGTTGGTTGGCGTCCAGTTTCTGCGTAAGTTGCGCAAAAGTTTGGTGCATCGCAGCATGATACAGTTTAGGGCTTGGTTTTTTGCTGCTGCCAGCGGCAAAACACCAGCGGCAAAACCAGCGGCACAACGACGCACCCATCACAGCTGTTTGAAGGTTCCCCCTATGAAAATTCACGAGTACCAAGGCAAGGACATCTTGCGCACTTTCGGCGTGCCCGTGCCGCGCGGCATTCCGGCATTCACGGTGCAAGAGGCGGTAGAAGCCGCCCAAAAGCTGGGCGGCCCAGTGTGGGTGGTTAAAGCGCAAATCCACGCGGGCGGCCGCGGCAAAGGCGGCGGCGTGAAACTGGCCCGCAGCATTGACGAGGTCAAAAAGCTCGCCACTGAAATTTTGGGCATGCAGCTCATCACCATTCAAACCGACGCCGCCGGGCAAAAGGTTCGCCGCCTGATGATTGAAGAAGGCGCGGACATCAAAAAAGAATATTACGTTTCCGCTGTGACCGACCGCGCCAGCCAGCGCGTGGCCTTTATGGCGTCGAGCGAAGGCGGCATGGACATTGAGCAAGTCGCCCACGACACGCCTGAAAAAATCATCAAGGTGTTTATTGACCCAGCCGTAGGCTTGACCGACGCACAGGGCAAAGAGCTGGCCGACGGCATGACCGTACCACCCGGCTCCACCGCCCAGTGCGTGGACGTTTTGCAAAAGCTCTACAAGTGCTACATGGACACCGACGCCAGCCTGGTTGAAATCAACCCGCTGGTGCTCGAAGGCAATGGCAACATCAAGGCGCTGGACGCCAAGTTCAACTTTGACCCCAACGCGCTGTTTCGCCACCCTGAACTCGTGGCGCTGCGCGACCTCGACGAAGAAGACGCCGCTGAAGTTGAAGCCAGCAAGTTTGACCTGGCTTATATCAGCCTGGATGGCAACATTGGCTGCCTGGTCAACGGCGCTGGCCTGGCGATGGCCACCATGGACACCATCAAGCTGTTTGGCGGCGAGCCAGCCAACTTCCTGGATGTGGGCGGCGGCGCTACGGCTGAAAAAGTCACAGAAGCCTTCAAGATCATGCTGAAAAACACCAAGGTTAAAGGTATTTTGGTCAATATCTTCGGCGGCATCATGAAGTGCGACACCATTGCTGAAGGCGTGATCACCGCCTGCAAGGCCACCAACCTGTCGGTACCGCTGGTCGTGCGCATGAAGGGCACCAACGAAGACCTGGGCAAAAAGATGCTGGCCGAATCAGGCTTGCCGATCATTGCAGCAGACACCATGGCCGATGCGGCTACAAAAATCGTAGCAGCAGTCAAATAAGGCGCAACAACATGTCTATCTACATCAATAAAAACACCAAAGTCATCACGCAGGGCATCACTGGCAAAACTGGTCAGTTCCACACCCGCATGTGCCGAGACTACGCCAACGGCAAAGAAGCGTTTGTGGCCGGCGTGAACCCGAAAAAAGCGGGCGAAGACTTTGAAGGCATCCCGATTTTTGCCAACGTGACAGATGCTGCTAAAGCCACTGGAGCGACGGTATCGGTGATTTACGTTCCACCAGCAGGCGCTGCCGCTGCAATTTGGGAAGCGGTTGAGGCCAACCTTGATTTGGCCATTTGCATTACTGAAGGCATTCCCGTGCGCGACATGCTTGAAGTGCGCAACCGCATGCGGGCCAAAGAAGCCGCTGGCGGCAAGCGTACGCTGCTGCTGGGGCCTAACTGCCCAGGTTTGATCACGCCTGAAGAAATCAAAATCGGCATCATGCCGGGCCACATCCACCGCAAAGGGCGGATTGGCGTGGTCAGCCGCTCTGGCACGCTGACATACGAGGCAGTAGCGCAATTGACCGAAATCGGCTTGGGCCAGTCCAGCGCGGTCGGTATTGGCGGCGACCCGATCAATGGCCTGAAGCACATCGACGTGATGCAAGCCTTCAACGACGACCCGGACACCGACGCCGTCATCATGATTGGTGAAATCGGCGGCCCAGACGAAGCCGAAGCCGCCGTCTGGTGCAAAGCCAACATGAAAAAGCCCATCGTCGGCTTTATTGCAGGCGTTACCGCGCCAGCAGGCAAGCGCATGGGCCACGCGGGCGCTTTGATTTCTGGCGGTGCCGACACGGCAGACGCGAAATTAGAGATCATGGAGGCGTGTGGCTTTACCGTTACGCGCAATCCGTCTGAAATGGCCAAGTTATTGAAAGCGTTGCTGTAGTCGCTCAGGCTGCGGTTAGCCACAATTTACAAGCCGGTTGTCGTCGCTGACAATCGGCTTTTTACATGCAGTAGGGGTATCCATGGAAGAGTTCATGACAGCAAGCTTTTGGCTTGCAGTGGGTCAGATCATCATGATCGACATTTTGCTAGGTGGCGATAACGCAGTGGTTATCGCGCTGGCTTGTCGCAACCTGCCTGACAAGCAGCGAACCCAAGGCATTATTTACGGCACGATTGGTGCCATCGTATTGCGGGTGATTTTGATTGCTTTTGCGCTCGCGCTGCTGGCGGTGCCTTACCTCAAGATTGTGGGCGCAATATTGCTGCTCTGGATCGGTGTGAAATTGCTACAGCCCGAGGGCGACGACGGCCACCAGATCAGTTCAAGCGACAAACTCTGGGCGGCAGTCAAAACCGTCATCATTGCCGACCTGGTCATGAGTGTGGACAACGTACTGGCTATTGCCGGTGCCGCGCAAGGCGCTGGACAGCAGCACCAGTTGCCGCTGGTAATTTTCGGCCTGCTGGTGAGTATTCCGATCATCGTTTTTGGAAGCCAGCTGGTCCTCAAGCTGATGGAGCGCTTTCCTGTTGTTATTACGCTTGGGGCCATGCTGCTCGGATGGATTGCAGGGCAAATGGCGTATACCGACCCTGCAATCAAGGCGTACCTGCCAGTCGGCGGCTACTGGAGCTACGCTACTGCCGCTGGCGGCGCACTGCTGGTGCTTCTGCTGGGCAAGTATTTTTCAAGCCGAGCACCCAAACGCGCCACCTGAGTTGCAGCTCCCGGGCCGCCGCGTAAATGCAACGAAAAGTGACATGAGCTTTAATAAGTCACTTGTTTGCCAGTGAAGTGTCTGTTAACGTACACGAGACTGTTACTTTTAACCTAATACAAGTGGGTTTTGGCAGTTGGCAGACATCAATCAGCATGGCCGAAAGGTTGGAGCAATTCATGAAGCAGGTGTTCATTCGGGGTTTGGGCAGTGGCCGAAACTTTTAAAGCGCAGCGCGCTAAAAATCAGTCCAGGGTCACATTCTGGTGCGCCGACTGGTTTGTGGCGGTTCTGGTGATTCTGGCTGTCTACTTTTTATACCAGCTCACCGATGTCTTCAGCACGTTAGAACGCCGCTACTACGACTTTGCCAGCACCACCACATCGCGGCAGCCTTCCGACCGGATTGCGATCATTGCCATTGATGACCAGAGCATTGCCAACATCGGCGTTTGGCCCTGGCCGCGTGACGTGCAAGCCAGGCTGATTGACCAGCTGGCAGCGGCAAAAGCTAAAAGCATCGTTAATACCACCCTGTTTTTTGAGCCGCAAAAAGATCGCGGGCTGGTCTACATCAATAAAATTAAAGACCTGCTGGCCGACCCGGCGCTTGGGCCGAATGCCGCGTCTGAGCAGCTGGGCCAGGTCATTGCCGATGCGCAGGCGGTGCTGGACACCGACACTTTGCTGGCATCCAGCATGGGCAAAGCCGCCAATGTGCTGGTGCCATCGGTGTTCAAATTGGGTTTCCCCCAGGGCAGGGCAGACAGTCCGCTGCCAGCGTATGCCGCCAAAAGTGCGGTGGACGACCCCAATAATTTTTCAATTCCGGCTGTCAGCGGCCAGCAGCCCATAGCAGCCATCGGCAACGCTGCAGCGGGCATTGGTCATTTGAACCAGTTTCCGGATGTAGATGGCTCCATCAGGCAAGAGCCCCTGCTGGTGAACTACTTTGGCAAGGCTGTACCGTCCATGAGCCTGCTCGCAGTAGCCAACAGCCTGAATCTTGGGCCCGGTGATATCAGGCTCAATGCGGGTGAGTCGGTTCAAATTGGCAAGCTGGTGATTAAAACCGACGAATCAGCACTCATGCTGCCCCAGTTTTACAAAGGCAAAGACGGCAGGCCCGCTTTTGCAGCGGACTCTTTTTACGATGTTGTTTCGGGCAAGATTCCGGCATCTAAATACGCCAACAAGATTGTCATCATCGGCGGCACTGCCGTCGGTGTGGGAGCTTTTTTTAACACGCCAGCCGGTGCCGGGTTGCCTGCAGCGGAAATGGTGGCGCACATCACATCGAGCATTTTGAGCGAGCACTTTATTGTTCGGCCTGTATGGGCCGATGTTGCAACGCCTCTTGTGTGGCTGCTGGTGGCGGCATACCTTGTTGCCGGGCTGCCGCGGCTTTCTGCTGGCAAAGCAGCGCTTGTAACGCTGGTGATGTTTGCCGGACTGCTGATCACAGAGTTCAGCTTGTTGTCGGTGAGCGCCAAATGGCTTGAACTGGTTTTCCCGTCGGCTTTGCTGGTGATTGGACATTTGGCCATTACCACCAAGCGGTTTTTGATGACTGAGGCAGGCAAGCTCAAATCAGACGACGAGTCGGCAGAAACTAACCGCATGATGGGTTTGGCCCTGCAAGGCCAGGGCCAGCTCGACATGGCGTTTGACCGCTTTCGACGCGTGCCATTTACCGATGCATTGATGGACAACCTGAATAGCCTGGCGCTTGATTTTGAGCGAAAGCGCCAGTTCAACAAAGCCGAGGTTGTCTACCAGCACATGGCGACTTACAACAAGAACCACAAAGACCTGCAGTCCAAGCTTAGCCGCGCGAAGAACCTCTCTGAAACCGTGATTTTGGGCGGCACCGGAAAGCATCCGGGTGGCACGCTGTTGCTCGACGGCGGCGGGGTTGAAAAGCCAATGCTGGGCCGCTACCAGGTTGAAAAAGAGCTGGGTAAAGGCGCCATGGGCGTTGTGTATTTGGGCAAAGACCCAAAAATTGGCCGCGTGGTGGCCATTAAAACCATGGCTCTCAGCCAGGAGTTTGAAGGCGAAGAGCTCGACGACGCGCGCGAACGGTTTTTTCGCGAGGCTGAAACCGCAGGGCGCCTTCAGCACCAGAACATCGTCACCATTTTCGACGCCGGTGAAGAGCACGACCTGGCCTTTATCGCCATGGAATATTTAAAAGGCAAAGACCTGGCCGACGTGACCAAAGCTGGCCAGTTGCTGCCAGTGGCAACGGTGCTTTCAATCGTGGCCAGAGTCGCCGAGGCGTTGGCTTATGCGCACAGGCAAAATGTGGTGCACCGGGACATCAAACCAGCCAACATCATGTATGACATGGGCAGCGACAGCGTCAAAGTCACTGATTTCGGCATCGCCCGAATCACTGATTCAAGCAAAACCAAAACTGGCTTGGTTTTGGGAACGCCGAGCTTTATGTCGCCCGAGCAAATCGCGGGCAAAAAAATAGACGGCCGGTCAGACCTGTATTCATTGGGAGTCATGCTCTACCAAATGCTTGCCGGCGTTTTGCCCTTTAGGGGCGATTCCATGGCCGAGCTGATGTTCAAGATTGCCAACGAACCTGCTACAGATATTCGGCTCGTTCAGGCCGGGCTGTCAGAAAAACTGGCGGGCGTGGTGGCAATGTCCATCGATAAATTGCCGGCCAATCGGTACCAGGACGGCGACCACTTTGCAGCTGAATTGCGCTTGCTGATGGCTGCTGAGGCCAACCAAACGGTTCAATCGGTACCTGCTGCACTGGTTGCTGATGCACCCCAAGAGCCTGCCTTCGCGACCACGATAGTGCAATCGATGTCTGCGGCGGCGCTTGAAAACAGCGTTGCTGCGCGCCCGGTCAATAATGTTGCTCAAGAACAAAGCTAAAAAAATGACAAGGATGCACAGTTATAGGCGTGATACTGAGGCCTGAAGCAATGAGTTTTGCTATGACTTTTACCCCATGATTTACGATATTTGTACTGAAACAGATCCAGGTTTGTCTCGTGAGAACAACGAAGACGCAGTAGCGGTCGACGCAGAAACACAGCTTTGCATCCTTGCGGATGGCATGGGTGGATACAACGCCGGCGAAATCGCCAGCGGCATGGCAGTAGCATTCATCAAATCTGAAATGAGCCGCTGGCTTGCGCAAGCTGGCAAAAACGCCAATACAAGAGAAGTGCGCAGAGCGATGGAAATTTGTGTGCAAAACGCCAACCATTCCATTTTTAATGCTGCTAATTCCAACCCGCAATACAACGGAATGGGCACCACGCTCGTGATGGCAGCTTTTCAGGGCGATCGCATCATGGTGGGGCACATCGGAGATTCAAGGTGCTACCGCCTGCGCGGCGACGATTTTCAGCAAATTACCAAAGACCATTCCTTGTTGCAGGAGCAAATCGACGCTGGCCTGATCACGCCTGAGCAAGCCCTGACGTCTGCAAACAAGAACTTGGTGACCCGCGCCCTCGGCGTTGAAGACACAGTGGAGCTGGAAGTCAATGAGCACAAAGTCGAGGCCGGAGACATTTACCTGATGTGCTCTGATGGCCTGTCAGATATGGTGCGCGATGAGCCGATTTCAAAAATCATGATGGGCAGCGGCGAGCTACAGGACA
The DNA here is from genome assembly GCA_031386895.1 of Polaromonas sp. Taxonomy (GTDB): domain Bacteria; phylum Pseudomonadota; class Gammaproteobacteria; order Burkholderiales; family Burkholderiaceae_C; genus Polaromonas. The sequence continues at coordinate 11,433 of JANNCT010000051.1, forward strand.
AAGCCAGGCAGCTTGTGGTGGCAGCCAATGAAAATGGCGGGCGGGACAATATTTCAATTGTGCTGGCCTGTGCAAACGAGGCTGAAGCGAAGCGCGGGTTTTTGTCGCGAATTCTTCGGAAGTAAGTAATGGTTAAAATGTCAGAAATATATTGGAGTGGGCCATGCCGAAAATGATCGTCTCGATTGACGGCGTTGTTATCAAAGAAGTTCAATTGACCAAAGACCGCACGTCTTTGGGACGGCGGCCTTATAACGACATCGTCATTGACAACCTGGCCGTCAGCGGAGAGCACGCTGTGCTGCAACTCGCCGGAAACGATGTCCACCTTGAAGACCTGAACAGTACCAACGGCACTTACCTGAACGGCAAAGCTGTGAAAAAGCAGCTTTTGCAAAACGGCGATACCGTTGAAATTGGCAAGTACCGCATCAAATACGTGAACGATGCAGTGGACTCCGGATACGAAAAGACCACCGTATTTAAAGCTGGATCGGCTGGCGCGGCTGCGGTCGCTGGCATGGCAGCCAGCGCAGCGACGAAGTCTGCTTCAAGCTCAGCCCCTGCGGCAATCAAGGTCCTGTCGGGCTCGGCCGCTGGCCGTGAAGTACCGCTCGTAAAGGTGGTCACCACCATCGGCAAGCCGGGTGTGGCTGTTGCCGCAATTACCAAGCGTCCGCACGGCTTTGTGGTGGCGCATGTAGAGGGTGCCAACCGCCCATCACTTAATGGCACGGTGATTGGTGCAGACCCGGTTGCGCTTAAAAACGGCGACTTGCTGGAACTTGCTGGCACGCAGATGCAGTTCGTTCAAAACGCGTAGGCCAGTTATTCAGCGTTTCATTCGCTGCGCTTAGGCCTATTGGCTAGCCGCCAGGACTTGCATGCAGCTTATTTCCAGGCACTGGCGGCGAATTGCCATAACGCTAATTCCGCTGCTGTTCGCGCTTTTACACGCCAGCGGCGTCGCGCGTATTGGCGTGTTGCAGCGGCTGGACGACATTATTTATGACGCCCGGCTTCGCGCAACCATGCCGAAAACCATCGACGAGCGCATCGTCATTGTCGACATCGATGAAAAAAGCCTTGCCGAGTTTGGCCGGTGGCCTTGGGGTCGCAACAAGCTCGCTACGCTGGTTGATCAGCTATTTGTTGAACACAAAATCGCCTTGCTCGGGTTCGACGTGCTGTTCGCCGAGGCAGACGACAGTTCTGGCCTGAAGCGGCTGCAGCAACTGGCGCAAAACGAGCTGCGCGATCAGCCTGGTTTTGTCGAGAAAGTGGGCCAGGTGCAGGCCAGCCTTGACTACGACGCCGTATTCGCAAAATCAGTCGAAAACCGCCCGGTGGTGCTGGGCTACTACTTCACCAGCGACCGCGACGGGCGAACCAGCGGATCGCTGCCCGCACCGGTCATGGACAGCGCTTTGTTACAGGGCCGTCCCATCCGGTTCACCAGCTGGAACGGGTACGGCTCCAACATCGAACCGCTCGCCCAAGCCGCGCCTCTGGCTGGTCACATCAACGCCATCACCGAGGGAGATGGCGTTGTCCGCTCCATTCCGCTGCTGGCTGAACACAAAGGCCGGTACTACGAGTCCTTGTCGCTGGCCATGTTCAGGCTGCTCGCTGGCTTGCCTAGTGTTGAGCCGGGTTTCCCAAAAGAAAAGATGTTGAGCCGAAATTACCAGGGCCTGGAGAACATCGTGCTCAAAAAAGGCGATGTCACGCTTGCCATACCGGTGGACGATCGGGTCGCAACGCTGGTGCCGTTCCGCGGCCTGGGCGGCGCAAGCGGCGGCTCATTTCGCTACGTATCAGCCGCCGATGTTCTGGCCAAACGCGTTGACTCAGCGTCGCTCAAAGGCAAAATTGTGTTGCTGGGCACCACAGCGCCTGGCCTGCTTGACCTGCGCGTTACGCCAGTAGGCGAGACCTACCCCGGGGTAGAAACCCATGCCAATGTAATTTCCGGCTTTCTCGACGGCCAAACTTTTGTCAAACCCGATTACGCCATCGGCTTTGAAGTGGTGATTCTGGTTTTGTCCGGGCTCGCACTAGCTTTTTTATTGCCCATGTTGTCGGCCCCCACAGCCGTTGCGCTAAGTGTGGTGGTCGTCAGCGCGCTGATAGGGCTGAACTTCTGGTTGTACCTGGGCTACGGCCTGGTGTTGCCACTGGCCAGTGCGCTGGTGACCGCGATTACAGCGTTTGCGCTGAATATGAGCTACGGCTACTTCGTTGAGAGCAAATCCAAGCGGCAGCTGGCGGACCTGTTCGGCACCTACGTGCCGCCCGAGCTGGTCGATGAAATGGTCAAAGATGCTGGTGCCTACAGCATGAAGGCCACGACCAAAGAGATGACCGTGCTGTTCTGCGATATGCGCGGCTTCACGCAAATGAGCGAGACCATGGAGCCTACGCAGCTCCAGGCGCTGCTCAACACCGTGTTCAGCCGCCTCACCGACCAAATCCGCAGCAACCGCGGCACCATTGACAAATACATGGGCGACTGTGTCATGGCTTTTTGGGGCGCACCGGTAGACACACCAGACCACGCCAGCCTGGCTGTGAAGACTGCGCTTGAAATGTGCGCGGCTATACGCGCCCTCAACGAAGAGCACCGGGCAAACGGCTTGCCTGAAATCGGCATTGGCATTGGCCTGAACACCGGCACCATGTGCGTGGGCGACATGGGCTCAGACATCCGCCGCAGCTACACCGTGATTGGCGACTCGGTTAATTTGGGTTCCCGCCTGGAGGGCTTGTCCAAAACCTATGGCGTTGACATTGTGGTGAGCGAATCAACCCGCAAGCAAGCCACTGGTTTTGCCTGGCAAGAGCTCGACAAAGTCCGCGTCAAAGGCAAAGACAACGCGGTGGGTATTTTTTGGCCGCAGCTGGCGTTCAGCGCAAGTCCGGGCACGATCACCGCCGGGGATTCGGCCAGGCTGGTCGAGCTCAAAATCTGGGGGCAGGCGCTCAAAGCCTACCGCGCCCAGGATTGGGACCAGTGCGACGTGCAACTTCTCAATTTACAACGCCTAAGTGCCAAAAAGTACCTTTACCAGTTGTATGCCGAGCGTGTAGCCTCTATGCGGTTGCTGCCATTTGACCCCGAGTGGGACGGCGCCACCAATTTCCAGACCAAATAGCCCCACCACTCAACCCGCGCAATCACTGCACAAAGTAACCAAGAATATTTATGAAAGTACGGGTATTGGGCTGCTCCGGGGCGATCGCAAAAGACTGCCGCACCACGTCGTTTTTGATAGACCAAGACGTGCTGATTGACGCCGGCACCGGGGTGGGCGACTTGACTCTCGAAGAAATGGGCCGCATCGACCACGTGCTGCTAACGCATTCCCACCTTGACCACGTGGCCGCCCTCCCGCTCATGGTTGATGCAGTTGCCGCGCAGCGCCAAAAGCCGATTCAGGTCCACGCGCTTGCAGGCACCATCGCCGCGCTGAAGACGCATATTTTTAACAACACCATCTGGCCAGATTTTTCGCGCATTCCAACGGTCGAGGCGCCCTTCATCACCTTTCATGCGCTGGAAATTGGCCAGGTGCTGACGCTCGGCAAAAAGCACTTTGAAGTGCTGCCGGCTGTGCACACCGTGCCCGCAGTGGGCTACGCGATTAGCGGCGGTAACGGCAATGGCTGCTGGGTGTTTACCGGCGACACCGAACAAAACCCGGCGTTGTGGGCACGCATCAACCAGCTCGACGTGGCCATGCTGGTCATTGAAACTGCCTTCAGCAACCGTGAACATGCTCTGGCCAAACGCAGTTTGCACCTGTCGCCGCAAACCCTCGCCAATGAGCTGGACTTCATCGACAAGTCCAAAAAATACCCGATCTACATCACCCACACCAAACCGTTTGAAACCGAGCTCATCATGGCCGAGATCCAGCGCTTCGACCAAACCGCCCCCGGAGAGCATGACGAAGCACACGACATTCGCTGGCTCAGGGCGGGCCAGGTGTTTGATATATGAGCGCCGCCTCATACAGCGGCTCCAGCGGAGGCTCGGGCAGCAGCGCATTTGGCAGTCTGGTAGCCGCTCCAGCGCCCACCCCTGAAGACGATTTTTTCAACTCCCAAATGCTGCCGCCCCAAGAGCGCGGCATCACGTTTGAGGCGCTCTTTTTCAGGCAGCTTCAGCAGGTCACCACCCGCATCCATGAAACTGAAAACATCGACCAGATCATGCTGCAGGCCAGCCAGGACATCTGCAAACTTTTCAACGCCGACCGGCTCACGCTGTATGCCGCCAGCGCTGACGGCAAATCCATCATTTCAAAAGTTAAAACCGGCCTGAACACCAGCCGCGATTTAAAGCTGCCGATCTCAGCGCAAAGCATTGCCGGCTACGTTGCCATGGCGCGCCGGGCCGTGAACATCGTCGATGTGTACGACGAAGCCGAGCTTAAAAAAATCCACCCTGCGCTGGCTTTTTTGCAGGAAGTCGACAAACGCTCCGGCTACCGCACCAAGCAAATGCTGGTGGTTCCAATTCTTGATGGCGACACCGTCAGCGGCGTGCTGCAAATCATCAACAACCGCAGCGACCAGCCGTTTGCCAGGCTGGAAGAAGACGGCGCCATGCAGCTGTGCAAAACGCTTGGCATCGCCATTCGCCAGCGCCTGCAAAAAGCCGGTGACGCGCAGCGCCGCAAAGCCACCAAATACGACGGCCTGGTGGGCGATGGCGTGCTGATAGCCGACGCGCTGGCTCGCTGCGTTCAAAAAGCCCGGGAAGACGGCGTCACCGTGGAACAAGCGCTGATGGCTGGCCACCGCATTCGGCCATCACAAATTGGCCCGTCACTGGCGAAGTTTTTCGGGGTGGCGTACGAGGCTTTTAACGCCGGCCGCATTCGCTCTGAAATGCTGCACGGCGTGCTCAAGCGCGAATTTATCGTGCAGCAAGGCTGGATCCCGCTGGAAGAAACCCCCGCAGGCCTCGTCATCATGTGCGTTGACCCTGAAGCCGTGCGCGGCGCGCGCGTGGTGCCGCAGGTGTTCCCGCGGGTTAGCAAGTTCAGCTACACCGTCACCACCCAAACTGAGTTTGAAGAAACCCTTGGCCAGCTGTTTGGCACTGGCGCAGACGGCGGCTCCATCGACCAGCTGCTGGCCGACATGGACTCACCGTTGGACAACGACGCCCATGACGACTCGGCGCTAGAGTCTGCGGCGGCCGACAACGAGCTGGTCAAGTTCGTCAACAAAGTCATCATTGACGCGTACCACCAAAAAGCCTCAGACATCCACATTGAGCCCATGCCCGGCAAGGCCAAAACCGGCATCCGCTTCAGAATTGACGGCACGCTGCAGCCCTATATTGAAGTGCCCGCGCAGTTCAGGCAAGCCATGGTCACCCGCCTGAAAATCATGTGTGACCTCGACATTTCAGAAAAGCGCAAACCGCAAGACGGCAAAATCAAATTTAAAAAATACGGCCCGCTAGACATTGAGCTGCGCGTGGCCACCATACCGTCGTCTGGCGGTGTTGAAGACGTGGTCATGCGCATCTTGGCCGCGGGCGAGCCCATACCGCTTGAAAAGCTGGGGCTGACTGCGCACAACAAAGAGCGCCTTGAAAAAACCGTTAGCAAGCCCTACGGTTTGTTTTACGTGTGCGGGCCCACTGGTTCTGGCAAAACCACCACGCTGCATTCCATCCTTAAATTTCTAAACACGCCAGACACCAAAATCTGGACCGCCGAAGACCCGGTTGAAATCACCCAAAAAGGCCTGCGCCAGGTGCAAATCAACAAAAAAGCCGGCATTGACTTTGCGCTGGTCATGCGTGCGTTCTTGCGTGCCGACCCAGACATCATCATGGTCGGTGAGTCGCGCGACAAAGAAACCGTGTCAATGGGAGTGGAGGCATCACTGACTGGCCACATGGAGTTTTCAACCCTTCACACCAACTCAGCGCCCGAGTCGATCACGCGTCTGCTCGACATGGGCATGGACCCATTCAATTTTGCCGATGCGTTGCTCGGCATTTTGGCGCAGCGGCTGGCCAAAAAACTGTGCGACTGTAAAGAGTGCTACACGCCCAGCTCACAAGAGCTCAAAGACTTCATCAAGGAGTACGCTGAAGAGCTAAAGCACACCGAGGCCTGGAAGCTCGATGCAGGCGGCGAATCACAGCAACTGCTGGACGACTGGACCGATCGCTACGGCACGGGCGGCACTTTGAATTTTTACCGCGCCGTGGGCTGCGACAAATGCAACAACACCGGCTACAAAGGCCGCATTGGTCTGCACGAGCTGATGGTGGCTGACGACGCGGCCAAAAAGCTCATCCAGGAGCGGGCCAGGGTGGCCGAGCTGTTCGCCAGCGCCGTCAACAGCGGCATGCGTACGCTGAAGATGGACGGCATGGAAAAGGTTTTGATGGGCCTGACCGATTTGAAAATGGTACGGTCGGTTTGTATTAAGTAGGGTGCGTGGCCAACTGCACGCCCAAAACCAGTTAGTCGCAACGCTAAATGATGCTATTAATTAATGAGCTGCCCGCGCCCGTATTTGTTGGCTTAAACCGTTAGTTGTGTCGTGAATTGGTATCAAAATTACCCTTTTTACCCTTTTTACCCTTTTTCCCGTAAAAGCTAATTCAAGCTACTGCGCTGCAGCAGCTCAATGCATTTGCCGCAACCAACCGGCATCAGCCGCGACGGTGCGACCGAGCTAAGTAAGTGCTACCTGGTCAACGCCAGAAGCAAAGGCGAGCTGCTTAACCACCGGGGCAGCTTGTTTGTGATGATGAAGATGAGCACTGGAGGGGTGGCTTCGCATACGTTGACGACTTCGACTATGTTGCATTGGCCGATTTTTAGCTTGGGGGCTGCTATGAATGCTGTCAATGCTATTGATCACATAGCCTCCCGCGCCCGTTTTCTTTCACTGAAAGGCCGAAGTCACTCCTAACTCTGCTGTTTTTTTCGCGGGTTGGTTGGTATTTGGCCCGCAGCCAGATCAGGTCGAGCAATTAAGTGATTCGTTTTTTCATCGCGCAAGATGCCTCCAGCAGAATGGCCAAAGCCACCAAACCGGCGAGCTCTGGACTTCAAATCACCAGCTAGAAAGTTCCAATTTCGGTCTAAAAGTGACAAAAATGTCTTTTCGCCAATCGATTTGCACCAAAAAAGTAAGCCAGAACCAGCAACAGCCGGTCGATTCCACAGGAATTGCGCACTCCATCACACTTTTGAAGACTGAAGCGAGCTGGCACGATGCCTGCAATGTAAAAAGGGTCAGTTGTAGAAATTTGTGTTTTTTAATTCAAGGAGTTTTTAAATGAAGCGTTCTATTCAAAAGGGTTTTACCCTAATCGAGTTGATGATCGTTGTCGCGATTATTGGCATTTTGGCTGCAGTGGCTTTGCCTGCTTACCAGGATTACACCATTCGCGCCAAGGTTTCTGAAGGCCTCGTGCTTGCAAGTGCATTGAAGACAGCCATTACCGAAACTCACCAGGCAGTTGGTCCAGCTACAAAGGTTTGCACCACCGACACTGACTGCGCCACCCTCGGTACGACTGCGCTTGGCACCAGCCAGCTGACCAGCAACCGCAATGTGGCTTCAGTCCTCAGCGATGCTGCCGGCGTAATCACAATCTCCTACAAGCCGGCTGTAGTACCGGCGGCGAACAATACGATCTTTCTGACTCCAAATCCAGCCGACTTGGCAGCGACGACCTCTGCAGGAGCCACCATTTCGTGGAATTGCACAGGCGGAACGATGATTCAAAAATATCGTCCAGCTTCTTGCAGAACCGATGCAACGGCAGCAGCGACGCCAACACCAACACCAACACCTGCACCTTAATTGGCTTCGCAGTGTTTGCTATGTAAATTAAACAGGAGCTTCGGCTCCTGTTTTTTTTGAGGAAATGAACATGTCTCTTCATGTGGTTTTGAAAAATCAAGTCTCTAGCGATTCCCCTGTTCGGGAAGTTAACCCCGCTCAAGGCAATTATTTGTGGGGCCCCAAGCTAGACGTCGCGCTATTAGGTGGCGTGTCAATTATTGCTTTTTTGGTGTTGCAGCTCGTTGAAATGTCGTCTGGTGCCATGGCGACCCTTGCCGTGGTGATGATGGCTTTGGCAAATGTTGTCAACCACCCGCACTTTGCACACTCTTACCAACTGTTTTACGGTACCTGGGCGGACAAAGACTTTCAGAACTTGCCCAAAGAATTCAAGTTGCGATGGCGCGTCGTCGGCCTGTGGATTCCAATAGTACTGGCAGCCGTTTTGGCGGCGAGCGTGGTGCTTTACTTAGATGGCAGCCCCGTGTGGCTGGCTGCTACTATCAATTTAATGGCCGCACTGGTCGGCTGGCACTACGTTAAGCAAGGCTTCGGTATGGCAATGGTTGACGCGGCTATCAAGAAAACGTTTTGGAGTGCAGACGCCCGAAAAGCATTGCTGTGGAATGCCTACGCTTGCTGGATCGGCGCGTGGATGATCATCAACCACGGAAGCGCTGGCGCGGCCTTTTGGGGCGTATTTAAAATCCAGTTAAATATACCCACCGAGGTGCTTGCCCTTGTTGCCGCTTCTGTGGTCTCAACGACCTGCTGGGCTGTACTGATGGCTACCCGCAGCGCTCAAAGCGCCATTAAAAGCGGGAAAAGCTGGAAAGAGCTTCCGCTGACAGGGCTGATGGCGTATTTCGTATCGTTGTATTTGTGGACCATATTCGCAACAGTTAACCCGGCATATTTATTCGTTATTCCTTTCTTCCATTCACTTCAATACATGACAGTTGTGTATCGATACAAGGCAAATGAAACATCATCGACAGGGGAAACTTCATTAGTCTCTCGTGAACTGATTCGCTTTAGTTTGTTAGGCGCTGTGCTTGGCGCGTTGGGATTTTGGATAATGCCGTGGGTAGCCGACTACTACCGAACTGGCCAATGGCGTGACGAATTGACTGGCCCCGCGCTCGCCCTAACGTCATTTTGGGTTTTTATCAATGTGCATCATTACTTTATTGACAGCGTGTTGTGGCGACAAGGAAACCCACGAGTATCCAAGTACTTATTTGCGCACCTGTCCAAAAAATAGCGAACACCTTCAACGCGGATTGCTGCCGAAACTGGGCGTGGTACCAACGCAACTGTAATATACGCTACCAGCATGCAAAGGCCATCATTTACAACTTAACTTCAGCTTGAATGATCGACAACACGTCTGAAGCATCGACTTCAAGAATTGCAGCAGCTGGGAAGGCGGCTGCTTATCACTTGCTGATTAGCTTGCTAGTCGCTGCGATTGCCGCTGCCCTAGTGTTTTTAGTCTGGTACCCGTACCCGTATCGCGATTTGTCGGGCGGGCGGGAATTGTTTTTGCTGGTGATGGGTGTGGATATTGTTTGCGGGCCTATGCTGACGCTGGTGCTTTTCAACCCGACAAAACCCAAAGCAGAGCTGTGGCGGGACATGGCGCTGGTGGTGTTGATTCAGCTTGGTGCGCTGGGTTACGGCTTATGGACGGTTTGGCAGGCACGCCCCTTGTATCTTGTGCTGGAGGTTGATCGTTTTAAAGTAATCACGCAGACCACGGTGGATGAAGCAGCTCTAGGTGCCTTGCCTTCAGAGCTACGGCCCGGTTTGTTGGCGGGCACTATGGTTGTCGGGATCAGAGAACCCAAAGACGCCCAAGAGCGCGAAAAAATCATGTTTGAAGCAGCTCAAGGCGGCCGTGACTACGGCGAACGCCCTGACTTTTACGTGCCCTACACCCCAACAGCGGCTGCCAAGGCGCTGGTTAAAGCCCGGCCGCTTTCTGTCTTTTTGCAAAAACAGCCCTGCCAGCAAACTGCTGCAACGGAGCTGGCCAGCAAAAACGGCGCTGACATTTCTCAATGGATGTACCTGCCCATCATTGCCCGACAAGACTGGGTTGCCGTGCTGGACAAGCAGGGGCAGATTCAAGGGTTTTTGAAGGGTGATGGGTTTTAGGGTGGCTCGCCGCACTTTTAGAGAATGGTCAAAGCGCTCTACGTTGCTAATAACTTTATATCTGCTCGCGCCCAATTTTATTGGGCTGCAGGTCTAAAAATAACCCACCTACTAGCCCACTACGCAGATTTCGCAATGATTGGGCTGGCTTGGCGGTAGTTCTACCTCAGCTCAGCGGCGTCACCGTAAATTCTTGTGGTGTCATTACACGGTGCTGTAGTGGCCCGGCAACCACCACATGGGTGTTGATGATAAAAAAAACCGGGCTCACTGCGCGCGGCGTAGTTTTTGTGTTTCGCCAAGCGCCAGTTCTAGGGCCTGCTGCTTATCAAGTCCACTGGAGCCGCGCGCGCGGTTATCGACTCCGGCGGCTTCGTTGCGCGACTTGACGCCGTAAAAATCCAGGCTTTCGTCAATCAGCTGTCCGATGGTTTGGCCCCGCAGTGCGGCCGTTTCTTTAAGCGCGCGGTGGCGTGGTTCAGAAAGCGTAATGGTGAGGCGGGCCATAGAAAGTGTTTTTCAGGGTTGATAAATAACTTGGTGAGCATGCACCAATGTGCAGACACACCAAACGACACCTGAAGACCACCGGCTGTGCAAAACTCAACATTAGCCAACCAATCTGAAGCTGAAATTGAGCCTTTGACGCTCGCCGCCTGAGGCGCGCGCAAGTCTGCAGGAAAACCGCCCCCGCAGCGGCGACAATCTCGCCTCAATGCCGCACCTGCACACCTTCCTCGCATTTTTGCTTCTTTGCCTGCCATGGCTGAACCCGTTTGCACCAGGCCCATCGCCTGGGGTTGCGCCGTGGCTTTTTTCGATGGCGATGCTGGCTGGGGTTGTGTTGCTTTTTGCGTTTCGCGGCAGCGTTGATGCGGAATCGCCGAATACGGCCAACGCTGGACTGGCTGAATCGTTTGCCTGGTCGTTGCTGGTTGCGGGCCTTGTTAGCAGTTTGCTGGCGCTGCTTCAATACTTTGATGTTGAGGCGATGTTTGCCCCGTTGGTCAACCCTACTGAGCCGGGTTACGCGTTTGCCAACCTGCGCCAGCGCAACCAGTTTGCGTCGCTGACCAACCTTGCTCTGGCCGTGCTGCTGGTGTGGGCGATGCGGGCCAAGGTCGCTACACACAACAAGGGCGTAACTGCGGCCATTTTCGCGGCGGCGGCGCTGCTGGCGGTCGGCAATGCGGCATCAAGCTCGCGCACGGGCGTGGTTCAAATCGTTTTGCTGTGCGCGCTGTTTGCGCTGTGGGGCGGCTGGCGGCACCACTTGGTGCGGTTGATTTTGCTGGTCGCCGTGGTGGCCTATGCGGCAGCCGCAATTAGCTTGCCTTACGCTGCGGGTTTTGACTGGTCAGCGCACGGCTTGTTCGCGCGCTTGCAAGCGGGTGATACGCCCTGCGCCAGCCGCATCACACTGTGGTCTAACGTGCTGCATCTCATTGCGCAAAAGCCCTGGCTGGGTTGGGGCTGGGGTGCGCTGGACTACGCGCACTTCATTACGCTGTATGACCAGCCCCGGTTTTGCGATATTCTGGACAACGCGCACAACTTGCCGCTGCATCTGGCGGTGGAGCTGGGTATGCCGATGGCAGCTTTGGTGTGCGGCGGCTTTGTCTGGTGGGTGATTCGCCAAAAACCGTGGGTTGAACGTGATGCGTCTCGCCAGTTGGCGTGGGCGGTGCTGGCGGTGATTTTGCTGCACAGCCTGCTGGAATACCCGCTGTGGTCCGGGCCGTTTCAAATCGCTTTTGTCTGGTGTGTTTATGCGCTGTGGCCAAAAAACTCTGCAGGTGCAGAATTTACAAGAAAAAGCCATTTTGCCCAATTGATATGGGCGCAAGCAGCTACTTTATCAATAGCGGTTGTTCTGTACGCTGCGTGGGACTACACCCGCGTCAGCCAGATTTATTTGTTGCCTGAGCAGCGCTTACCTGCCTACCAGGAAGACACGGTGCTGAAAATGGGCAGCTCATGGCTGTTTGCCGACCAGGCGCAGTTTGCCGAGCTGCTGCTGACGCCCGTTACGCCAGCCACCGCCGCCTGGGTGTTTGACGCGGCCCAGCGCACGCTGCATTATTCGCCCGAGCCCCGCGTAGCCGAAAAAGCCATTGAAAGCGCAGTGATGCTGGGCCGTGACGATGAAGCGTTGACCTACCTGGCTGCGTACCGGGCGGCGTTTCCGGCTGAGCATGCGCGTTGGGCCTCTAGCAATTTGAAAGTCAACGTTCAGGCAAATTAGGGGTTGCTAAAACTCCCCGACTTGCCGCCATGCTTTTGCAGCACGCGCACGTCGGTCATCGTCATACCCCGGTCAACGGCTTTGCACATGTCGTAAATGGTGAGCAGTGCTATTTGCACTGCAGTAAGCGCTTCCATTTCAACGCCGGTGGGGCCGACCGTTTCCACCACTGCCGTGCAGGCGATGCTGTTTGTCGCCTCGTCTGGCGTGAAGTCAACCGCCACATGCGTGAGCGCCAGCGGATGGCACAGCGGGATTAAATCGCTGGTTTTTTTGGCCGCCATGATCCCTGCCACGCGGGCAATGCCCAGCACGTCGCCCTTTTTGGCGCTGCCAGCCAAAATGATTGCCAGCGTGGCGGGCAGCATCACGATGCGGCCCTGCGCTGTGGCGCTACGATGCGTGGCAGCCTTGCCCGCAACGTCGACCATGTGCGCCACGCCCTGGGCGTTGAAGTGGGTCAGTTGGGGCGCTGCCTGTGGAGTTTGTTTCATGCCATTTCCAAATTTTTACAAAACCTTTTTAGCGATTGGTCATCATATGGGCATGCTGCGCATTCAACACCGCCGAGGTATTTGCATTTGACTTCATTGATTCGTTTTAAAAAGCTGCTTGTGGTCGCCGCGCTTGCGGCCAGCCCTGCAGCCTTTGCGCAGGGCGCAGAACCGCAACCCCCCTCGCGCCCGTCCGGCGCACTGCCCACACTGGGTGATGGCTCTGAGCTGTCTGCTGCGGCTGAGCGGCGCATTGGTGACCGCATTGCCGGCAGCATTTACCGCGACCCTGATTTTCTGGACGACGCCATTTTGCAGGACTACTTGCAAAGCATCTGGCAGCCGCTGCTCAAAGCAGCCAAAGAGCGCGGCGATTTAAGCCCGGAGCTGAACGACCGTTTTGCGTGGGAGCTGTTTTTAATTCGCGACCGCAGCGTGAACGCGTTTGCTTTGCCGGGCGGTTACTTCGGCGTGCATTTGGGCTTGATTGGTGTCGTCAGCAGCGCGGACGAACTGGCGGCGGTGCTGGGCCATGAGATGAGCCACGTCACCCAGCGGCATATTTCGCGTTTGATCACGCAGCAGTCGCGCTCTACGCCGTGGATGATTGGCGCGATGATTTTGGGCGCGCTGGCGGCCAGCAAAAAACCCCAGGCGGCCAACGCGCTGATGACTGGCGGGCAGGCGCTGGCGGTGCAGTCGCAGCTCAATTTCTCACGTGACATGGAGCGTGAAGCCGACCGCGTTGGCTTCGGCATCATGACCGGCGGCGGGTTTGATGCGCGCGGGGCATCGAGCATGTTTGAAAAGCTGCAGCAGGCCTCGCGCCTGAACGACAGCGGCTCGTACCCGTACCTGCGCTCGCACCCGCTCAACACGGAGCGTATTGGGGACGCGCAGGCGCGCTTTCAGTTGCTGCCAGTTGCCGCAGTTGACAAGGCAGCGCCCGCCAGCGACGCCAAAATCTGGCACGCCATGATGGCGGCGCGGGCGCGTGTGCTGGCTGAGCCGGGCGTTGACGCGCTGCGCTCAGCGTTGGGCGACGGCCAGCGCGTGGGCACCAGCACTGGTTTTGCCAACGATAAAACCGCTTCCAGCCTGTACGGCGGAGCGCTGGCTGCGGCCAAGCTGCGCGACTTCAAAGCTGCCAATGCGCTAGCTGGTCAGCTGACGAGTCTGTATGGCAAAACCGATGCGCCTCAAAAAGGCCCAGCGCAAGCGGCACGGCAACTCGCGCTTGAAGTGGAGTTGATGGCCGGCGTGGTGCCTGCAGGCGCTGCACAAATGGACATCACGAAGATGACCCAAGCCAATCAGCGCGCTGATGTGCTGCTGCAGTCGCGCGCGCTATTGGCTGCAGGCCGCGCGCCCGAGGTGTCGGGTGCGCTGCTCAATTGGGTCACTGCCCGGCCCAAAGACATTGCCGCCTGGCAACTGCTGGCACAGGCCTATGGCAAGCAGGGCAAAGAAGTGCGCGCTATATGGGCCGATGCAGAAGCGCGCGTCGTGCAGCTGGACTACACCGCCGCGCTTGACCGCCTGAAAGCCGCGCAAAACATGATGCGCAGCAGGCCCGGCAGCGGCGATTTTATGGACGCGTCCATCATCGACACTCGCGCCCGGCAGGTAACGCTATTTGCTCGGGAGCAAGCGCTCGAGGACAAACTCGATCGCTAGCTGCAGCACCGAGTAAATCAGCGAGCCGATCAGCGCCGCGCCAAAACCCGTTACGTTCAGCCCATCGACCAGGCTAGCGGCGGCCCAAAACATCAGCGCATTGATTACGAACAAAAACAGCCCCACGGTAATCACCGTGACGGGCAGCGTCAGCAGCACCAGCAGCGGCCTGACGAGGGTGTTCAGGATGCCCAGCACCGCAGCGGCAATCAGCGCGCCGGTAAAGCTGGTCACCACCACGCCAGAGTAAAGGTACGCTACTGCCAACAGGGCAGCAGCGCTGCATAACCATTTGAGAATGAATTTCATGGCGTCAGAATACCATTTGGCCATGACCGCCTTCCCCTTGGCTGTGTTGCCTCGATAATTCACGCCCCATGCCTACTCCGTCATTCATCCACATCACCGACATTGAAGCCGCCATCAACTTCTGGCGCGCCAAAAGCCCATCGCCCGACGGCATCACGCTGGCACCCGAGCTGCGCGCCCTGGCCACGGTGTACGCACTGATGGTTTTTTACCGCGAAGAAGACGTGCAAGTTGCCGGATTTCCGGCGGACGCCATGGACGCGTGGCTGGCCTGGTACGACACCACCATCGACGCGCCGTGCATTGCAATTTGCTCCACCAGCCAGGGCGACGAAATGTGCAAGGGGTGCGGCCGCACGTTTGACGAGGTGCAGCATTGGCCCAGCATGACGCCGTTTGCCAAGCGCAGCACCTGGCGGCGCATCACGCAGGAAGCCACGGCCTGGCGCTTTGGGCGCTATGCGGACCGGGCGCTTGAAAACGCGAAAAAAGACCATTAATTGACGTCAAATCGGCCTCTAGCGCAATAAATACGGGCGTAAGCAGCTACTAAACTAATAGCATTTCGGCATATACTGCAACCATGCGCCGCCTCACCCAAGCACCCAACATTGCAATTGCCGCGCTGTGGGCTGACACCTTGCAGCAGGCCGGCTTTTCAGCCAGCGTACAGCGGTATTTTTTAAGTGGCATTGCCGGTGAGCTGCCGCCCGACGAGTGCCTGCCAGAGGTCTGGCTGACCAACGACCATGAAGAAACCGCCGCACGCAAGCTGCTGGACGACTTGCGCAACATGCCGCAGCGGCGCTGGTTGTGCGCGTGTGGTGAGCTGGTCGAGGGCGGTTTTGAGGCCTGCTGGAATTGCGGCCTGGCAATGCCAGCCTAAACCACTCCGCTACGACAAGCGCGTCACGCCCGGCAATTCACACGCGTAAATAGCGTTGCGCAGCGCGGCAATCGCTTCATAACGCGTAAAACTGCGCCGCCACACCAGCACCACGCGGCGGCTGGGGATGTGGCCTATGAATGGCAAATAGGTGATCAACGGCGCTTCGCTTGCAGGCGGCTTTTTGGCGCCTTTTTTAAGCGGTACCGCTGCCGCAGCTTGCGCGGCCAGTGCCGCACTCGGCACACCCAGGCGCGGCACCAGCGTGATGCCCATGCCAGCTGCCACCATGTGCAGAATAGTCTCCAGTGACGAGCCTTCAAAGCTCCTGCGAATGCCATCGGCGTTGCTCGAAAAGCGCGCAAACTCCGGGCACACCTCCAGCACGTGGTCTCTGAAGCAATGCCCATTGCCCAGCAGCAGCATGGTCTCGCTTTTCATTTCTTCAGCAGTCACGCTGGCGCGCATTGCCAGTGGGTGCGCGCTGGGCACCGCCGCCATAAAAGGCTCGTCGTACAACGGCGCAATGGCCAGGTTGCTGTCGGGAAAAGGCTCCGCCAGAATCGCGCAGTCAATGTCGCCGTTACGCAGCTCTTCCAGCAGCCGCACGGTAAAGTTTTCTTGCAGCATCAGCGGCATTTGCGGTGTGGCGGCAATAATTTTGCGCACCAGCTCTGGCAGCAAATACGGCCCAATGGTGTAGATCACGCCCAGGCGCAAGCTGCCCGCCAGTGGATCTTTGCCGCGCTTGGCAATTTCCTTGATGTTGTCAGCCTGCTCCAGCACGCTTTGCGCCTGCCGAATGATTTCTTCGCCCAGCGGGGTAACGGTAATTTCGTTGGCGTTGCGCTCAAACAGTTTGACCTGCAGCTCTTCTTCGAGCTTTTTGATCGCCACGCTGAGGGTGGGCTGCGACACGTGGCAGGCGTCCGCCCCCTTGCCAAAGTGCTTTTCACGCGCCACAGCCACGATGTATTTGAGTTCGGTCAGCGTCATGGGGCTATTGTGGGGCCTGCTGCCAGCTATGTGCCTGGTGTCTGCAGCGTCCGGCCACCATCTTTTTGCGTTCTGCAGACAAGCTAGGATGCAAGTGCGCGCTGACAACGCAAAAACAGGCAAGTCAGGGTTTTTTTAGAGTTAAATAGCCTTTCAGCCCAATCAAATAGGGCGCAAGCAGCTACTAATTTAATAGTAAATGAAAGCCCAGCCGTTTCCTTGTTGCCACCCGCTTGATGCTGCGAAAAGCCCGCTTCACTTCACCTTCAACGTGACCGATCAATGACTTACACCTTCGTTTCCGCCACGATTTTGCTGCTGCTCATCACCGACCCGTTTGGCAACATTCCGATTTTTGCCAACGCTTTAAAAAACGTGCCGCCCAAGCGCCGGCCGCTGGTGATTTTGCGTGAAGTGCTGATTGCTTTCACGCTGCTGCTGGTTTTCATGTTCATTGGCGAAGGCTTTTTGCGGGTCATGAACCTGAGTGCGCTGGCGCTGCAAATTGCGGGCGGGGTGATTTTGTTTTTAATCGCCTTGCGCATGATCTTCCCGCCGCCCGTGGTGGAGGACCTTCAGGGGCTGCAAGTTGAGCCGCTGATTGTGCCGCTGGCTATCCCCGCGCTGGCCGGACCATCGGCATTGGCCACCGTGTTGCTGCTGGTGTCGCAAGCGCCCGAGCGCCGCTGGGAATGGATAGCCGCCCTGAGCGTGACGATGGCCGTATGCGCCCTGGTGCTGGTTTTGGCCGAGCGCATTCAGCGCGTGCTGGGTGAGCGTTTTGTGGTCGCGGTTGAGCGCTTGATGGGCTTGATCTTGGTGGCGGTGGCCGTTGAAATGCTGCTGCGCGGAATCAAAGAGTTTGTGTTGCAGGTGAAGTAGCCGAACTGAAAGTTTTTGGGCGCTGCAGGAGACCCTTGTCAGGGGCGGGTATTGGCGCAGTGCTCAGGGTGTTGCGGGCGTCAGAACCTAAACTTCGCTCGCGAATGCGAAGCAACATCCATTGCTTGCAGCCCTGTATAAAAAGTAAACCCACGCATGCAACCGCCTCCAGACTTACCTCACGCAGACTCAAGCCCAACCCCAACCCACCCAGGTCTACAGTCAGGTCTACAGCCAGCAGATTCGAGCATCCTTCGCGTATTTCAGCCTCACAAACCGCCCCTGCGCGAGCGACGGCTTACGCAAACGGCAGTTTGGGTGGTTTTACTCTTGCTGGCCGGTATCGGCTTTGCTGCAGTAACGGTATGGATGTTTTTGCCCAGCATGCTGCCCAAATTGCCTTTAACCTTCCTGTAGCTTCCGTGTAATTGGGCCGTCAAGTTTTGCCAGTACCTTGTCAAAAGTCCCCAGCGGTAAATGCCCTGCCTTGCGTGCTATCTCTAGCACCAGGCAATCTGAAAACCCCAGAGCGGGTTTGAGCTGAAAATGCCTCAAGGCTGCTTTGATGGTTTCTGCGTCTTGCGGCACCAGGCTTTCGTGTTCTAGCAGCAGGTTTAGCGCCGCTGCAAGTTGCGCAGCCGCGCGGTTGTACACACCTTGCGGCACCTACAGCGTTTCAGCCAGTACCAAGTGCGACACCCAAGCCCCTTTGGCGATGAACTGTTCTGCCGCCTTGGCTTCTTTGGAGTCGTCTCGCGCCAGCAGCCGCACGAGCACGTTCGTATCAGCCAGCTTGCAGCTCCGCCACTTTCTGCTCAATCGCGCCAAAAACACTCTGCCCGTCTTTGGCTTTGGCCTCTATGCGAATCGTGTCACCAAACTTCATGAACCCGGTGATTGGTGCGCCGCTTTCAATGGTTTCTATTGCCCGTTTTTCGGCGATGCAGCTGTAGCCGTGCGTCCAGTCTTTGTTGCTCACCGTGCCTGAGCCAATCACGCTGCCCGCGCGCACGTTGCGGGTTTTGCACAAGTGCGCAATCAGTTGGCCAAAGTGAAAAGTCATTTCCGGCCCGGCCTCGCACATGCCGACTTTGCGGCCGTTCCAGGTGCTTTGCAGCGTCATGTGCAATCGCCCGCCTTGCCATGCGCCGCCAAGTTCGTCGAGCGTAACGGCCACGGGGCTGAACGCGGTAGCGGGCTTGCTTTGAAAAAAGCCAAAGCCCTTGGCCAGCTCGGCGGGAATCAAGTTGCGCAGCGACACATCGTTGGCCAGCATCACCAGGCGAATGCCGTCCAGTGCCTGTTCGGGCGTAACGCCCATGCCCACGTCGGCGGTGATCACGGCAATTTCAGCTTCAAAATCAATGCCAAAAGCCTCGCTGGCCACCACCACGTCGTCACGCGGGCCAATGAAGTCGTCGCTGCCGCCCTGATACATCAGCGGATCTGTGTAAAAAGTCTCGGGCACTTCAGAGTTGCGTGCTTTGCGCACCAGCTCAACGTGGTTGATAAACGCCGAGCCATCAGCCCACTGGTAGGCGCGCGGCAGCGGGGCCATGCACTGGCTGGGGTCAAACGGAAATGCGTGGCGCGCTTTTCCGTTATTGAGGGTTTCATACAAATCCTGCAATTGCGGCGACATGAAGTTCCAGTCGTCCAGCACCTGCTGCATTTTGTTGGCAATGCCAGTTGCATAATGCGCGACTGAAAGGTCACGCGAGACGACGACCAGTTGCCCGTCGCGCGAGCCGTCTTTGTAGGTGGCGAGTTTCATGAATGCGTCCTCAAATGTGTTCTCAAAAGTGCGGTGAAATCGATTGGGCGTTACGATAAGTGAAATTGATTTACCTAACAGTAATCCAGCCACAAATTATAGGTTTGAACTGCAGCGCAAAAGCCGCCTCCAAACCACACCCTTCCCCAAGCTACCCACAACTCTCATGCCGCAAAGCAACCCCGCCCTTGACGATGCAATCGATACCGCCGCCCAGCGCGCCGGTATCCAGTCGGTTGAAGTCGGCTTTGGTCTGCTGGATGTGTTGAGCAACGCTGGCACGCCACTGAATTTGCGTGATTTGGGCGTGCGGGCCAACATGAGCGCGGCCAAGGCGCACCGGTATCTGGTGAGTTTTCAGCGCCTGGGGCTGGTGGTGCAAGATGCAGCTACAACGCGGTATGACCTCGGCCCTGCTGCGCTAAAGTTAGGGCTTGCTTCGCTGGCAAGGATTGACGCGGTTAAGTTGGCCAGAGCGCGCATTAACCCACTCATGGCCCAAATCGGCCAAACGCTGGCCCTTAGCGTCTGGGGAAACCAGGGCCCGACCATCGTGCATTGGGAAGAATCGCCAGAAGTCATTACCGTCAATTTGCGCCTGGGTGACGTGATGCCGCTGTTGTCGTCGGCGACCGGCTTGTGCTTTTCGGCCTTCATGGCCACGCGCCAAAAAGCGGCCAAAACGCGCCTGGATGTGCTGCTCAAGGCGGAACTGGCGCGTACCCAAAAGCTCGGGCGGCACGACTTGCCGGGCACGCTGCAAGCGGTCAACGCCCTTCTGGACGAGGCACGCCAACATGGCGCGGCCCGCGTGGTGAACACGCTGCTGCCGGGCGTTGGCGGTTTTTGCGCACCAGTGTTTGACGCCGATGGGCACATGGTGCTGGGCATGGTGGCGCTGGGTTCGATGGCGTCGTTTGATGCGGCCTACGACGGCGCGGTGGCAACGCCACTCAAAGCCGCTGCCCAGCTGTTGTCAAGCGACCTGGGCTACGCTGCGGCATGACCCATTTACAAGCGGCACCCGGCTTCAGGCCACTGGCCGTGCTTGCCGCCGCGGTGGTGGCCGCGCATGTGCTGGTGTTGCAAACCTCGCCCGCGCAACTGGGCAAGTTTGGTGCCAAAGCTGACTCTGAGGACGAACCCGGTAAGGCCTTTGCCACCCGCAGTATTCAAGCGCCCGCCGTGCCTGAAGCAGCGCCCGCTCCACCGCGCGCGCAGCAAACCGCGCCAGTGGTGCCTGCAGCACCGAAAGTCAAGCCAAATAGGCCTATAGCGCCCGATAATCGGGCGCAAGCAGCTACTGATTTAATAGCAAAAACCGTAGCCCCACCGCTCGCCCCGGCGCTTGATCCACCGCTTGACCCACCGCCAGCAAGCACCGCGACTTCCTCTGACACTACGTCCACGATTGCGCAGGTTGCTCCAACTTCAACTGCCCCACTCACTTCTGCATCAGTTGCCTCTGCCGAACCCGCAAGCGCCAGTCTGCCAGCAGGCCCGCAAACCATGCCTGTGTCTGCCATCAACCTGCCGGGTTCTGCCCGCCTGCAGTACAAAGTCGTCGGCTTGTCCAAAAGCCTGAATTACCAGGCCACCGCCGAGCTGATCTGGAAAACCAGCGGCGACACATACGAGGCGGCGCTGAAGGTCAGCGCGTTTTTGGTCGGCTCGCGGAGCATGACCAGCGTGGGGCAAATCACTGCCACCGGGCTGGCCCCAACGCGGTTTGCAGACAAGTCCAGGCAAGAGTTGGCCGCGCACTTCGAGCCTGCCAAAGGCAAAATAATTTTCAGTGGCAACACGCCCGATGCGCCTTGGGTCGAAGGCGCGCAAGACCGCGTCAGCGTGTTTTTGCAACTGGGCGGTATTTTGGCGGCCAAACCGGCAAATTTCCCGGCGGGTGCCAGCGTTACGCTGTATACGGTGGGCCCGCGTGAGGCGGAGCCCTGGACGTTTGTAGTCGAAGCGCAGGAAAGCCTGGATTTGCTCGGCGCACCCATGCAAACCCTGAAATTGACCCGCAAGCCGCGCCGCGAGTTTGACCAAAAAGTGGAGGTCTGGTACGCGCCAGCTCTGGGCTACCTGCCAGTGCGCAATCGCATTACGCAGGCCAGCGGCGACTTTGTGGACCAGCAGCTCAGTGAAATAGGCCGGTCGTGATATTCACCACGGTTGGCAACGTGTAATCCCTGTAAACCTTGAACTTGGCACTAACGTTGCTATCTGAAGCGGTAACACGTGATTAAATGCTTCAAGGAATTTTTCAATGCAAATGCTTTACGACTCAGAATCTTTTGTGGTGGTGCAAATTCACGCCAACGCCCCGGAAGAGTCCGCACCGCCGCCCACCACGCCCCAACTCGCCCGCAACGGCTTTGAGATTGTGGACAAGCGCTCTGGAAAAGAGGTGTACCTCGATGGCTCCTGGGCTGAAATGTTTGCGCAGCGCTTGACCGCCTGGCAGCTCAACGCGCCTACGCAGCAAGAAATTGAAGACACGCTTGAAGGCTACAGTGGCCTGGCCAACACGCCGATTTCACTGCACTGATTTCCCGCGCTGGTTTGTAACTGTCGGGAAACTCCCCTGCGCCCTGCGCGCCGACTTGCGGCATAGTCCATCTTCTAATCAATTTGCCAGCGCTTTTTTGCGCAAAGGACTTTTCATGAAACTTGCATTTGCTTCGATAGCCACCGCCGCCGCAATGGCTGTCGCTTTTCCGGCCACGGCCAAAACCTTCAAGTGGACCAGCGCCAGCGACATCCCGACGCTGGACATCCATTCGCAAAACAATGCGCTAGGCAACGGCGTGCACGCAGCGGTGTATGAGTCGCTGGTGTACTACAACAGCAAGACTTTCAAGATTGAGCCGGTGCTGGCCACCAGCTGGACTCTGGTCAACCCAACCACCATGCGCATTGAGCTGCGCAAGGGCGTGAAATTCAGCGATGGCTCGGCCTTCACGGTAGATGACGCGGTTTTTTCGATCAACCGCTCCATGGCCAAAACGTCGAACTTCAATGTCTTTGCCCAAGGCATCGACAAAGCCACCAAAACCGGTGAAAGCACGCTGGAGATTTCCCTCAAAGCACCGAACCCGGTGCTGATGAACCAACTCACCGAGCTGCGCATGATGAGCAAAGCCTGGGCAGAGAAAAACAAATCGCTTGAGCCAAAAGATATCAAAACCAAAGACGAAAGCTTTGCCCACCGCAACGCCATGGGCACCGGCCCTTTTATGGTCGAAAGCTGGCAGCCTGACCAAAAATTGGTCTTCAAGCGCAACCCCAACTGGTGGGGCAAGATGGACGGCAACATCACCGAAATCGTTTACACACCGATCAAGTCTGAAGCCACCCGCGTAGCCGCGCTGCTGTCGGGTGAAGTCGATTTCGTGCTGGACCCCAGCCTGCAAGACTTGGGCCGCATGCGTAGCAACGCTGCTCTGAAGGTACTCGACGGCGCTGAAAACCGCACCATTTTCTTTGGTATGGACCAGTTCCGTGACGAGTTGGTGGGCTCCAGCGTGAAAGGCAAAAACCCACTGAAAGACGTGCGCGTGCGCAAGGCGCTCTACCAGGCCATTGACAGCGCCACACTGAACCGCGTGTCGATGCGCGGCCTGAGCCAGCCCACCGGCACTCTGGTGTCGCCGCAAGTCAACGGCTGGACCAAAAAAATCGATGCACGCTGGCCGTTCGATATTGAAGGCGCAAAAAAGCTGCTGGCTGATGCCGGATACAAAGATGGTTTTGAAGTCGACCTCGCCTGCCCAAACAACCGCTACATCAACGACGAAGAAATCTGCCAGGCCGTCACCGCCATGTGGTCAAAAATCGGCGTGAAAGCCAAGCTGCGTACGCTGCCGCTGGTGACGTACTTCCCGATGATTCAGCGCTATGAAGCCAGTATTTACATGCTGGGTTGGGGCGTGCCAACTTTTGATGCGCTGTACAGCCTGCAATCGCTGGTGCGAAGTGTGGGCGCGGGCGGTGACGGCAACTACAACGTTGGCCGCTACTCGAACCCGCAAATGGACGCACTGATTGAGCGCATCAAGAAAGAAACCGACGCGAAAAACCGCAACGACCTGATTGAAAAAGCGCTGGAGCTTTCGCACACCGATGTCTCGCACATCCCGCTGCACAACCAGATTATTCCGTGGGCGATGAAGAAAAACATCGACGTGGTGCACCGCGCCGACAACCGCATTGACTGGCGCCTGGTGAAGGTGAACTGAGACTGAACCGCCGCTGTGCGTTTTCTGAAAAAGGCCCGCGCGGGCCTTTTTTGTCGTCTGACGGCGTCTGAATCTGTCGGAATCTGTCGGAATCCGTCGCAATAGAGACAAACCGACGCAAACTAATCGTATGCCCGGTACTGGCGCGCAATTTGCTGCGCTAGTATCCATCTTTGGCAATTTTTTACGGTTTGAATGTTCGCTTTTATTGTTCAACGCTTGCTGCAAGCCGTCATCGTGATGGTCAGTGTGGCGTTCATCTCCTTCCTGTTGTTTCAATACGTTGGTGACCCAGTGGTGTTTCTGCTGGGGCAGGACGCAACTCCCCAACAAATCAAAGAGCTGCGAGCTGACCTGGGGCTGGACAAATCGTTTTTGGTGCAGTTCTGGAATTTTCTGGCCAATGCGGTGCAGGGCGAATTTGGCCTGAGCCTGCGCCAGGGCTCCAAAGTCTCGCGCCTGATTGCCGAGCGCCTGCCCGCCACGCTGGAGCTGGCGGGAATCGCCGCGCTGCTGGCACTGGTGCTTGGCATACCCATGGGTGTTTACGCTGCGCTCAAGCGCGGCACGTTTTTAAGTCAGCTGTTCATGACCGTGTCTTTGCTGGGCGTGTCGCTGCCTACATTTCTGGTCGGCATTTTGCTGATTTTGCTGTTTGCCGTTGGCCTGGGCTGGTTCCCCAGTTTTGGCCGGGGCGATGTGGTGCAAATTGGCTGGTGGAGCAGCGGCTTGCTCACGCCCAAGGGCTGGCACCACATCGTGCTGCCTGCAGTCACGCTGGCAGTGTTTCAGCTCACGCTCATCATGCGGCTGGTGCGCGCTGAAATGCTGGAAGTGCTGCGCACCGATTACGTCAAATTTGCCCGCGCGCGGGGCCTGTCAGACACCGCCATTCATTTCGGCCACGCGCTTAAAAACACGCTGGTGCCGGTCATCACTATTACGGGCTTGCAACTCGGCTCGTTGATTGCCTTTGCCATCATCACCGAGACGGTGTTTCAGTGGCCCGGCATGGGCTTGCTGTTTATTCAGGCTGTGACGTTTGCCGATATTCCTGTCATGGCCGCTTATTTGTGCCTGACTGCCTTGATTTTCGTGGTGATTAACCTGGTGGTTGATTTGCTGTATTTTGTTGTCGACCCGCGCCTGCGCGTGGGCAAAGCTGGAGGCCATTGATGCTGACTGCCGTTAAACCCCCAAAGCCAATGAAACTCATGGCCGCTGGCCGCGCGTTTGCCGCCATTGCCGAGTTTCACCCCGAGCTGACCGCTTTCAGACGTGATTTGCATGCCCACCCCGAGCTGGGTTTTGAAGAGGTCTATACATCGGGCCGCGTCAAGCAGGCGCTTGAGCTGTGCGGAGTTGATGAAATTCATACCGGCATCGGCAAAACAGGTGTCGTGGGGCTGATCAAAGGCAAGGGCAAATCTTCCAGCATGATCGGACTGCGTGCCGACATGGACGCGCTGCCTTTGACCGAGCACAACGCCTTCGGCTGGAAGTCTTCCCAGCCTGGCCGCATGCACGCCTGCGGCCACGACGGCCACACCACCATGCTGGTGGGCGCGGCGCGCTACCTCGCTGAAACGCGTAATTTTGATGGCACAGCGGTTTTGATTTTTCAGCCCGGCGAAGAAGGCTACGCCGGTGCCAAAGCGATGATTGAAGACGGCCTGTTCGACCGCTTTCCGGTGCAGGCCGCATACGCCATGCACAACTGGCCTTCAATGCCGCCGGGCACAGTGGGTGTGAACCGTGGCCCCATGATGGCTGCTGCCGACCGCATCACCATCACCATTACCGGCAAGGGTGGCCACGGTGCGCACCCGTATATGGCCGTTGACCCGGTGCTGGTGGCTGCGCACATCATCACCGCCGCACAAAGCATCGTTTCCCGCAACGTCAAGCCACAAGACAGCGCCGTGGTCAGCATTTGCGCCATGAACGCTGGCGATTTGGGTGCGATGAGCGTGATTCCCGGCACGGCGACGCTGGTAGGCACGGTACGCACCTTCAGCGCGGATGTGCAGGACATGATTGAAAAACGCCTGCACATGCTGTGTGCATCAGTGGCTGAAGCTTTTGGCGCCAACGCCACGGTTTTTTACGAACGCATTTACCCCGCAACGATTAACACACCCGTCGAGGCGATGTTTGCAGCAGATGTCGCCGCTAGCTTGGTGGGTGAAGACCTGGTCATTCGGGACATCGTGCCCAGCATGGGGGCTGAAGACTTTTCCTTCATGCTGCAGGCCAAGCCAGGGGCCTATTTGCGCCTGGGCCAGGGCGACGGCCTGGGCTCACCGGGTTGCTTTTTACACAACAGCCGGTATGACTTTAACGACGAGGTGCTGCCGCTGGGGGCGGCGCTGTATGCAGGGTTGGTGGAGCAGTCCATGCCGCTGCCCGTGTAAGCCAGTACAGCTGGATAGTTTGAATCTGGGTTGGAGTTTGGGTTTAATTAACAGGAGATCACATGTTCAATTTTAAGAAGAAAATGACTGTAGTGCAGGTAATGCGTGCGGGAACAGCTATTATTTTAGTAGCGGGATCGCTGGGTGTGCTGGGTGCGGCAAATGCCAAAACCATCCGCATCGGCAACCAGGGCGACGCGCTGTCGCTGGATCCGCATTCGCTCAATGAATCCTTGCAGCTCAGCGTCACGGGCAACGTGTATGAGCCCATGGTGGGCCGCAACAAGGACCTGAGCCTGGCGCCTATTTTGGCCACCAGCTGGAGCCAGCCTACGCCATCGGTGTGGCGCTTTGAGCTGCGCAAGGGCGTGACCTTTCACGACGGCACACCGTTTACGGCTGACGACGTGCTGTTCAGCTTTGCGCGCGCAGCCGGTGACGGTTCAGACATGAAGAGCTACACCAACGACATCAAGGAAGTCCGCAAGGTCGGCGACTTTGTCGTTGAAATTGAAACCAAAGCACCGTTTCCTATCCTGCCCGATGTGATCTCGCTGCTCTACATCATGAACAAAAAGTGGGCAGATACCAATCAGGCCACCAAGCCGGTTGACCGCCGCAAGGGTGTTGAAAACGCAGCGTCATTTCGCGCTAATGGCACTGGCCCTTTCCGGGTGCGCGAACGGCAGCCGGGCATCAAAACCACCTTCACGCGCAATGGCACTTACTGGGGCAAGATTGACGGCAACGTCACCGAAGTGATCTACACGCCGATTACCAACGACGCCACCCGTGTGGCGGCTTTGATTTCTGGCGAAATCGACGTGATGGAGCCTGTACCGGTGCAAGACATTGCCCGCGTGAACGCCAGCGCCAATGCCAAAGCCATGACCGGCCCCGAACTGCGCACCATCTTTTTGGGCATGGACCAAAAGCGCGATGAGCTGCTGTACTCCAGCGTCAAAGGCAAAAACCCCTTCAAGGACAAACGCGTGCGCCAGGCTTTTTACCAGGCGATTGACATTGAGGGCATCAAGCGTACCGTGATGCGCGGCGCTGCCAACCCCACGGCGATGATGATCGGCCCCGGCATCAACGGTTTTGACGCTGCCGCCAACAAGCGCCTGCCGTTTGACCTGGAAGGCGCGAAAAAACTCATGACCGATGCCGGTTACGGCGCTGGCTTTGAAGTCACCATGAACTGCCCGAACGACCGCTACGTGAACGACGGCGAGATTTGCCAGGCGGTAGCCGCCAACCTGTCACGCATCAACGTCAAAATCAATCTGCAGGCAGAAACCAAGGGCACCTACTTCCCGAAAATCCTGCGCCGCGACACCAGCTTTTACATGCTGGGCTGGACACCCGGCACGTACGACGCGCACAACGCTTTTAACGGCCTGATGCGCTGCGTGGACGACAAAGGCTCCGGCCAATTCAACCTCGGCGCGTATTGCAACCCGAAAGTTGACGAGCTGATTGCCAAAATCCAGTCTGAAACCGACAAGCCAAAACGTGCGGCATTTATTGCCGAGGCTTTCAAGCTGCACAGCGACGACATCGGCCACCTGCCACTGCACCAGCAAGCGCTGGCTTGGGGCATCAGCAAGAAGGTTGATCTGGTGCAATTGGCTGACAACTTCATGCCGTTCAAATGGATGAGCGTTAAATAAATTTGAATGGTTCCTTCCCCGGCCAAGCGGAAGGAACCAGACCTTGATGCATCTGCCTATTCAATGACAAATATCGTTACCCGCTGGCTCGACACCGATGTTGGCTACAGCTTTAAAACATCACCGATGGCGATCGCCGCTGCGGTGGTGGCTTTTATTTGCCTGGTGTGCGCCGTGTTTGCGGGCTTTATTGCCCCGCATAACCCGTTTGACCTGACTACGCTCGAGCTGTCAAACGCCCGCTTGCCGCCAGCGTGGGACGACGAAGGCAAGCGTGCTTTTTTGCTCGGTACTGACGACCAGGGCCGCGATATTTTGTCCACGCTGATGTATGGCGCGCGCATCTCGCTGGCAGTGGGTTTCGCGTCGGTCATCATTTCTGTGCTGTTTGGCGTGGTGATGGGTTTGCTCGCTGGTTTCATGGGCGGCTGGCTCGACAGTTTTTTAATGCGACTGTGCGATGTGATGCTCAGCTTTCCGTCGATTTTGGTGGCGCTGCTGATTGCGGGCGTAGGCCGCGCACTGTTTCCCAATGCGCATGAATCGCTGGCTTTTGGTGTGTTGATTGTTTCCATTTCACTCACCGGTTGGGTGCAGTACGCCCGCACCGTGCGCGGCTCGACGCTAGTTGAGCGCAACAAAGAATATGTGCAGGCCGCCCGTGTCACAGGCGTTGCACCCCTGCGCATCATGACGCGCCACGTGCTGCCCAACGTGCTGGGCCCGGTGCTGGTGCTGGCTACGATTCAGGTGGCCACTGCCATCATTACCGAGGCCACGTTGTCGTTTTTGGGGGTGGGCGTGCCACCCACCTCACCGTCACTCGGCACGCTGATCCGCGTTGGAAACGACTATTTGTTTTCAGGCGAATGGTGGATCACGGTGTTCCCCGCGCTGATGCTGATCATCATTGCGCTGAGCGTGAATTTGCTGGGCGACTGGTTGCGTGACGCGCTGAATCCACGTTTACGTTGAACGATATGTCTCTTCTTCAAGTCAAAAACCTCGTCGTCGAATTTCCCAACCGACGTGGAACATTGCGCGCCATCGACGGCATTTCTTTTGACATTGCGCCGGGTGAAATCCTGGGCGTGGTGGGCGAATCAGGTGCTGGCAAATCCCTCACTGGCGCATCCATCATCGGCCTGCTGGAGCCACCGGGGCGCATTGCCAGTGGTGAAGTGGCCCTCGATGGCCAGCGCATCGACAACTTAAGCAACGACGAATTGCGGCACATTCGGGGCCGCAAAATCGGTGCAATTTTTCAGGATCCGCTCACGTCGCTCAACCCGCTGTACAGCGTGGGCAGGCAGCTGACTGAGACGATTCAGGCGCACTTGCCCGTCAGCAATTCTGAGGCCCGCAAGCGTGCGATTGACTTGCTTAAAGACACTGGCATTCCGGCAGCCGAGCAGCGCATTGACCACTACCCGCACCAGTTTTCAGGGGGCATGCGCCAGCGCGTGGTAATTGCGCTGGCGTTGGCGGCTGAGCCCAAACTGATCGTTGCCGATGAGCCCACCACCGCGCTGGATGTGTCGATTCAGGCGCAGATCATTACCTTGCTTAAAAACATTTGCAAAAACCGTGGCGCAGCGGTGATGTTGATCACGCACGACATGGGCGTGATTGCTGAAACCTGTGACCGCGTCGCGGTGATGTACGCCGGCCGCATTGTGGAAATTGGCCCGGTGCATGAAGTTATCAACCACCCGGCGCACCCCTACACCGCAGGCCTGATGGCGTCGATTCCCGACATCACGCAAGACCGCGAATACCTCAATCAGATCGATGGAGCCATGCCGCGTTTGAACGCCATTCCAGCAGGTTGCGCATTTAACCCGCGCTGCCCGAAAGTGTTTGACCGCTGCAAAATTGACCGGCCCGAGTTGGCGCAGGCGGGTGCTACGCGCGCTGCTTGCTGGCTGGTTGAGCAGACTGAGGCAGCAGCATGAACGCAATCGATAACGCGGCAACAAAGCCACTCGTTTCGGTCAAAGACATCGCGATGACTTTTGACGTCTCGCCCGGCTTGCTCACACGCGTGCTGGAGCGCAAACCCAAGCTCTTTTTGCATGCGGTGGATGGCGTGAGCTTTGAGATCGAAAAAGGCAAAACGCTAGCGCTGGTCGGCGAGTCCGGTTGCGGCAAAAGCACCGTAGCCAAGCTGATGGTCGGCCTGTACCAGCCCACGCGCGGCTCCATGGCATTTGACGGCATGGACGCGCACAGCACCTATGCCGGCAAAGGCAGTGTGAGCACTGCCAAGCTGCGCGAACGCATCCAGATGATTTTTCAGGACCCGTATGCGTCGCTCAACCCGCGCTGGATTGTGGAAGACATCATTGGCGAGCCGCTCAAAGAGCACGGCATCATCACTGATGCAGCCGAGTTAAAAGCAAAGGTGGGCGACCTGCTCAAGTCCGTCGGCCTCAGTCCGCTGGACATGCCCAAATATCCGCACCAGTTCTCAGGCGGGCAACGCCAGCGTATTTCGATTGCGCGGGCGCTGGCCACCAGCCCCGAGTTTTTGGTGTGCGACGAGCCCACCAGTGCGCTGGACGTCAGCGTGCAGGCGCAGGTGCTGAACATCATGAAAGACCTGCAAAAAAAGCGCGGGCTGACCTATCTTTTCATCAGCCACAACCTGGCAGTGGTGCGCCACGTCAGTGACAACGTCGGCGTGATGTACCTGGGCCGCCTGGTCGAGCTGGCCGACAAGCAGGCGCTGTTTGCCACGCCGCGTCACCCGTACACGCGCATGTTGTTAGACGCCATTCCGAAAATGCACGACACGGGCCGCGCCCGCACAGCAGTGCAAGGCGAAGTGCCCAATCCGCTCAACCCGCCTGCAGGTTGTGCTTTTAACCCGCGCTGCCCACATGCCAATGACCGCTGCCGGACGGAGAGGCCTACTTTGTTGGCGCTGCATGGGGTTAAGGTGGCTTGTCATGCTGTGGAAGAGGGTCGGATTTAGGCTTTTGATCCTGATTTTGTAGCTGCCGCTTCCCGCATTTATAGCGGCTAGCCCTCATTGAGAGTGCCGGGGGTTGCCCGGCTGCAACTCACTCGTCTTTTGCTTCGCCAAAAGAAAGTAAGCAAAGAAAAGGCGACCCTACTGTCTGCGATCCTTCGCTGCGCTACGGATACCCTGCGGTGCTCTGATTAGCCGGAAATTTTAGAAACTAGTCGGCTACGCCGCCGTCGGACATCTAAAATTTATATCCGTCTAATCCTGCGCTCCTCAGCGCATACAGAAGGGATTAGGGATTAGGGATTAGGGGTGCAGGGGTGCAGGGGAGAAGGCAAGATTCGGGGATGCCCTCACCCCTGCCCTCTCCCGGAGGGAGAGGGAGTAAAACG
>JANNCT010000061.1:0-30346 GCA_031386895.1 Polaromonas sp.
GATTCAAACCACTTGGTGTACAGCTTTGAAAACTCGCCAGACTTCATCATGCGGTTGATGGTTCCATCAACCAGCGCTTTGAACTCTGGGTCGTCCTTGCGCACCATGCAGGCGTACGGCTCGACCTGGAGCGAATCGCCAACCACCTCAAGCGATGCCGGATTTTTCGAGTTGGCGCGAAGACCAAACAACAAAATATCGTCCATCGCAAACGCTACCGCGCGGTCGCTTTCTACCAGCAGCAACGAGTCATCATGGTCTTTGCCCAAAACCAGTTGCATGTCCAGGTTTTTGTCGGCGTTGTACTTGCGAATCACTTGCGCGTTGGTGGTGCCGGTGGTGCTGGCCACTGTCTTTTTGGCCAAGTCAGCGTAGTTTTTAATGCCCGAGGTTTTCTTGGTCAACAAACGTGTGCCGGTATAGAACATGTTGGTGCTGAACGTCACGTCTTTTGCGCGGGTCGAGTTGTTGGTGGTCGAGCCGCATTCCAGATCGTAGGTACCGTTGACCAGCAGCGGAATGCGGTTTTGCGACGTTACCGGCATGTAGGCCACTTCAAGGTTGGGCTTTTTGGTTTTCTTGCGCACGTCGTCAACGATGGCTTCGGTCAGTTCCACCGAAAAGCCCACGGCCTTGCTTGAGCCGATCAGGTAGCTGAAAGGCACCGATGCTTCGCGATAAGACACTGTGATTTTATTGGCATCAGCTACTTTTTTGAGCGTTTGCGCGCTCACGCCAGTCGCTGTAACCAGACAGGTCAACAAAAGCGCCGACGTGGCAAATGGGGAGAGTTTCATGGGAATCCTTTCGGGGCAAAAAACGGTTTTAACAAAACACAAACTACGCTGAGCGTTGCCAGTGTATGAACACCGGGCCGCGCAGGCCATACATTTTCGCGTCAACACTATGACAAAAAATTATGGCTTTCCCGTACCAACCTTCCGCCCGCACACCGGCCAGCAAGCCATAACGCCGGGTTATGACCCAGCGCCATTTGGCATCGTGCAAAACAGCTGCGCATGAATAAAGTTGACGGCTTCACCAACAGGAAACCGGTATGCGTGTGTGCGTTATGGGAGCAGGAATCGTCGGCCTGGCAACCGCGTATGTATTGAGCGCCGAAGGCCATGAGGTGACGGTCATCGACCGCGCCCTGCCCGGCAGCGGCGCCAGTGGCGGCAATGGCGCGCAATTGAGCTACAGCTACGTGCAGCCACTGGCTGACCCTGGCATATGGGCGCAGTTGCCCAAGCTGTTGCTGTCGCCCTCGTCGCCCTTGAAAATCAGGCCGCAACTCGATGTGCACCAATGGCGCTGGGGCATGCAGTTTTTGGCGGCCTGTAATGGTGCTGCTTCTCGCGCCACCACGTTGGCGCTGCTGGCACTTGCCGTTGAAAGCCGCCAGCGTTTTGATGCCATGCTGGCAAGGGAAAAGTTGGCGGTGGACTTTTCCAGCACCGGCAAGCTGGTGCTTTTCTCCAGCGAAAAATCATTTGCAGCAGCCACCCAGCAAATGCTGCTTCAACGTGAACTGGGCTGTGTGCAGGAAGCCGTTAGCGCCGAACGCTGCACCGACATAGAGCCCGCGCTTGAAAGCTATCAGGCGAACATCAACGGCGCCATTTACACCCCCAGCGAATGCGCCGCTGATTGCCAGAAGACTTGCGATGGCTTGCTGGCAGTGCTCACGCAGCGCGGCGTGCGGTTTTTGCTGAACAGCCCCATCAGCTCAGTGGTGGTGCGGGCGGGCGCAATAGCCGCCGTGCGAACCAGCCAGGCAGATGTGGAAGCTGAGCAATTTATATTGGCGATGGGCGCGGCGTCTGCTGCGCTGGCCCGCAGCGTGGGTGTTGACTTGCCCATCTACCCACTTCGGGGTTACAGCATCACGCTGGACGCGCGTGAACAACCGGGCGCAGCGCCTAAAGTCAGCATCACCGACAGCACGCGCAAAGTGGTGTTTGCGCGCATTGGGTCGCGCCTGCGGGTTGCCGGTATGGCAGAGCTGGGGGGCTACGACACCGCAACTGCGCACAAGCAAATTGCGTCGCTAAAACAGTCCACGCAAACGCTGTTCCCCGATTGCAGTGACTTTTCAGAGCTGCGCCCGTGGGCAGGGCTTCGGCCCGCCACGCCAACGGCGCTGCCAATGGTAGGCAAACATGCCAAAGGCCCACACAACCTCTTGCTCAATGTTGGCCACGGCGCGCTGGGTTTTACGCTGGCGTTCGGCTCTGCTGGCCGAATCGCGCGCCTGCTCGACGGGCCAGCCCCGCGTCAGATGGCGGCTGCAGTGGCCTTGAGAGCCTGCTGAAAGCAACGTACAAAAGCCCTGACAGGAACCGAGCCGGGCCTGCCCGCCGGTTGCAACGCTTGTATGGGCACGGGTATCAGCGGCTCCAGCTGCAGCACATCCACCCGCGACAGATCAGCCGACACAGCGGTGCAGGTATCAACAAGCGCCAGTCCCAGGCCGTGGTGCGCCAGCGCCAGCGCTGAATGGTAAGTTTGCACGGTAATGTCAAAGCGCAGGCCGACGCCCGCCTCGCGGCAGGCCTGGCCCAGCACGCGCCCCACCGGGTCCAGCGCGTCCAGGCCCACCACCGGCAAGGTGTCCATCTTCGCCAATTCCGCCAGGGTGATGCTGCCCCGCTTGACGAAACGGGCAGGCAGCATGCCGGTGGGCGCCACACACACCATGCGGCCATCGGCCAAGTGCTCTTGCGCCAGGGCTGAATGCACCATCGGGCTGAACAAAAATCCGACATCGGCTTCTTGCAACAGCAGTGCCGACACGATTTGCGGGGAATGCAGTGCTTTTATGCTGATGGCTACGTCAGGGTATTTAACGCGAAACAGTTTGATCGCGTGCGGCAGCACTTCATAGCTGAGCGTCAGCATCGCCAGAATACGCAACTCCCTGGCGCTATCGCCCGCTTTCAGGCTGGCAGCCAGCCGCTGGACTTCGTCCAGCTGGGCAAACAAATTTTCAATGTGCGGGTACAACGCCAGCGCCTCAGATGTCGGCAGCAAACGGCCCTTGGCCCGTTGAAAAAGAGCAAAGCCCAATTGCAACTCAGCATGCTGCAAGATGCGGCTCACCGCAGGCTGCGTGACGTTGATCAGCCGCGCCGCCGCGCTTACGCTACCGGTCAGCATGACGGCATTAAAAACTTCAATGTGGCGCAGGCGCATGGCGGAATGTGGCTTGGGACGCTACTTTGGCTATCGGGCAAGGTCGGAATGTTCGCAGCAAATTGTGGTGCGAATACCGACCGACAGAAATATGCTACTATTTTTATAGCTGCTAGCGCCCGTATCTGTTGCGCTAGAGCCACTTTTTACACTAAATTACAGCGTTTTTCTGCCTTTCAGCAGCGACTGAAGGGAAATGCCGACCTTGCGAAGCGCTGATCACCTCGGTGGATTTAAACGACTCCGCCACCGTGTTTGCCACCATGTCTGCAGTGACAGCGCACAGCGTCCAGCCCAAGTGGCCATGGCCGGTGTTGTAGAACACATTGGCTGCACGGCCACGGCCTACACGGGGCATCATGTTGGGTAGCATGGGCCGCAAGCCAGCCCAAGGCACCACAGACCGCGTGTCGATTTTCGGAAAGCACTGCTGCACCCAGTCAACCAGCGGCTGGATGCGGTCAGCGCGAATGTCGCGGTCAACGCCATTGAACTCAGCCGTGCCAGCCACGCGAAAACGGTTGAGGCCCAGGCGGCTGGTGACCAGCTTGGTTTCGTCGTCCAGCAAACTCACGTTGGGCGCACCTAACTGGCTTTGCGCGTCGTTCAGATTGACGGTAATTGAATAGCCTTTGACGGGGTAAATATTTACGCGGTCGCCAAGTTGCGCAGCAAATTCGCGGCTGGCCACACCGGCACAGACAACGATGCCGTCGAACGACTGCACGCTGCTTGTTGCGCCCTGGTTCAGCGCATTTCTTTCCTGCGCCACAGTCACCACAACTTTCTGGCCGCTGGTCTGCACCGCTGTGACGTCTTGCCCATACAGCGTGCGCACGCCCAGGCGTTCAGCAGCAGCAGCCAAACCGTGGGTGAATTTGTGAATGTCGCCGGTCGAGTCGCTTTCAGTGAAGTAGCCGCCATAGAAGTTGCCCGCCAGCGTCGGCTCGATGGCTTTCATTTCTTGCGGCGTGACGGCGCGCCTCGGCAAGCCACCTTTGGCCAGCATCACCGAGACACGGCCCGCGTGGTCAAAACCTTTTTTGTCCCGGTAAATGTGCAAGATGCCTTGCTTCTTCAAGTCAAAGTCAATGCCCTCTTGCTCGGCCCACGCAAACAAATGCTGGCGCGCAGCTACCGCCAGACGTGCGGTCTCAATGGTGTTGCGCTCGTAGTGCGACATGGCGGCAACGAACTGGGCAAACCACGACATCTTGTGCCATGTTGGCAGCGGGTTGACCAGCAGCGGTGCATTGCTCTTGAGCATCCACTTCAACCCTTTAAGGATGGTGGACCAGTGCGTCCATACCTCAGCATTGGACGCCGAGATCTGCCCGCCGTTGGCAAATGAGGTTTCCATCGCCGCGTAGCGATGGCGCTCGAATAAAGTGACCGTAAAGCCGCGTTTGGCCAGGGTGTAAGCGGTGGTCACGCCGGTGATGCCGCCGCCAATAACTGCAATGGTTTTCATACTAAAAAGCTTTTAAAACGTCAGGGGTTGGAGCCCAGCCGCGCAAGCCGCGCGGCGAAAGCGCCCCCTCTGTTCTGGACCTGAGAGATTCACGACGTGCACTGCGCACCTCGCTTGCTCCTTCGGTGCTCTGGCAGACGAACGCCAGAAGCTCTTCAGAGTAGTTGCAGGTGACCGGTCCTTTTGCCTGAGAGTTTCCGGGGCGGTTGCTCCTTCGGCGCTGCCCACGCGCCATTCGTCTGGAATGTCGCTGGCAGTCTCTCCCGATCACATGTAGACTTAGCGTCGAATTAACTGCCATTATTTTATGCGGTAAAAAATACCTGCAAAAGCACCATTAAAAACAAAACCTGGCGCGAGAAAATTCATTGGCCAGGTTAGTGGACAAGAGGTTCACTCATCTGACTTGCCACTCTTGCTGCGCCCCGCCTTCACATTGGCGCGCTGACTCTTGCCTTCCAGCCTGCGCTGCTTCGATGCAAAGGTTGGCTTGGTGGCGCGGCGGTTTTTGGGCGGTGTGGCTACGCTGTCAAT
The DNA here is from genome assembly GCA_031386895.1 of Polaromonas sp. Classification (GTDB taxonomy): domain Bacteria; phylum Pseudomonadota; class Gammaproteobacteria; order Burkholderiales; family Burkholderiaceae_C; genus Polaromonas. The sequence continues at coordinate 5,201 of JANNCT010000061.1, forward strand.
GACTTCTTGCAAGCGGGCCAAAGCGTCGCTGCGGTTCATCTCTTGCGTTCGGTGCTGCTGCGCTTTGAGTACCAGCACGCCGGCCTCGGTGATGCGGCTGTCGTTCAGTGTGAAGAGGCGTTCTTTGACTTCGTCTGGCAAGGAAGACGCGTGAATGTCAAAGCGCAAATGAATGGCACTCGATACCTTGTTGACGTTTTGCCCGCCCGCGCCCTGCGCGCGAATTGCCGTGCACTCTACTTCGCGTTCGTCAACCGGGTATTTGGGCGCTGGTGCCACGTCTCGTTAACTTTTCAGACCATTCCCGCAAGGGCAGATATGGCCAACGCATAACCCTTCACGCCAAAGCCAGCTATCACGCCTTTGGCTGCGGGTGACAAATACGAATGGTGGCGAAAAGCTTCACGTGCATGCACGTTGCTGATGTGCAGTTCAATGACCGTCACGCCCGCGCCCTTGATGGCATCGTGAAGCGCCACGCTGGTGTGGGTGTAAGCGCCTGCGTTGAACACCACGCCCGCAAGCGTGCCAGCGGCTTCAGCGCGGCCGGCCTCCTGAATGGCGTCAACCAGCACGCCTTCGTGGTTGCTTTGTCTGAAGTCAAGATGGAAACCGTGTTTGGCGCACTCCAAAGCGCAGAGGGCTTCCACGTCAGCCAGCGTTTGCGAGCCGTACACGGCGGGCTCACGCGTGCCAAGCAAATTAAGGTTGGGGCCGTTTAAAACGAGGATGGTTTTCATGTGCCGCTATCTGAAGAATAAAACTCTACTATCGGTTAAATGTTATCAATTTTATAGCTGCTTGCGCCCGTATTCATTGCGCTACAGCCCGATTTCGTATAGATTTTTGCAGTTAACGCTGGCGCATGATGTCAGGCGTTGCCACCACCACATCTGCGTTTTGCGCACGCTGGCGCAGGGCGTGCTCCATGACCACCAATGCCAGCAGTGCCTCTGCGATGGGTGTGGCGCGTATGCCCACGCAGGGGTCGTGGCGGCCTTTGGTCACCACTTCTGCGGGGTTACCAGCCGTGTCAATTGACTGTCGCGGCGAGATGATGGAGCTGGTTGGCTTGATCGCTATCGAGACTTCCAGATCTTGCCCTGTGCTGATGCCGCCCAGCGTTCCGCCGGCATTGTTCGACATAAACCCATCTGCCGACAAACTGTCACCGTGCACCGTGCCGCGCTGCGCCACACTTGCAAAGCCTGCACCAATTTCAACGCCCTTGACAGCATTGATGCCCATCATGGCGTAGGCGATGTCGGCATCGAGCTTGTCATAAATTGGCTCGCCCAACCCGACCGGAACGCCTGTAGCCACCACGCGAATACGCGCACCGCAAGAGTCGCCGTCTTTGCGCAGCGCATCCATGTACGCTTCGAGTTTTGACACATCAGCCACGGGCGCAAAAAATGGGTTATTGGCCACGTGGTCCCATGATTCAAACGCTATCGGCAAATCACCAATTTGCGTCATGCAGCCTTTAAACATGGTGCCGTATTTGGCCAGCAACCACTTTTTGGCCACTGCGCCAGCCGCCACAGTTGGCGCAGTCAGCCGCGCTGATGAGCGCCCGCCGCCCCGCGGGTCACGCAGGCCGTACTTGTGCAGGTAGGCGTAGTCGGCGTGGCCGGGCCTGAAGGTTTCAAGAATGTTGCCGTAGTCTTTGCTGCGCTGGTCGGTGTTTTTAATTAACAGGCAAATCGGCGTACCGGTGGTTTTGCCCTGGTACACGCCAGACAATATCTCAACTGCGTCTGGCTCAGCGCGCTGGGTGACGTGGCGGCTGGTACCGGGGCGGCGGCGGTCCAGGTCGGCCTGAATGTCTGCCTCACACAAATCCATGCCCGGAGGGCAGCCGTCAATCACGCAGCCAATGGCTGGTCCGTGGGATTCACCAAAGTTGGTGACTGCGAATAAATTTCCGAAGGTGTTGCCGCTCATGCCGGAATTATTACAGAGCTGATGCAGCCTTTGGCATCGCGCGGTCAGTCGTCCAGTGCGTCGGTCTTGCCGCTGGAGTCTGACGGCCAATCGCGTATGTAAGCCTTGAGCATCTTGTTTTCAAAGTTCTGGCTGTCAACGACGGCTTTGGCAACGTCGTACAAAGAGATCACGCCCATCAGCATTTTTTTGTCCATCACCGGCATGTACCTGGCGTGGCGCTCCAGCATCATGCGGCGCACTTCGTCGAGCTCGGTCTCACCGGTGCAGGTCAGCGGGTGGTCGTCCATGGCTTTGCGCACCAGCATGGTGCCAATCTCGCCGCCGTTTTGGGTGATGCTGACGATGACTTCCCTGAACGTCAACATGCCGACCAGGTCGCCATGCTCCATGACAACGAGCGATCCAATGTCTTTTTCAGCCATGATTTGCGTGGCTTTGGCCAATGGCTCATCTGGCTGAACGGTGTACAGCGTGTTGCCCTTAACGCGCAGTATGTCGGCTACTTTCATGTCGATTTCCTCAAGTGTTTGGCGGGATTTTGATTGCCTGACCGGCGTGCATCGGCACGATGTCAATATAGCCCACAATGGCAAGTCGCGGCATGCTTGCCAAGCTGCAATTTCGATTTTTCATTTGGAGACAACCCATGCCCGGCTACGCTGACCCCGGCTTTGACACGCTATCGCTGCACGCAGGCGCATCGCCTGACCCAACCACCGGCGCGCGCGCCGTGCCGATTCACTTAACCACATCTTTTGTTTTTGAATCAAGCGACCATGCGGCGAGTTTGTTCAACCTGGAGCGCGCGGGCCACGTGTATTCACGCATCAGCAACCCCACCAACGCGGTGCTTGAGCAACGCGTGGCCGCACTGGAAGGTGGCATAGGCGCAATAGCCACCGCCAGCGGTCAGGCGGCCCTGCACCTGAGCATTGCCACGCTGATGGGCGCGGGCTCGCACATCGTGGCGTCAACCGCACTGTACGGCGGCTCGCAAAACCTGCTGCACTACACCATGCGCCGCTTTGGCATTGAAACCACTTTCGTCAAGCCCAGCGACCTGGACGGCTGGCGCGCCGCAGCCCGTCCTAACACCAAGCTGTTTTTTGGCGAAACAGTCGGCAACCCCGGTCTGGATGTGCTGGATATTGAAGCCGTTGCCGCCATTGCACATGAAGCAGGAGCACCGCTGCTGGTCGACTCCACCCTCACCTCACCGTGGCTCATCAAGCCGTTTGACCACGGCGCTGATTTGGTTTACCACTCCGCGACCAAGTTTTTAAGTGGTCACGGCACGGTGATTGGCGGCATGGTGGTGGATGGAGGCTCGTTTGACTGGGACTCACCAAAGGCAACGGGCAAATTCAAGGAACTCACCGAAGCCTACGACGGCTTTCACAACATGGTGTTCAGTGAAGAAAGCACGGTGGGTGCCTTCTTGCTGCGTGCCCGTCGTGAAGGCTTGAGAGACTTTGGCGCCTGCATGAGCCCGCATACCGCATGGCTGATTTTGCAGGGCATTGAAACGCTGAGCCTGCGCATGGCACGCCACATGAGCAACACTGAAAAAGTGGTTGCGTTTTTAGCCAGCCATCCGTTTGTGGCGCGGGTCGGCCACCCGATTTTGGAGTCGCACCCTAGCCACGCGCTCGCTAAAAAGCTGCTTCCGCGCGGAGCGGGTTCGGTCTTCAGTTTTGACTTAAAAGGCTCGCGCAATCACGGCAAAGCGTTTGTTGAAAGTCTCAAAGTTTTCAGCCATCTGGCCAACGTAGGCGACTGCCGCAGCCTGGTAATTCACCCGGCAAGCACAACCCATTTCCGCATGACTGACGAGGCGCTAGCAGGCGCAGGCATCACGCAGGGCACGATTCGTTTGTCAATTGGGCTAGAAGATGCCGATGATTTGATTGACGACTTGAAGCGGGCTTTGAAGACCGCTGAAAAAGCAGGAGCTTGAGCATGTACGTGCAAGTCAACAACCACAAAACCTACTGCTACACCGCAGGCAAATCCTTTGACGCCACCAAACCAACAGTCGTCTTCATTCACGGCGTGCTGAACGACCACAGCGTGTGGATTTTGCAAAGCCGCTACATGGCCAACCACGGCTGGAACGTGCTGGCCGTTGACCTGCCTGGGCATTGCAAAAGCGAGGGCCTGGCTCCGGAATCTGTTGAGGAAGCTGCTACGTTTATTGCAGCGATGCTAGATGCATCAGGCATTGAGAAAGCGGCACTGGTAGGCCACAGCTGGGGATCACTGATTGCGCTTGAAGCTGCTTCAAAGCTAGGCGATCGCATCACCCACCTGATACTGGTGGGCACGGCTTTTCCGATGAAGGTCTCAACCGCGCTACTCGATGCGTCATTGAACGACCCGATGGCGGCACTCAAAATGATCAACGTCTTTTCACGCAGCACACTGGCTGCCCCGCCCTCGGCCCTTGGCCCTGGCACCTGGGTGTACGGCAGCAGCATGGCGCTGGGCCGCCGGGTGCTGGCCAGCAATACACAGGTCAACGTGTTTCATCGTGGTTTCAAGGCCTGTGACGATTACGCAAACGGTGAGGCTGCAATGAGCCAGGTCACTTGCCCGGTGCTGTTTTTACTGGGTGCGCTTGACCAGATGACCCAGGCCAAGTCAGCGCAATTGCTGATTGAGAAAGCCAAGACCAGCGGCAAAAAATTCACCTTAATCAACTTGGCGGTCGGCCACCACCAAATGACGGAAGCGCCAGAGCAAACCTTGCTGGCGATCAAAGACTTTTTGCAATGACAAAACCGATGTCAGCAGAGCGGGCACACCAAATCGCAGCCACGTTCGACCTGCGCGCCCTGCAGCCTGACTTCTACAGCGACCCGTATCCGGTGTACGACGTGCTGCGCCAGCAAAGCCCGGTGCGCCTTATGCCTGATGGTTCGTATTTTTTAACCCGTCACGCTGACCTGGTGGCCGTGTACCGCGACGCGCAAACGTTCAGCTCTGACAAAAAAATTGAATTTGAACCCAAGTACGGAACGAAGTCGCCTCTGTTTGAGCACCACACCACCAGCCTGGTTTTCAACGACCCGCCGCTGCACACCCGCGTGCGCAGCCGCATCATCGGCGCGCTGACGCGGCGGGCCATTGTGGGCCTGGAGCCAGGCCTGGTCACGCTGGTCGACAGGCTGCTGGACGGCATTGAAAGCCAAGGCGGTGGCGACCTGATTGAGAATTTTGCAGCGGCCATTCCAGTAGAAGTGATTGGCAATTTGCTGGGCGTGCCGCACGTTGAGAGAGGCCCACTGCGCGGTTGGTCGTTGGCGATTCTTGGTGCGCTCGAGCCCAAGCTCACGCCAGAACAGGAGGCGCTTGGCAACCGCAGCGTGACCGAATTTACCGACTACCTCAAAACGCTGGTCGCGCACAGGCGCCAACACCCGGGTGATGCTGAAAACGACGTGTTAACCCAGCTGATCAGCGAAGAGCAAATCGGCCAAAGCCTGAGTGAAACCGAGCTGCTGCAAAACTGCATTTTCATATTGAACGCAGGGCATGAAACTACTACCAACCTGATTGGCAACGCACTGGTAGCCCTTGATGAACAGCCTGAAGTAAAAGCGCAGTTGCTATAAAAAAAGAAGCAGCTTGCGCCCGATTTGATTGCGCTAGAGGCCTATTTGAGCACTAATATTGATGAATTCCTGCGTTTTGAGCCGTCCAATCAGCTTAGCAACCGCCGCGCCTTGAAAGCCTCAAACATTGGCGGTATAGGAATTGCAGCAGGTAGCCTGATCACCTTGTGCATCGGCGCGGCTAACCGCGACCCCGCAGTATTTGCGCAGCCAAACACTCTGCTGCTTGAGCGCGCCAACAACCGCCACCTGGCGTTTGGCTTGGGCATTCACCAATGCGCTGGCATGAGCCTGTCCCGGCTGGAAGGCCGCATCGCTATTGACCGGTTTTTGCAACGCTTTCCCAATTACCACCTGACTGGCCAGCCTACCCGAGGCGGCAGGACACGGTTCAGGGGATTTTTACGCGCACCGATTGCTGTGCGACGAATCGCTGCCACACGCACCGTAAAAATCCAAATTGACACTGCCAATCTGCAAAGCTAGCGTCTAGATTCCGAAAACCGGTCTAGCAAACCTGGAGGTAACATGGCAACTTTCATTCTTGCCACGGGCACATGGCATGGCAGCTGGTGCTACCGCGACACGGCGAAAGCGCTGCGCGATGCCGGGCACACCGTTTTCACGCCCACCTACACCTGCAACGGCAACGGCGACCCCGGGTACCAGGCAAACCAGGCCATCACACTTGAGGCCCACGCCGCGGGCTGAGCTACCTCGATGCGTTTGTGCCAGAGCATGGCCAGTCGCTCAATGTTCTGCTGCCGCATGCGCTGCCGCCAGAAGTGCTCACGGTTTTTCTGGACGGATTTCGCAATGCCGCACGAGACAGCAACCGCGGCATGATGAACCCGGTACCCGCTGCAGTGTTTGGCATTTCAGAGAAAACCCAGCCCGCGGTAAACAGGCGTGGTGCACCGCAGTTAATGACTGACCTACCTCTTATCGCCGTACCAATCTGAGTTCCAGAAGTCCGAGATTTGCAAGATTAACTTGTTGCTTCATTGGTCTTGCTGTGTTGCATTAAATCGCCAGTTAACTGGAGACTCAATGCGACGAAGGTGCATCCGACATTGCACCGAGATGCGCCGAACGCTGCGTTGGCGCTGTTCGAAGGCGTATTTCAAGTCAATTCATTGCGAAGTACGCCTTTGCTCTTCCCGACATATCGCGCGCCACATTCACCCGCGCCAACTCGGCACTCACAGGCCTGCTGTCTACACCCAAAAGTCGCCCTTAGCGGTGGGCGTTGACCAAGATGAACGGCGTTTGCTCAACCCTCCCAAATGTTCTGGCCACCGCCGCAATTATCTTACCCAGCAAAGACCATTATCAGGCTGCGGAAAATACTCCCAGCCGGTGCACGCGAGCCACCTTTCAAACGTTAACTTGATACCGATTCACTGATACAGACAGAGCCAACTTCATGCGCGGAGCCGACACCTTCACCGAGAGCCTGTTCACCATGCGAAAGCTGGAGGACTTCGTGCCAGCCGACCATCCACTGCGACCTATCCGCGAGATGGTCAACGTCGCTTTGGTGAAGATGGATACATTGTTCTCTGGCATGTACGAGGCCGACATCAAGGGCGGGCACCCCAGCGTCGCGCCCGAGAAGCTCCTGCGCGCCATGCTGGTGCAGGTGTTCTACAGCCTGCGCTGCGAGCGCCAGCTCATGGAGCAGACCCAATACAACCTTCTGTTTCGCTGGTTCATTGGCCTGGCCATGGACGATGCCGTGTGGGTGCCCACCGTTTTCACCAAAAATCGTGAACGTCTGATCGAGCACGACGCGGTCATCGAACTCTTTAATCTGGTGCTGGAGCAAGCCGAGCACAAAGGCTTGCTCTCGAGCGAACACTTCAGCGTGGACGGCACGCTCATCCAGGCTTGGGCCGGTCACAAGAGCTTCGTGCGCAAGGACGGCGGCGACGATGGCAGCGACAGCGGCAACTTCAAAGGCGAAGGCCGCAGCAATGACACGCACGAATCCAACACTGATGCCGATGCACGGCTGTACTGCAAAGGCGACAACGCCAGCCGACTGCGTTACATGGGCCACACCCTCATCGACAACCGTCATGGGCTGATTGCCAACGCCATGGTCACCACTGCCGATGGCTTTGCTGAGCGCGAAGCGGCCAAGGCGATGATTAACGATGCCCGGCAAGCGACAGACAACTCGCAGGCAGAAATCACGCCGGGTGCTGACAAGGGCTATGACGCCAAAGAGTTCATTGATGCGCTGCAGGAAATGAGCGTCATCGCGCACGTGGCGCAAAACACGTCGAGGCACCGCTCGGCTGTGCCAGACGCCATCGCGGCCAGCATGGGCTACGCCATCTCGGTGCAAAAGAGAAAACTCATCGAGCAGGGCTTTGGCTGGGCCAAGACCGTGGGGCGCATGCGCCAGGTGATGGTGCGCGAGCCCAAGCGAGTCGATCAGATGTTTGTGCTGACCAAGGCTGCCTACAACCTCACGCGCATGCGCACACTGGGAAAAATTCGTCTGCAGGCGGCGTGAGGAGCTAAAAATGCAGAAGAAGGAAGCTCAGAACGCCGAAAACGGGTTCAAGAGGACCGGAAAGTTCACGATGCCAAAGGATGAAGTGAAAGATCAAACATCCCGAGCAAGATGCCACGCGGGCGCGTGGAGTATTTCAGCGGCCTGTTATGACCGCATACCACTTAGAGCCAAGCGAGTAGCGTGACCTTTATGCCTTCGACATTTACGTTTTGCTGCTCTAAATTATTTCGCTAAGACAGGATAAGTAGTTCGCAAGCAAGGCCAGTCTGTAATCATTACATTCTCCGCATGGAGCTTCCTTCCTGTAACACTCCGCTTCCCGAGACTTTGGGTTTACCTAGAGGGGGATTAGAACCAACTACCAACGCAACTGCTGCCCAATACAAAGAGCTTGTACCCAGGAAGTGCCAACTGCGCATTCGAGTGCGAATCTCGCTTTCCGACAGCCAACAACACGCCAAGGCGGCGATTCTGGACGGATGCTCACGATTCTGCCCTCAAAGTCGAGAAAAATTACCGCGATTCGATATGACATAAAAAACGTATGAACTGAATTGCAGCGTGGAATCAACAGTGCCTCACCACAAGCTGCGTCCAGAGGCCTGCGCCAAAGCAAACCACGTCCTCGTTCTACAAAATTGCTGCAAACAGACATTTCAGCTGTAAGCAAAATTTTACCTAAATATAAGCTACATTGTTCCACGCCATCATCCCATATTTTCCATGAGTGAAATTACTATTGGGAATCCGATAATGATAAAAGTTATCGGAAAAATGAAAATAATTAACGGCCCGATAATTTTCATAGGGGCTTCCATAGCCAGCTTCTCAGCCCGCTGAAATCGCTCCGTTCTTTTCTGGTCAGAAAACCGCCGCATTGCATCTCCGAGCGGAACACCGAGCTTTTCGCACTGCGCAACAATTGAAACGAACATCGACAAGTCGGGGCTAGCCATTCGGACTGCCAACTTGGTCAATGCATCGATTCGGGTAGCCCCACTTTTCATGTCTCGCAATGCCCGTTCCATCTCGCTGCGTAACGGACCTTTAGGACCCTTCTCGCAATAGTTAACAAGTCCTGCATTTATATTGAGTCCACATTCACAACACAAAGTCAAAATATCCAAAAATGCAGGCATGGATCGAAGCAACAAAGAGACGCGTTTTTTCTTCTGGCCCATGAGCCAAAGAAAAGGATAAAACCAGCCAATAGTTGTCAAGAATATTTCAAGCGTTATGGCCATGGACGCAGAAATACCAGCCAAAACACAAACTGATATAGAAAAAACAAAAAGGATTATTGCACTTGCATACTGTAGCGCATAGGTCTCCTGCGCAGTAAGAAAAAATTGAAGCCCTGCTGCGTTGAGAAGCTTTTGCCGGCTCATCAAAAGCGAAGCCGGAAGATAACGTGCAATATAATGTCGAAAAAAATTCACCATCCACCAAACACGGGACAGTGACGGGGGTATCTCGTCCATATTCAAACGAATCGTGGATGGCACTCTGGCGGAAAGTATATAAGTTATGCCAAACAAAATTAACGCGATAAGCGCCATAAGAATAAGGCTGATAAGAAGGTATGACGCACTAGACATTTTCAATTTTCCTGCTATGTTTTAAAAAACCTCAGCCTTAACCTCAAACGTCAATTGCCAATATTTTTTTGATTACCATAAAACCGAGGTAATCCATCACACAACAAAATGCAAGAACAAGATTACCCGAAAATGTATTAAATAGTTTATCCATTTGTTCGGGCTGGATCAAAGTTAATACTGCACCAATCATTACTGGCAGCAAACTCATGACCCAAGCCTGCATTACACCCTGTGACGTCAGGGCTCTAATTTTCCCTTCAATAATCAACTTTTGCTGGATCGTTTGGCTCAGCGTCAGCAACGTTTCAGATAAGTTGCCGCCCACGGACTTCGATATCCGCATCGCCAATGCGACTAGTTCGAAATCTGCCAAGTTTATTCTCCGCGTAATCTGCTCCAAAGCAGAATCAAACTCAACTCCTAAGCGCTGCAGACGCAGTAGATACAAAAATTCTGAACTTAACGCACTTTTACTTTCAAGGGTGTAGGCCTGAATCGCGACAGGAAGCGAAACGCCGCCGCTTAACGCACTGGCGAACATTGCCAATGCAATCGGCAAATCACGCTCAATTGACGCTAGTCTGCGTTTATGCCGCCACGCTTTCACCAGAAGTGGAATCTTGTAGGCTGCAAAAAGTGACAGCACAACCAGCGGCACACTGCGAAACAAAAGCCAAGTAAGCAGGGGCAAAAACGTGTAAGCCGCGATACGCAAGGCAACAGCAGCAATCGCCTGGTTGCGGAACCCGCCGGAGCCGCGCTGGGTACTGGAAACCCGGGTGTTAAACCAACCCAAAACCGTATACAGCAAAGTGTGGCGCTGCCAGTATAGCAACAGCAAAACACTGAATATCGACACCGACATCAGCGAGGTAAAAAGCATTAAATCCAAGGTCACGCCTAATCGTCCAATCGCTTAAGAAAATCAGGTTTCAACCCAGAATATTCGAATACCCCAATGGTTCGGTCATTAGCGTCCCGTCCGGTTTTTTTAAAGCGATAAACTTCTTGCATTTGAATCACGTCGCCCTCAATACCAACAATTTCAGCAATGCTGGTGACTTTTCTAGCACCGCAAGAAAACCGAGTCAGTTGCACGACCACCTGAACCGCAGAAGCGATCTGTTCACGAATAGCACGTACTGGCAAATTCATCCCGGCCATTAGTACTAACACCTCAAGACGCGCGACAGCGTCGCGTGGAGAATTTGAATGCAGCGTCGTCATTGACCCGTCGTGTCCAGTGTTCATAGCCTGCAGCATGTCAAGCGCTTCACCACCGCGACACTCTCCTACGATAATTCGATCGGGACGCATGCGCAGGGAATTGCGCACTAAATCACGAATTGAAATGATACCTTTCCCTTCAACATTAGGGGGGCGGCTTTCAAGCGATACCAGATTCGGTTGCAACAGCTTCAGTTCAGCAGCATCTTCAATAGTAACAATTCTCTCATCGTCGGCAACGAAATTTCCCACCATATTCAAAAATGTAGTTTTTCCGGTTCCGGTACCACCCGAGATAATAATATTCAAGCGTAAATTCACAATGGTCTCAATCATGTCAACCATTTCTTTCGTCAAAGACCCAAATGATATGAAATCATCCGAAGTAATCTGGCGCTTGGAAAATTTCCGAATAGTCATGGAAGGACCCCGGATTGCTAACGGAGGAATAATCGCATTAACCCGAGAGCCATCTTTCAACCGAGCATCGACCATCGGTGAGCTCTCGTCAATACGTCGCCCTAGCGGTGTGACAATTCGTTCGATCGCTCCCAGCACAGCGGAATCAGAAGTGAATGTCGCGCCAGACAGCGTCAATTGCCCGCGCCGCTCAACCCATATTTCGTCAAACTTATTAATCATAATTTCCGACACATCGTCGTCAGCAAGTAATGGCTCCAGCGGACCAAGCCCGACCGCTTCGTTGAGAACTTGACTGGACAAGTCATTAACGTCAATGTCCTTAGGCAATTCGCGACTAGCCTGGATAACTTCTCGAATAATTAACCGAACGTGGGCACGCAACTCATCGTCTTTCAGCCGGTTTACGTCAACGCGCCGAGTATCCATTTCAGTTAACACAGCTGCATGAATCGATCGGCGCCATTTATCGAACGCTAAATCGTTGATTGAACGACCTTTTGCTCGATCATGTAGAAGTTTCTTGTTGTTTTTACGATCCGCACTGTCAACAGAAACTTGCACTGCAATCGGCGCTAAATCGGGGCCGGGCACTCGAGATACGGTTAGGACGCCAATGTCCTTCGCTGTCTCATTTGCAACGGAAGCTGTCACTTCAGCCAGCACGTTAGAGGCAGTACCAGCAACCCGATCAATTTTACTCGGATCCGCAATCCATATGATGGAAAGCGTATAACTCCCAATTCGGATGACATCAGAGTTGGTGATCGGGCCGTGCCGAACAACGCGCGCATCATTTACAACGATTCCGAACAAGCTGCCTGAATCCTCGATGAAAACATCATTTTCGTAAATAACCAACCGAGCATGCGCTTTGCTAACATTCCATCCTCGCAGGCAAACATCGGCATCACTCGACTTTCCGATAACTACTACATCTTTCTGAATGTCAAGTTCGTGGATTACTTCGTCGTTTAAATAGGTCGTGAGGTTGTACATAAAGCACAGAATTAATAAATAATATTATTGGCAGCTACATTAGCAAACATTTTCCGCGGGTTTAACAAAAACCTTTGGTTCAAACTAATCTGGGAAGGCACCCACACAGCGAGTATGTAACTCGCCAAGAGCATGCGACCCAAGTTAACCTGTGCCCCCCGCGAAGGCGGATGTAACAAGCTCTAGTTGTAATACGACCAACTATGATAAAAACTGATAAGAAACGCTGCAACGTGAAGCCCCTGCCGAAATTAACGTTAAACAATTGGATCTGAAAAAAACGAGAAACAGCACAACTTCTTCCACTAAAAGCCAAATACGGCTTGCTAGCTAATTCATGACTTAAGCGTAGCCGCTCAAACAGAATCCAACGTTTCCATATAAAAAACAGGGCTAAAAAAACCGTTGCAAAAGCAACTCTTTAATAAATTACGTACTTCTGATTACACAAACTGAGTACATGTATTTACTCAGTCAACACCATACTTTCCCGCTAATTCTTCGGCACTCGCTCCGGAACAACCAATGGCTGCTCAACGTCCACCCGAGACCTCCCGACTGCCTCACCATCAGATAAATATTTATCCCAAAGCGCAGAGGACGGCTTCAATTTTGTCAAAACATCAGATTCATTTTGATTGAACTTTTTACTTTGCTCCTCCATTAACAGACGTGTGTTCGCCAGCACCTTTTCGCTAATTGTTGAATGGACACGCGGAACGATAAAAACAACTAATTCAGAGCTTCTCCGCGCCTCATTACTGCTCGAAAACAGCGCACCCATCAAAGGAATGTCGCCTAAGAAAGGCACCTTGTCAGTCGATTTAGACATTTCCTGACTGTATAGGCCGGACAACACAACAGCCTCGCCGCTTTTTGAATAAAAATCCGCCTCTGTACGGCGTGTCAGGAACGCTGGAATGCCAGCTACCGTGATGGCTGGATCAACCGCACTTACTTCCGCGTGCACAACCCCGCTAACGCTACCATCGCCGTTGAGGTGAGGCTCTACTTCAAGAAGAATACCGTAGGACTTAAAACTTACATTCGAACCTTGTTGACTGCTGCTGGGAAGTGGAATCTCGCCACCCGCTATAAATTTAGCCTTCCCTCCACTGCGCGATGCAATCTTCGGCGCTGCGAGCAAAACTGCATCTCCCGAATCGACTGCCATGTTAATGGTCGCCGGCAGGCTGAATGCAACATTAGCCGCAGTGCTGAGGCCATAAACGCGACCAGTAGGCAACGTTGATTGGTTTGAAGCGCCGACGCCGGGTCGGAGCAAAAGTGGCCCATCGGTTGCCTCTCCATACACGCCGAAATTAAAGCCACTGAACGACTTTTGCCAACTGACACCCAAATTTTGCAAATATGACTTTTTAAATTCAACAAAATACAAATCCAACATGATCATTGCGGAAGGATCAGCGATGGTAGCAGCTGCCGCGCGAAATCTTCCAACGGTTCGGTCAATGATTCCCGGATACTGAGAAGCCAACGCCTTGACGCGCCCAAGATCAATCTCAGTTAAGTCACTGCCCTCAATAAAAATTCGGTCACCCACATTGCTAATTTTCAATCCAGGAATTTCAGACAACAGATTACGGGCTTCCACTTTAATACGCTCAAGGTTTTGCGCGGTAACTCGCAGGCGAATATCTCCGATTAGCTTTGTCTTGTCCCACAACAAAATATTAGTGTCGCCAACATCCTGTGCAATGACTAGTAAGCGATTTTTGTCAAGCACAGTAGAAGATGCAACCTTCCCATTTCCCAAAGCGACGCGGTCAATCGCTCCAACACTTAGCACAACGACCTCGCCAGCATACATCGTAAGTCCCTGCGCAATGACAGCCTGCAAAGAATTCACTATCACCTTGCTGTCGCGCAATTTAGCGGAACCCTGTACTAGCGCGTTAGACATCGACCCACCGTCAGGCGCAGTAATATTCCTAACGCTTTCCGATTGACAATCGGCATTAGCAGCACTTGTAGAATCTGCACAGCGCAAAACTGACGCGTCTTTGACTGGTATTTTGATCGCCGTGGGAGGACCCGCAAACGTAGGAAACGAAATAGAGAAAACAAAAAATAGAATCAAAGCACCGCATGAATTAAATACGGAACCACAAAGTCGCCTGTGAGCTAGAAAACTGGTCGGATAATTTTTATGCTCAGAATACAAACCGTAGTAACTACAAAAGAATGACATGGAATTCCGTTATTATGAATAATTAGACTTGTTACCAGTGCTCTTTCAAACCCTGGCCTATATTTTTTGTGACCAGTTGTTTACTCTTACTCTCGTTGCCGACCACCCCCCATCGTGGCCATCAATTTCTTAAGAGCGTCGCCTCCCGCAGCATCAGAGGCGTCCTGCCCGGCCGCCGCCCGCATTCCCTGACTTCCCGTCGTAAACGAGCCACCAATGATGTAGGAGATAGTGTCTAAATCTTTCTTTGGAAGGGCAGCCTTAATTCCAAACACATCAGATGTTGACAAGCGCTCACCGTAAAGTGCAGCATCATCCGGGCGTCGAAGCAGAGCAATAATTCGGCCTACCTGCTGCGCAAGCACCACACGTTGCGCATCACGGGGCGGGACCGCAATTGTTACCGTGTTGTAGCTGCCACCACGCGAGCCCGCTTGGCGACCATTACCCAGCTCCGCTTGTGCACTCACGTCACGTTGGGTAGTTGTTCCGGTCGCACGAACCGTGATGCCTTCGAGTAGCGGCAGCAGCTGCATCTCAGTCTTCCCAGCATCAGACGTCGACGCCGTTTGAGTCATCACGAGAATATCGATCTTGTCACCAGCCGTAAGCATGCCCGATACCGAATTAATTTCGTCGACCGGCAATGTGATTGCGCGAGTTCCGGCTTCGAGGCTCGTTGAAAACGGCTTGAACTCATAGGATGCAACAAATGACTGAAGTAGCGGAGTTCCCATGCTTACACCACGAGTCAATTTTTTACCGAGGAAAGCATCTAGGGTGTCCTGCGTGATTGCATCCTGGTTTACGTATACGCGGGGAATCGAACGGGTCACAAGGACGTTGAGGTTTAACTCTTCACCGGCCTGCAAATTGCGCGAAGGCACCACCACGGCAACCAACGACTTGGCGGCCTGATCCGAAAGGCGTTCTTCAACCTCCGCAGTACGACCTGTTAAATAACGACTTGCAGTCCAAACCGCTAACCCAGTCATCACAAGAATCAACCCAATAGGCCACAATTTTTTTACACGTTGAAGTCCGGATTTAAGGCTCATAGTTAAGTACTCACTAGGAAAATATAGCTGAATGAAATTCAAAGAATCAAAGAGATTTGCAGATCAATACCTTTTGGTGTCATAGTCTTCACCAAACCATGACGGCTCGCTGCCAGCCCTCGCCGCGTCTAATACCAATCCCGGACAAAAGCCGATCTGAGGCTCAGCCGGATCGAAAGAGTCGTTGACTTTGTCGATGACGGTGTCGTACAACAATTGAATTGCATCAAATGCTTCGATTTTAGTACTCCTAACGTTGGACATATCGCCAAATGGATAAAATATATGCCAATGCACCGGAGTCTGCATGCGATAGGTTGCGAAACCCGACATTGGCCAGCGATATTTGTCAAGACTGCCCGCGTTAAATGCCCTCCCCATTTTACGTTCATTAGCTGTAAGCCCGCCGGTTAGTTTAGCTAGCCCGACCAAGATGTCACGTGCTATTGGAACATCCAGAGCATAACTATATTTGATTTCAATCGAAAGCAGGGTTGCATCTTGCACCGACATACTCGACGTTGATCCTCGCAGGCCTGGCTCCTCATCAGACAAGTACTTTCCTTTTTTCTTGTAGTACCCAATGTGCCTACCCGCTGGATCCAGACTACCAGGCACACGGTAGCGCAGCAAATCGTTAGGTATTTGCAACGCCAAACTGTCAGGACCATCAATTTCTATAAAGCCAAAGTCAAGAAATGCTGCCTGCGTAGGACTATGGTAAATAATACACGAGTTCATCATTGCGTCACCGTAGGCATTGACTTGCGCTTTTGCAACATCGGAAAATTTTATACCTGAAGTGTAAAGTGGCGTAATACCCATGATAAAACCTTGAAGCACGGAGCTGTCCCCATATCGCATCATTCCGCGACCCAGTCCTTTAAGAAAATCTTTAGCAACAGACGAATTTCCACCGCGAGCCGCAGCCGCATCCGCTGCAGTGGGTACCGCCGCTGGCGCCGCAGCTCTATCATCCACTGGCCCTTCCGCAAACTGATCGCCATCTGGTTGCGCACCGTCCGCAGCCGTGTTTGCTCCCGCAAGATTTACCTGTGTCAACTCCGGCCTTTCAGACGGGCACCCTCCCACCGCCGTCGGAGTTGTATCAGCACCGGTACTATTTGTACATGTCTTCTTGTTTCGAAACACTGCACTGAATTGGGTAACGTCAGTCAGAAAACGCGGCACAACCCGCCCGTTGCTCATGGCGCCTATTCGAGCCGCTTCCTGGGTTGCAAAATTTAAGGAAATTTTCGCCCGGTACAGCAGCATCATTTGTAATGTCAGCAAACACGCAACAACAACTAGGGGAATGGCTATTATGGCTTCTACTATTGAACCACCACTTTGTCGGGACGGCGATATTCTAAAATACATACTGCTGCCTCGTTTCCTAAAATGGAAAAGCATAAACGCTTAACCCGTTAACATAACCGTAGTACATAACATCTAATGCGTCGACTACCCAAACATACAAGCGCTTACCCTTAAACGGAACTATGAACATCATGGCTGCAAGTGAACACACGATAACATATTCGACCGTCGCCTGCCCATGTTCTCTGAAACGAAAACAGTTGATCTTATGTAGAGTCCTCAAACAGATGACTTTCATACTGATTTATTGACTGGTCCAATTAACAGTAACGAGCGTTTTCTGATCTTGTTTCATTATCGTAAAGACTGCCTGCTTTTTGGCCTTGGCAAAGATCAAAATGGCGCTTTTCCCCGCTTCAACAGTTTTATGCCTGGTCTCCTTCCAAGCCAGTTCCACCATTCGCTCCTGGTAAAACGCTGCATTTTGTTCAACACTATAACTATTTATCATTGTAGTAAAAATCGTTTCGCCCATTTGGTCCCGGATCCGAATTTCGTTCAATATTGAAGTGTTCATTGGCTTCAATAAATGCTCACCAACAGGTAGACTTGCGCCACCCCCGTTCTTGAGTTGCAAAGGAATATCGGTCAAGCTTAGCGAACCCTCAGTACTCGTATCGCCGGTTTTATTTAGCGATGCAACTCGCTGGTATACACCATTACCAGACATAACAAGCACTAGGTCACCAGCACGTTCCACGCTTACTTTCCAACCCTCTAAAGCCCATCGATTTGCAAAAAAAACTGCAGTGTCTTTGATCGAAGCTGGCACCGCGATCCCGATGATTTCTGCACGCATACCGTTTAAGTAAATCTCGTCGCCCAGCTTGGTCAGCTTTGTATTGGGTGGCAAACCCGTTAATAAGTCTGGGGCATTGTCAAAACTGACAGCTCTTGCGCCTGTGCAGATAAACAGAAAAATTAATACGGATACTTTAACCAACTGCATCAAATGACCTTTGACAAACAAAACCAACACAAAATTAGATTTGAGCTAATTCAATCAGTGTTTTTAACGTGAAAAATAAGTATCAATTGGGTTGCGAGGGCTGAGTGCGCGATACTTCAGTTTTCCAATATTGCTGTTTTGAGCTTTGGTTCCTGGCTCACCAGCATGAGCAGCAGTGTTAGCGATTACGAATGTATGACGGTGATGCCAATTTGAAACTGCATTACTGTTGAAATATTCTGATTGCTGTAACTGAGGCGAAACCGGCGCCCAACTTAAAGGGTTTGCTAAATCGGGTTGGTAGCTCGACCCGGCTGTACCAATTATTTCATTCGAAGCCGACGCAGACAACCCAAGTGAATTAACTATATATTGCCCTCCAAAACCCCTTTCACCACCAACTAAACTCCAAAGTGGAACCAAGCCAAGAAAATCCGAAGTCTCTGCGTTTGAAGTTACTGAGCGACCACCATAGGCAAGCAGGTTTGGCGGAGTTCCAGACACTTCATCTCCGGTGGACAGCGGTAACAGTTGCCTGTCACGGACAAACATTAACGGTGGTGACGCTGCCCAGCTGTTGGTGATCAACGTCAGATGCTTCTTTGTTGCTACAGCGGGAAGTGTGAAACCAAAACGCTTTTCGCCTGGTTCACTCGAAAATAAACTTGTTAATTCCAATTCCACAGTGCGCCATGTCTCCTGGTCAAGAGCAAGTGACGTAAGCACCTTGTCAGTTGGATCTACGCCTCGCCACTTTTGATCTGGATTCTTCCACCCACTGGTAGTTGAGACCTTAACCATGTTGTTAGGATCTTCGCTAGACGATACGAAAAGTTTTGCAGCCGCACTCAATAATTCTCGCCTCGTATTCGGTGTGCTGTCTGGATTGTCATCCGGATTGCCATTTCTTGGAAGACCCGAACGAAACTTGCGCCAAGCAGCGGGCGTCGACAACTGACGCAGCACGACATCTTTTGCAAGTTGATTGTCTGCTTTGTGCAATGCGAACTTCTCAACCCCGTTGTCTTCAGGTTCCCATACAACCCGCTCCCACGCAGCAAAACGGACCGCGTCTACGGCTAGTTGTTGAAACTCGGCATTTTGCCAGACATGGCGCGCTCCAAAGAGAAATATGGCAATAACAGTAAAACTGACTAGTGTCTCAGCGTAGGCCTGGCCTTGCTGGTATTTGATAACGGGTTTTGCTGTATGCATGATCAACGACCGCCGTTCTCGCCGCCGTAACCTGCAGCGGTCATTCCGCCGATTGCAAATAAACCCAATTTTTCCGCATAACTTAAGCTTTCATTACGTACTTGCCAGTAAGGCAATAGCAACGATTTGTTTACGACGACCTTGTAGCGATTCATCCATTGATCAGACGGTTGGCGAAAAAATATTCTTGCCTTGCCCATCGCTTTAAGTGTAGGCTTGATGCGATCATCAAAGTTAGCAAGAACTGCCAATCCGCCACCTTGGGTAGGTTCGGGCTCCGCGACCCCAACAAAGGAAAACTTCGGTATTGGCAGCGTTAGGGGCAGGTAAACAACCGGACCAAGGTTGTATCGCCGCTCATTGTAATTGTCTGGCTTTTTTTCAGTTGATACCAAATCTGTTTCTTCACCAGGCGTTGCGCCTTGAATTTTGTCCGTCACTCGCACATCCCAAAAAAATGGCGGCAAACCGTCTGCAAGCGCGTTGAAAAACCTATTTGATTTATCGCTACTTGGCTTTTCTATCCCTTCAGAAACCTCCATTTGCAGCAGGTTGATTACGCTTTCAAGTGTAAGCATCCTAAGAAACTGCCTCGCATTTTTACCTATGCTAGTTCCGTCCTCGTTATAGATCACAACGTCTGCTAGCGCCTCCGCCAGTACTTTCTTCACATCAATATTAAACATTTTTGGAACAAGTACACTTGTTATTGATGCCCGAGCCCGTTGGTAGCTTGCAGAGCCTTTTGCCCAAGAGGAATTAAAAAAATTGGCGCCAGCACCTGTGACAGCTTGTTGGTCCGGCATCGCTCCGGTCGACGAATTTACGCTACCCGTTCTGCCCGGTGGAGCCACCGCGCCTGCTTGTGCAGGGTACTCCTCAAACGGGCGGATAGTCTCGAGTGACTTCTCATAACCAGTGACAAAATTACCCAATGACGCAGTTACACCTGCGCGAAGTCTCTCCCCGGCAGTTTGATCAACCTCATCTGCCGATAAGATTCTATTGGCCGTTTCCTCAAGATGATTTGCCCAAAGACCCTGGCTAACGCCAGCGTCTCCAGTGCCAGACGCAAGTACCGCGCACTGACCAGACGTTCGCCCGTCTGTGCTGATCGCGATCATTGTTGGGTTCAAACCGGGCTTTACCACCTCAACGCAGTCGGTAGGTAGTGCAACTTGGTGTCCCATGTTCTTGTATGGGTTCGCTTTTGTACCTTGTTGTGGATTGTCCGTCGTTATAAATGTTTTGTAGTCGCGAACTGATCTCGGGGTCCGGTCACCGTGAGCCCTAGGCTCACTGAAACTCATGACTCCTCCTCCGGCCATCGGACGATGGGTGAAGGATATGTTGGTAATGCCAAAAAACCTCAAAATCTCATCGACACGCGGAACTGTAAAAGCCATTGCATCAATCGAGACCCAAGCCATCTTTCCGTCATCAAGCTGAACTAGTTCACTACCACCGTTTCTAGAAAACATACACAGCGTATTGTCCATAGCTGGGCCACCAAGCTCTCCGACAAAGGCCTCAATGCCTCGAATAACTTTATCCGGCACTTCGCCTAGACCAAGTGGCTTCGTAGTCAGCTTTGCTTGCACAAATTCGCGTGACTTGCCACAACCAGCGGTTGCCCATAAACCGATAGCGTTAGGAAGTAAAGTGCGAGCTCCTAAAAAAAAGGGAGTAGCAACGTTTCTGTTGGTTCCAGTTACGTAGTTTAAATATTCGTCCTTTGCAGCGTTACGAGTGTTAAATGTCTTCGTAGATCCTCGAACTTTCGCCTTGAAATTAAAGATCAGATACCCTGCCGTTGCGACAGGCCCAAATAACGTTCCAGCCAACGCCGGATCAATGGTTGCGCCCAGGGCGCTCTCGCGGACGATTTTTTCCATGTTTGGTGCAAATCCCACTATGCTGTCAGCAAGATGCAGCTGTTGGGAAGTCCATATGGCACCGTTAGTCAACGAGATGGCAACCGAGCTTGTGTAGTGCAATATTTCAGCCAGCTTTCGTACGCCGCGGATGCCAAGATTTGCCCAATTTTCCGAGAATGTCCCAAAAACCTGAGCGGTACCGGCCATTATAGCACCGAAGACCGGAATTATCCTGGTCATTGCCGCCACTGCCTTCCAGAAATGCCCGGTATTCTTCCAATACCATTCCGACATCGCCAACGTTGACCTAATTGCGGTCATCTGCCCAATTAGAGCATTGTTCGCCAAAATAGCCCGGTTTGTTGATGCCGTGTAATTAAGCCCTTGCGCAATGATTGTTGCGCCGCTGTAAGCCGTCGCATCCGCTACGTTAACTAATTCTCGCTTTGCAATAGCTAACTTAGCAGTATTGTGAATAGACAACAAACCAGCGCCCAGGATTATGGAAAAAGCTAGTATTACTATCAAAGCCTGCCCAGACTGCTTTGCGCCCCTAGATGGACGCGCCCTTTTATATTTCACCGTTTGCGCACGTGAAAAAAACAGTTCGGGAGCGACGTAAGCAAGAATAGTCATAGCATATTTACCGGCAACTAAAATTGTCTAAGGTATTGCAAATAATAGTCACTGACATCAGTAACTGGGCAACGTATTAACTCAAACCAATATAACTCAACAACCCACTTTGGAAGTTTCGGATTTAAAAAACCAGAGGATCACACTGTTTTGGCAGTTAAATTCTCGCAGGTGAGTTTTCGTCGTACTCACCTGCGAAAATAATGCCTATACCACCAAGTGCCTAGTGTTACGGCGTCGCAGTCGTTGCACCAACTGCGGTAGTTCCGCCCGCTTGACCCGTGTATGTACCCATGTTGGTAACTTTACCGGCAGCGGTACTTCCGGCTGTAGCACTGCCCTGTGCGGCAGTTACATCGGCCGCACCGCTTTTACCCGAAAGTTCGTTTGCCATGCCTGCAACTTGGCTCCTGATGGTGCCGCCAAACGCGGTAAATACGCCGATAGCACCAACTGCGATTAGCGCGACAACAATAATATACTCAGACATACCTTGACCGCGCTGTTTTGCTTTGGCGGACGGCTTCTTGGAAAAATTGATAACTTTCATGACAAACTCCAGATTGGTTATTACAAAAAAGTAAGCTAGGTACTAAACACAAAATTACTGTCTAGAAAACCTTAAGCGACAATCTCATTCTGCATATTTAGTACGTCTTACGCATTACTCAGCACTACCCTAAACATATGATGAATTAGTTTAGAGAATTGCAGTCTACACGATTGCTGAGCTTTTGGCGACTAAATTTCACAAGGGTAAACGCCCCCTCCCATTTTTAAATGGAAACTTTATGTTACTGCTCATCTGGCCCAGCACAGCATCGTAGAACGAAGACTCCCCGGAAAGTGCTGACCCAGCAAGTGCATCATCTTGTGGGCCCAGCTTTGCCCTGGTGGATGAAGACCAAGTCGCGCAGATGGTGCGCATTGCACAGTCTTCGGGCGCACAAGCCAGCGGTTTTTATCTGGTCAGCCCGCCATGCACCAAAGTGCCTTTGCGTTAATGCAACATTGCGTTTGATGGAGTCATGTTGGGTTTTAATCACTTTGAGCGACTCCGCCAGATGATTTTCGAGTTAATCCAACGCATTAAAGGTCTCTTTGCAGAAACCCTTCTCGCGCAAATCCCGCCGCATGTGATGTGGCTTTGGCTCGACTACCCGGCGTTATCCTGGATTTGGCTGCTGGGCGCTGGCCGGCAGCATCGGCACTGTGCTTGGCGCGCATTTTGCAGGTGGACCCTTCTGAGCGATCGAGGGCCTGCGCCGTCTGCTCCAAACCAAGCCCAAGCTCCAGTGGCAACAGCGCAGACTGCGCTGCAGGCAATTGGTATGCCGTGACGGCATTTTTTACGCTGGCTCTGGCGGCCTCAATTTGATCTGCACCGCTTGCAGGTTTGGTAATGGTGATCTCCCAAGTTGGACGAGATCACGTGTGATTCACTGTTTTGTTGAAAACCGAACACAACGCATGCTTAAGTGCGCGCACCCCTTGGCAAAATGAACCCCGGCAGCAACATCGGAACAAGGCGCGCATAAGCTTCATATTCAGGGAAGCTGGCACGCAATACCCGTTCTTCGTTCTGTGCCCGGCGAATTTGTAACGCCAACCAAGCGAGCGCTAGCAAAGCTGCCCCGGGCGACCAGTGCCCTATTGCAACGCCAATTATTGTGACGACTTCAGCGCCGTAGAGCGGGTGGCGAATGACTTTATACGGGCCTTGTGTCACCAGCTCGCGCGCCGTTGCCATGATTGAGAACGACCTGCCCAATTGGCGAATGCAATAAATAGACAACACCGTGCCAATGATGATCAACACGGTTGAGGTCACGCGCAACTCCACGCCAATCGTGCCCGCGGGTAGGATTAGCAGCAGCGTCATGATAAATGTGCCGGTTATTGCGGTTATTCGCGGCTCAAGCCCGGCGGCGCTGTCTATTGGGGGCAAGCGTGCCATGGTGAAGTACAACACCATGAACATAAAAGTTGTGCCAAAAATCAGTGATGTCAGCGTGAGTTGCCACATATAAATTTCGGCACTATTCGAAATAATGCCAAAAACAGCGGCGGTTTGTTTGGCGGTCAGGTATCCAAACACCAGCACCATTGCCAGTTTGCCAAGGCTGTCTTCAAGTTTCTTGTTCATTCTTGTCCCCTTTGAAACTTTTGTAACCGAACCATGACTTGAAGATTGCGCGCAGTGGGTAGAGCATCTGTTGGTGATAGTAGGCTGGCATAGGTTCTGTCAAGCCATATTTTTTAGGTTTGTGCTTAGGCAAAAACATCGTGCGTGCAACCACATCAATGATCGAAAGCTGTGAGGCAAAGTTGCGGTCATATGCCTCGGGGTGGTTTGCATGATGCCAGTGGTGATAGTCGGGAGATGCAAAGATGTACTTCAGCGGGCCAAAGTTCATGCGCACGTTTGAATGCACCAGCAGTGCATGGGCCTGGTAGATTGACAGATAAATAAAGACAGCAACTGGTGAAAACCCGATGAAGTAGATGGGTAGTAGTGACAAAGCATTGGACAGGATTTGATCGACGGGATGCACACGGTGCGTAGCCAGCCAATCCATTTCTTCAATACTATGGTGAACAGAGTGAAATTTCCACAAAAATGGAATTGCATGCGATGTGCGGTGCGCGGTGTAGTACCCGATGTCAGCTATCACCAGCACAGCAATTGTTTGTAGCCAGATTGGCTGCTGAGCAACCCAGGCGGTGTCGGACGGATCAACATAGGTTCTGTATGCCGCAATGACCGATCCAAAAAGAAGGGTTGATCCTGCCCGAACGACAAATCCATTAAATAAAAGATAAAAAAGATCTTTTGCCCAGTTTCGCCGCAAGATACCCTGACCCGAGTGCAACGGCAGCAGGCGTTCTAGAGAAATGAACACGCAGGCAAGAATAAGAATGGCCGAGTAGTCCACGTTTCAGTCCTGCATGTTGTAGCCCGAAGGCAGCAAAAATCCTCCTCCGCAGGCAAAGATAGACCCATTGCCGCGTGGGCGAATGCCTGGGAGCTCGCTCAAACCTGGAACGCGCGACGGTGTACAAAAGTGCTGCAATAGTGAGAATTTGTGTTGCAAAGAAGTTACCCCCGTGGGTAGCTAATGTAGCGCAACTGGTGCGAAAGTAATTTGCGAAATGTTGCCCGCAAACTTGTCAAGGCCGATGTTGACTGCCTCGGAGACCTATGCGCTGAAGCTAACGCGTGATTGGCTTGAAGAGCGCGACGTTTTAATGCTGAGCGGCTTGAGCTGCTTGAACGCGGCAACATCTGTTACCTTGCTTTGAAGCTGGGTATTCACCAATGCGCGGGCATGAGCCTGGCCAGGCTTGAAGGCCGCATCGCTATTCGCAGGTTTTTGCAGCGCTATCCCCACTACAGGCTGGTAGAGCCAGCCACCCAGGGCGGACGCGCACGGTTCAGAGGGTTTTTTGCATGCGCCATTTGCAGTGGCCTAAGCTTGGC